>NC_013741.1:1248497-1560622 GCF_000025285.1 Archaeoglobus profundus DSM 5631
TATGCTCATGAGGTGATGAAATGAGAAGTGATGCAATAAAGAGGGGTATAGATAAATGTGCTCACAGGGCTCTGCTAAAAGCCTTGGGTGTGACCGAAGAAGACTTCGATAAGCCGTTCATAGGTATTGCAAACGCTTACAGCACGATAGTTCCGGGACATGCGAATTTAGACAAGATAGTTCAAGCTGTGAAAGAGGGTATATACTCAGCTGGAGGTGTTCCTTTCGAGTTTGGAGTCATAGGAGTTTGCGATGGAATTGCAATGGGTCACGAAGGCATGTGCTATTCCCTACCTACGAGAGAGCTCATAGCGGACAGCATCGAGGCAATGGTCGAAGCACACAGATTCGATGGGCTCGTAGTTGTGGGTGCATGCGATAAGATAATTCCCGGTATGTTGATGGCCGTTTTGAGGTTGAACATACCTTCGATAGTCGTGTGTGGTGGACCGATGTTGGCTGAGAGGGTTGGAGAAAAGCCAGCAACCATAAAGACTGCTTTCGAATCTGCTGGGTTATATAAAGCTGGAAAAATAGATGAAAAGACCTACAAGCTCTACGAGGATTTCTCCGCACCTTACTTCGGAAGCTGTCAGGGATTATACACCGCGAACTCCATGCAGATTTTGACAGAAGTTTTGGGTCTCTGCCTTCCATACTGCTCGACTTCTCCGGCTGTAAGTTCGAGAAAGCTCAGAATTGCTAAAGAGAGTGGCAGGAAGGTAGTAGAGCTCGTAAAAAATGATGTGAAGCCATTAGACTTCGTTACAGAAGGGTCATTCGAAAATGCGATTGTAGTGGACATGCTCATGGGAGGATCAACAAACACAGTTCTACACCTTCCAGCGATTGCGAGGGAGGGAGGTGTTAAGCTCAGCTTGGACATTTTCGATGAAATAAGTAGGAGAACTCCGCACATAGTTTCAATCGATCCCGCGAGCGAGTATACCATAGCTGACTTCGATGAAAGTGGAGGAGTACCAATGCTACTAAAGAAGGCTAAGGATATTCTGAACGATGAGATGACTGTAAGTGGATTAAGCATATACGAGATTGCTGAAAGAGCGTTCGTTAGGGGGAGAGACATAATCAGGAGCTTGGAAGAGCCGATAAGGAGTGAAGGAGGCATAGCTATACTAAAAGGAAACTTGGCTGAGAAAGGAGCAGTTGTTAAAACTTCTGCTGTTGAGGAAGATATGCTGAAATTTGAAGGTTACGCGAAAGTTTACGATTCTGAGCAGGAAGCTTTGAAATCAATTCTGAATAACGAGGTTGAGGAAGGAGATGTAGTGGTTATAAGGTACATGGGACCAAAAGCAAGAGGGATGCCAGAGATGCTCTTGCCTACAGCAACCATAGCTGGTATGGGGCTCAGAAGGGTTGCATTGATAACCGATGGGAGGTTCAGCGGAGCTACAAGGGGGCCGTGTATAGGTCACGTTTCTCCAGAAGCTTTTGTCGGGGGAAACATAGCCCTCGTTGAAGACGGTGATGTGATAAGCATAGACATACCCAACAGAAAACTTGAGCTCAAAGTCGATAAGGATGAATTAAAGGAGAGAAGGGAAAGGTGGAAGCCGAAGGAGATAAAGCACAAAGGATTTTTGGCAAGGTATTCCAAATTGGTAAGTCAGGCGGATGAGGGATGTATCCTGTTGAGCTGATCACACCTCAGGGAGAGATTTTAAAGGGGATAATTCACAAAGACGGATACTTTGAAGAGCGTGATGTAAAAGCTGAGTTCATAGCAACTCCCTCTTTTTTTAACGCTCACGCACACCTCTTAGATTCAGTAGCTAAGGATATTCCTCGAATTGATCTCGTTAAAGCTGTTGGAGAGTTTAAGTTTAAGGCTTTGAGTTCTACAAGCGATGATGAGATAAAGGAGTGTGTAGGAAATTCTGTTGAAGTAGCAAAGAAAAGCGGGACAACGGCAATCCTGAACTTTACCGAGATGGGGGTTAGAGGATACAACATAATCAAGGATTTTGAAGTTTTAGCTTTGACAAGACCTTCCAATTTAGAGGAAGCCGAGATACTCATTGAAAAATCCTTCGGATTTGGGATGAGCTCCGTAAGGGATCACGACTACACGTTTTTGGAAGAGTTGAGAGAAATTGCCAAAAGGCACGGAAAAATCTTTGCAATTCATGCTGGGGAGAAAGATGATGATGACGTTGAAAAAGCATTGGCTTTGGAGCCAGAGTTACTTGTACACATGAATATGGCGGGTGAGAAAAACTTGAAGAGGGCTATGGACATGGAAATCCCGATAGTTTCTTGCATTCGATCCAACGCATTCTTCGGTCTGCTAAATTTGAAGAACTACAAAATACTATCTGAATACGATCTCTGGCTTTTGGGGACGGATAATGCAATGGTTTGCAGTCCTTCAATGCTTGAAGAGATGCACTTTGCAAGCTATCTCTTGGGAAAAGATTTTGAAATCTTCAGAGCTTGCATTAGGGGATTCGAAATTTTCGGGTTGACGCCCATGCTCGTCTTGTTCAACAAGAGGAACAACTTGTACAAGTGTAAGAATCCTTTGTTTGGGATTGTGAGGAGGGCTGAAGCTGTTGATGTTGAAGCTGTTATATATGGCTGTACCTTCTGAGCAGTTTTAAGTACTTCTCGTTCAGCTCATGAAGTAGTTGAAATCCCGTCACGAGTGAAGCAAGAACTGCAAAGACTAAGAGGGGACAGACGTGAGGTACTTCATGAGTTAATCTGTGAATTCCGTAAAGGCCGAAGAGGGCAAAGGAGAAGCATGCAGTCTTCACGGCAGGTATGACATCTACAGCTTCAACGAGTCTCATTAAATCCCTATGGACTTTGATCAGATAAGCTCCCAAACCCGAACCGATCAACGTTATAACGGCAACGAGAATAATGAAAACAGCTTGTGAAAATTCTTCGAGTATGTATATGTTTAAAGACGTATCAATCTCCTTCACTACGAGATGTATGACTATGATGTATATCAAGAACTCGAATGTCTTTTTGCCAATTTTTAAAGCCCCAACCAGCTTCAACAGTTGAAGTATTCGAATCATTTCGAATCATTATGATTGATTCTACGATGTACAGGAAAATAAGGCCGTAGAATGTGTGATATATCGGATCGGCAAGGTGGAGCATTGCCAATATGCCTGTCGCTCCCTTATACAAGGCGACGATGAAAAAGCAAGAATATGAATACGATTAGATCCTCGGGACTGATTAACCTTGCATCTATACTTGAGCCGAGAGATGAATAGGTTACGGCTGAAAGTGCAACAGCTACCAAGCCCAACAAAGCTGAAACTGCGTCATAGACCATTGATAGACGGGTGTTATAAGTCTTTAAAAGTTTTGTTCTTTTTGAATAAACCCAAAACGCAAGCCAAGCCAATCAGGTTCTCTTTGGATATAGTTCCATCCGCAACCTCCTTCAAAACCTCTTTAGCATTGAATGCTATGCCCAAGCCAGCGTTCTCTATCATTATCCTGTCATTAGCACCGTCTCCAACCGCCACGACATTCTCCTTGCTGATTCCCTCCCTATTAGCAATCTCCTCTATTATTCTTGCCTTCTCCTCGGCATCAATTATCCTCCCCTTCAACCTACCAGTCAGCTTCCCATCCTTTATCTCAAGATCATTCCCGAATGCGTAATCCAGTCCGAGCTCCTCCTTAAGCCTATTCGTGAAATAGGTGAATCCACCGCTAACAACCGCAACCTTATATCCGGCCTTCTTCAAAGCTTGAATTAGCTCTCTTGCACCCTCAGTCAGCTTCACGTTCTCGTAAATCTTTTCCAAAACTTCAACTGGTAAACCCTTCAGAAGTTTTACCCTCTCGATTAAAGCTGTCTTGAAGTCTATTTCACCTCTCATAGCTTTTTCAGTAATTTTCTTGACCTCTTCCTCAACTCCCGCGTATTTCGCTATTTCATCGATTATTTCGGCATCAACTAGCGTTGAATCCATATCGAAGACTATAAGCCTCTTCTCCCTTTCAAACTCATGATAAGGCTGAATGACTATATCTAAATTAATAGATTCTACAGCCTTTTTCAGACTCTTCTTCAGAGCTTCTGGATCAGCTTCACCAATATCAACAACAAATTCTATCGATATCAATTTGTCTCTAGCTATCAAACTAGTGCTTTCAATATTCACGCCATGATCGAGTAGAATTTTCGATATGTCCCTAACTATCCCAACCCTATCGTTACCCAAAACGGTTATAACATAGAGGTTTTTTCTCTTGCTTTCAGTTCTCTCAAACTTTGAAACATTAACACTCATTCCGAGCCTCTTACCCTCCTTAATCAACCTATCCCTAATTTCCTCAAAACTTAGATTGGTTTTTGAGCAATCCGCAACTACATACATTAAGAAGAAGCCATGTAGAACTTTTTGCTCGATATCTACGATATTTATGCCAGCATCGGCTAAAACATTTGAAATAGCGTAGATTATCCCCTTCTTATCCTTACCGTAAACTGTTACAGCTATTAACACAGAAGCGGTAGTGTTGTATGTTGAAATAGTTAGCGCTTGGTGAAAGCAAAAATTATAAATACTTTCAATTTCACGATGATTATTGTTGTGATGACTACAAAGAGGCGATCCAATGAGGTGTTACTGGTGGAATGATGAAAGAAACATCTGCAGATTCCCTTGGAAGGACTACGATATATGTGTTGGCGAGGCTTGTCCAGAATTTATAGAAGACGACTACCCTTACGTAGGGAGGGTAAAATTAACGAGTTCAAGCTCAGAGGTGGAGCATGTAGCTTTTATAAACAAGAAAATTAAATTTTAAGGAGATCAGAATCAGATCTTACCCTTAAGAAGTTCAGCGCCCTTTTCAACTATTATCTTCGTTGGAGTTGGTAGTTTTTGATTCGCTCTCTTCAAAGCCTCTTTAGCGTATTCAAAGTGTTCGGGCTTAACCCAGACGCTGAGAATCTTGTCTCCCGGATACGCCTGAACGGCAAGTCCTACAGGCTTACCGAAAGCCCTCCTCATACCCTGTGATATTCTGTCTGCTCCAGCACCAACAGCCATCTTGTGCTCTCTCAAGACGTGATGTGGATACTGTCTTATCTTAAGCTTGAAGTTCATAGAACCTATTGTCTTTGAAAGATACTTGCCCGCTGCAAGTCTCGCAGCTTCCAGTGCCGTATCCCTGATCTGAACACCTTCTTCAGCTACGAGTGTGAGCATGACAGGGAAATCTGCAGATTTGTTACCCATTTCAAACATTCTTATTCTAGTTCCCGGTGCTCCGTCAATGTACTCCTTTCTCGTGTAAGGTCTTTCCAACCTCCTCCACATCCTCGCTGGTTTTCTCGCCATAACCCAAAGCCTTATGAAGGATATTTAAGTCTTTAGGAGTGTTTTTAATACAAACATCTTCAAGGCTTTGTTGTTCAAAACGAGTGATTTGGCCAAACCTTATAAAACCCATTAACGTTATTTTATGATGATGAGTTTCGGTCGCACTGATTCGTGATGAAATTTCCTGCGACTGATTTTCTATACAAATTGGCTTACCCCATTCAAGTTTGTAAGCGGGCTTATGCGTTCTAAAAGGTCAGAAAATCAGAAATAGGGTTAGAATTTTAAAGAAATTTAGCCTATTTTTTGCCTATGTGGGAGAAGGTTGTTGATAGAATTGTCAATTTCATAAGAGATTACGTAGAATCGTCCAACGCAAGGGGAGTCGTTGTAGGAATAAGTGGCGGAGTTGACAGTGCTACAACAGCTTTTCTCTGCGTGAGAGCTTTAGGGAGTGATAGAGTTTTAGGTCTGATAATGCCAGAAAGGGGAGTTACGAGGGAGGAAGATATTGAAGATGCTTTAGAGGTCTGCAGGATTTTGGGAATTAAATACAAATATATTGAGATAAACCCGATGGTCGATGCGTTCTTGAACAACCTCGAAGACGGAACCGATATGGCAAAGGCAAACGTGAGGCCAAGAATTAGGATGATTATAAACTACTTCTACGCAAACAGCCTTAACTACCTTGTCGCGGGAACAGGAAATAAGAGCGAGCTTATGGTTGGATATTTCTGCTACGATGAGAAGACAAGGGTGCTAACTACCGAAGGATTAAAGACATATAAGGAGTTAAAGCCAGGAGATATAGTATTTTCACTCAACCCAAATACTGGTAAAATTGAAGAGGTTCCAGTTAAAGATGTCTACACCTTTAACTACGACGGTGAAATGATTAGCATAAAGGGTAAGAGAACGGATTTGCTCGTAACACCAAACCATAGAATGCTTATTGTGAACAGAAGTGGAAAGCTCGTATTTACACAGGCAGTTGAATTTCTAAACAAGAGACACAGTATACCAATACCTACTCCTTGGGATGGATATACGGACTCAGACTACATCGAGCTATCGAAGTTCATTGATCAAAGCTGTTTGTATCACAACGCAAATGTCTTGCCAGAGCGTATGCCAACTGAAGCATTCTTCTACCTAATGGGTCTTTACATAGGTGATGGCACATGCACAACTTACGAGGTTGAAGCAATGAGAAAGACAACACTTAGCCATTCAGAATTCTTGAAATTTAGGGATGAATGTGGCAAATTCATTAGTCCTGACAAATACAGATGTGAGAGGCCTGTGAAGTATAAGGCATATTCAGTATACTTTTCAATTCCAAAGGGTGATAAGGCTCGTGAAAGTCTAATAAATACCTTAGAAACTTTGAATATAAGGTATAAAGCCTACAAATACTTTGTCAGAATTAATTCGAAGGCTCTATATGAGATATTCAAACAGTGTGGAACCAACGCCAAGAACAAGAGAATACCAAGATGGGTGCTTAAGTATCCTGCCGATAAGCTGTTCTGGCTTTATAAAGGTCTGATGGACAGCGATGGCTGGTATAACCGGAATTACCAAACAATTTCACGTCAGTTGGCACTTGATATTGTGGAACTGTGTGCAAAGTTGGGAATGCACGCGACAATTTCAGTTAGAGGGCCAAGGATTGCTGAATACAATGGAAAGATAATAAGAAGTCAAGAATCATATCTAATAACGGTTGCCAACAGGATAAAGACTACATCAATCTATCCAGAGAGGGTATCGAAGGTTTACTATAGAGGTATTGTTTGGTGTCCAGATGTTCCGCCGTATCACAATCTACTTGTCGAGAGAAACGGGAAGTTCACATTCTGTGGAAATACGAAGTATGGTGACGGAGGAGTAGACTTTCTGCCAATAGGGGATTTATACAAGACTGAAGTCTGGGAACTCGCCAAATTTTTGGGAGTTCCAGACAGGATAGTTAAGAAAACACCCTCTGCTGGACTCTGGATAGGACAAACGGATGAGGAGGAAATGGGTATTACGTATGTGAAACTTGACACGGTTTTAAAGGCTTTGGAGAGAGGTTACAAACCTGAAGAGATACCAGAGAAATTCGATGTAAGTAAAGATGAGGTTAGAAAAGTCTTAGAGATGGTTGAGAGAAGTAAACACAAGAGGGAAATGCCACCGATCGTTAAGGTGAGAGATCTAATTCTTAAATAGATTTTATCAGATTTTTCCCATCTATTCTCTCTGGCATCGAATTAGCTTCGAAACGTCTCAAATTCGTTCAGAATGACGTGTGCAACCACCCTGATCGACGGCTTGAGCTTTTCATTCTCTGCAACCTTCCTTATATCGTCCAAATACGGTTCCACGATTCTCGAATCGTTCGAAATCATGTTCAAGAAAACCTTTGCTGCATTCCACCTTACCTCCCAGTTTCTATCTTTTATCAGTTCGATGAGCTTAGGAATTAGACTTGATAAGGCATTAGGCTTTGAGATGGCGATGTCTGACAGAGCAAGCAAAGCATAGCTTTTCATATCGTCACTTTCAAGTAGATTGGCAATCCTACTTACCGTTTCGGAATCCACAACTTCAGGGTACCTTAAAGAGAGCTTACCTAGGATGATAGAAGCGTAAACGGATTCAAAATCGTTTCCTACCAAGTTTTTAAAGTCCTCGACATAATCCAAGAGAACTTCCGGCTTTTCTTGACTTATCTTAAGCAGTAGATCGAATGCTATACGCCTCGTAAGTTTTTTCTCCTTCAGAATTTCGATTACCTTGGGTATGTAAGGTTTCAAACTTTCAAAATCGATGTTCTGCATCTTGTAGAGGGCGAGCCACTTTTCATCATCGTTACCTTCGAGCATCCTAGCGAGTTCTTCCATAACACAACTTAAGTCCAACAAGATAAATATTTTCAACAGAGTTTAAGACCTGATTTGGTGGATTACTCGGATTTGTTCTGCCCACACTGTGGAAGGCTAAGGAAGAAATGTGTATGTCAGAGTGATACGAGGAGAAGGAACTTGGAATTACTGAGGAGAGTAGCTGGGGACAGAGAGGATCTGAGGCCGATATTCGACTGTGAGGATGAGATAGTCTATTACACAATCTTTCAGCCAAAAGACCCTTACCCGACAATTCCCATTGAATCTGCTAACATACTTAAGCCTCTTGAGGAGGCCTTGAAAGAAAGGGGAATTGTAAAGCTTTACCCGTTTCAGCTTGAAGCGATAAAAAAGATTAGAGATGAGAAAAATGTGGTGATAACAGCCCCAACTGGATTTGGAAAGACTGAAGCTTTTGCGGTTCCCTTGATAGAGAGAGTTGCTAGGGAAGGAATAGGAGTGATATTCTATCCCACGAAGGCTTTAGCCAAGGATCAGGAGCTTAAGATAAAATTCTACGCAAGCTCTCTAGGCTTGAAGGTGGTGAGATTTGACGGGGATTCGAGTTGGAAAGAGAAGAGAGAAGTTTTGAGTGGTAAGGCTGATATAATCCTGACAAATCCAGATATGATCGATTACCACCTGAGAAATACTCCTGAGTTCAGAAAAGTGGCGAGAGATTTTGTGTTTTTAGCTGTGGATGAGTTGCACAGCTACGTCGGGATTTTAGGATCTAACATGCACTATCTGATAAAGAGACTCGAACGCTTCAGCGATTTTCAGATAGCCTGTGCTTCTGCAACAATAGGAAATGCGAAGGGGTTTGCTGAATACCTTTTTGAGAGAGAATTTGAGGTTGTGAAGGGAGATCACAGAAAATCCCCTCTGCACTTCATCATGAGATACACTTACTCACTTTATTCAGCTGTCAGGGATCTGGTTAAAGCCCTTTACGGCAGAAAGATCATGGTCTTCGGCAATTCCTACAAGACAGTCGAAACAATCGGATGGATTTTGAAGAGAGAAGGCTTGAACGTTGCAATTCACAAGGGTGGATTACCCAAAGATGTTAGAACGGAGGTTGAAAAAGCTTTTAGAGAGGGAAAGGTGAAAACGGTAGTTGCCACTCCGACGCTCGAGCTTGGGATAGATATAGGAGATGTCGATGTTGTCATCTCCGAATTGGTGAGCTACTCGCAGTTTCTGCAGAGGGTTGGTAGAGCCGGGAGGATGGGGCAGGAGAGTATAGGGATTTTGCTTTTGAGAGATGACGATGCAATAAGCAACTATTACAGGCTTAAGCCTGAAGATTATTTCAAGGACGACTTCTACTGCTACGCTGAAAAGATGAATGAGGAGGTCATGTTTTATCAACTACTTTCGATGTGCTTGGAGAAACCTTTGGAGGAAGAAGAGATAAGGAAGGAGTGGAGAAATGTGCTCAAAAGACTCGAGGAGAAAAGGTTGGTTACGAAAATAGGAGACATATACATGGTCTCTTCAAACGTCAAGGAAATTTTGAGGAGTTTCAATATGAGGGGTATTGGAGAAAACATCAAGATGTTTAAGGAAGACAAGTTCATAGGTGAAAGAAACCTTCCAATAGCCATAAAGGAGCTTTTCCCCGGTAGCATAATAATCCACAACGGAGAGAGACTCAGATGTGTTGAACTCGATCTGAAGGAGAAAAAAGCCATTCTTGAAGATTACCCCTACGGAAACGAGGTTACTGATCCTCTCTACATTTCGATACCACGAATAGTTAATGTTGAAGAAGTTAAGGAGGGTTGTGCATACTGCACCCTTGAAATCACAATGACAGTCTACGCATACATAATCAGAGATGTTTTTTCAAGAGAGAAGTTGGGAGTAGTTGAGCTTGAAGAACCGATAAGCTATTCATTCCCAACAAAGGGATTTATTCTAAAAGCTCCAATGCCGGATTACATGGATTACGAGGACTTCTACGCCGGAAGCTTTCATGCCTTGGAGCATGTGCTCATAGAAGCGAGCGATGCGTTAACGGGGGGAGGTAGCCAATACATGGGCGGGATTTCAACGCCAGAAGGAGACATATTCGTCTACGATGCAACGATTGGTGGAAGTGGATTGAGTAAACTCCTGTTCAAGAGGATTGAGAGAGCTTTCGAGATTGCCTACGAAGTTCTGAAAAACTGTGAATGCAAGAGAGTTGATGGTTGCCCACGTTGTACATACAGCTATCAGTGCGGTAACAACAACCAACCTCTAAATCGTTTGGGTGCAATAAACATACTTGAGAAACTTTTAAAGGGTGAAAGAGGAAAATTGGATGTCGAGAGGTTTAGAGAAGTTACAGAGTTCAAGTACTATCCTTAAAGCAGCTTGCAAAATTTATTAAACTTGCTTGCAGTACTTAATACACCGATGATGAAGCTGGTGAGCTTCTGATTTATGAGGAAAGGATGGCTGTCTGAGGAATATTTTTTGTCAGAAGTGCTTAACTTTGAGATGATGAAGTCGGTACCTGCTGAGCGGTGATGAGGGGCTGGGTTTGCTGATCAAACCAAATTTAGAATAAATTCCGCCAACCTCTTAGAATCTTCAGCAGTTTTCATGATCGTGTTCGTTGCTACCACCTTTATTTCATCATACTTACCGATCAAATGTCTGTCAGCATCATCAACTACCAGAATATCCAAGAAATCTTTGTAAACATCAGCGACACCCAAAGGTGAGACTTCATACCCCTTAGCCCTCATAAACTTTCCAGCTGGACCACTAACAGCTTCATTTCCGACTATCGGAGACACCGCTATGACGGTTTTATCAATCAAGAAATTTTTGACTCCCCTAATCGAAAAAATAGGCATTATACTCGTTATCGGGTTGCTCGGACCAATTAGAACGAAATCGCATGATTTTAAAACTCTTAAAACATCTTTTGTGGCCCTAGCCCTTTCTATACCCCTAAAATAGACATCAATGACTTCCGGTTTTCCCTTTCTCTTAACCCAGAATTCCTGAAAGTGCATATCACCTTCATCTGTTACAATCCTCGTCTCCACATCTTCATCGCACATGGGTAAAACCTCTTGTTCAACACCCAGAGCCTTTCTAAGCTCTCTAGTAGCTTCTGTCAGTGTAAGACCTTTCCTTAAAAGCTCAGACCTGAAAATGTGGACAGCTCTATCCAAATCTCCTATAGCCATGAACTCATCCCAACCCAACTTCAGGAGCATTTCGTGAGTTCTAAAAGTGTCTCCCTTAATCCCCCACCACTTCTCGTCATCTATAATCCCCGCCAAAGTGTAAAGAACGGAATCTATGTCGGGACTAACTCTGTTTCCAGAAATCCAAATATCTTCAGCCGTATTAACTATAACCGCAAAATCTGCCAACTCCTTCAAACCTCTTAAGAGTTTAGGAGTTCCAGTTCCACCAGATAACACAGCTATCAAGTTATAACCCTCCCTCCACCCTCCTCAACTATAATCGTATGCTCAAATTGGGAAACCAAGCCACCGCTAACTTCGGTCAAAACGGGATAAGCTCTCAATACTCCTTGCTTTACCAGTCTTGCAAGGATTACATCGGAGACATTTACCCAGCGCTTTGCAAATGGGAGTGTCCTGTATTCATTGATTACATACTCTAAGAACTGTCTTTCCTGCTTTAGCCTCAACTTTTTAACTGCTACGAGAGAATATATCTCGCATTCACTCCTCTCTGCAACCCTTCCAACACCGTCTGTTGCGAAGGGTTCTATGGCTATTACCATCCCTTCCTTGAGTTCAACGCCCTTCTTTACTCTCACGTTGTATATTGTGGGTGGGGCATGAGCAATATAAGGTTCCAATCCGTGACCAGTTAAGTTAACAACCGGATTAAATCCAAATTCTCTGATTGTATCCTCTATTACAGCACTTATCTCTGCTGTATTCACACCAGCCTCTACAACTTCTATAGCATTCTCCAAAGCCTTCTTTGCACACTCAACAAGTTCCTCATGATCTCCTAAATCGATTGTTATAGCTGTGTCCGCTATGTAACCATCCACATGAGCTCCTATATCTATTTTAACGACATCTCCTTCCCTGAAGACTCTTTCATCATTTTTCTTTGGTGTGAAGTGCGCTGCATCGCTGTTGATAGATATATTACAGGGAAATGCGGGCTTTCCACCCAATTCAACTATCCTCTTCTCAACAAATTCTGCAATATCCAAGAGCTTAACTCCGGGTTCTACGAGCTTTACAACCTCCTCTTTAACCCTTTTAAGTATATCTCCAGCCTTTTCGTACTTCTCAAACATCGCACTCGCTTTGCAAGAAGTTAAAAATACGTTGCGATTACTTTAATTATGGGCGCTGATATAGGAGAGCTCTTGAAGAGGGAAGAAGTTGAGATAGAATACTTTTCAGGAAAGAAGATTGCAATAGATGCCTTTAACACGTTATACCAGTTCCTAGCGACAATAAGACAGCCTGACGGAACACCTTTGATGGATTCAAAGGGTAGGATAACATCTCACCTTTCAGGAATTCTTTATAGGGTTTCAAATATGGTGGAGGTCGGAATAAAGCCGATATTTGTTTTTGATGGAGAACCGCCTGAGTTCAAAAAGAAGGAGATTGAGAGAAGGAGAAAAATTAGGGAAGAAGCTGAGATCAAGTGGAAAACAGCTTTGGATATAGCTGAAGCGAGGAAGTATGCACAGCAAGCTGTGAGAGTTGATGAGTATATTATCGAATCTTCTAAGAAGCTTTTGAATTTGATGGGAATTCCCATAGTTCAGGCACCCTCAGAGGGAGAAGCTCAGGCCGCATACATAGTTAGAAAGGGTGATGCGGATTACACAGGTTCGCAAGATTACGATTCCCTTCTTTTCGGCTCGCCAAGACTGGCAAGGAATTTGGCCATAACTGGGAGGAGAAAGTTGCCCGGAAAGAACGTTTACACCGAAGTTAAACCCGAGGTGATAGACTTAGAATACAACCTGAAAAAGCTTGGAATTACTAGAGAACAGCTAATTGATATAGCTTTACTTGTAGGAACAGACTACAACGAGGGGGTTGAGGGGATAGGTGTTAAGAAGGCCTACAAGTACGTCAAGGCTTATGGAGACATATTCAAGGTTCTGAGGGTTCTGAAGGTTAAAGTTGAGGAGCCCATAGAGGAGATAAGAAACTTCTTCTTAAATCCTCCGGTGACAGATGATTACGAGATAAAGTTTAGGGAGCCCAATGTCGATGGAATAATTGAGTTTCTATGTGAGGAGCACGATTTCAGTAGGGAGAGGGTTGAAAAAGCTGTAGAGAAGCTTAGAGCCATTAAAAGCGATCAGCTTACTCTGGACAGGTGGTTTTAATGCACGAGGTTGATTTCGATATTAACTTTGGAGTTCTAACGATTTCAACTTCAAGATTTGAAAGGCACGGAATGCGGAGCAATCCTCCAGAAGATGACGACTCTGGTAGGTATCTTGTCGAGGAGTTTAATGCTAAAGCGTACATGTTAATTCCAGACGATGTGATGGAAATTAGAAGAGCTGTTTTGGATATGTTAGGAGATGTTGATGTCGTCATAACTACGGGAGGAACTGGTCTAAATCCGAAGGATGTAACGATTGAAGCAGTGAAACCTTTAATTGAAAAAGAGATAGAGGGTTTT
Source organism: Archaeoglobus profundus DSM 5631 (assembly GCF_000025285.1). GTDB lineage: Archaea > Halobacteriota > Archaeoglobi > Archaeoglobales > Archaeoglobaceae > Archaeoglobus_B > Archaeoglobus_B profundus. Next base: position 1,262,374 of record NC_013741.1, read on the forward strand.
GGAGAAATTTTCAGGTATCTCAGCTACAAGGAGATAGGAGAAAGGGCTATGCTGACGAGGGCTTTTGCTGGTATCGTCAGGGGTAAAGCTGTATTTTGCCTGCCAGGATCGTTGAACGCTGTAAAACTTGGAGCTAAGCTCATAAAGTCGCAGGTGAGACACATACTAACTCATGCGAGGGGTTTGAGGTAGCGTAACATTCATAAGCTTTCTGTAGAAACTTTGGACTGCGGGGGTTGCCGAGCCAGGAAAAGGCGCGGGGCTTAAGACCCCGTCCCGAAGGGGTCCGCGGGTTCAAATCCCGCCCCCCGCATCGAATTCTGTCAAAAATCAGTATGAACAGTTTGCTAAGAGGATAGAGCTAAAAGCTATCTCCGATGACGAAAAACAGCGATATAAGACTGTCGTTTTAAAATTTTTAGAGGATCTTTCATACAATCTTGATGATAAAGCCATTATTAATTATATAAACAAATTAAAGAAAGAATTTGCACCTAAGACCGCGAGAATGCATATCATTCGTATCAGGGCTTTTCTCAAGTTCATTGATCATCCTATTGCGAATCTAATCGAACTTCCGAAAGTTCCTAAGAGACGGAGGAGACTTGTGATTAAAGTCGAGCACGTCAGAGATCTACTCAGGGAAATTGACGAGAAGCTTAGTGGTCCCTACAGGCTCAAGCTCAAGTCGGCTGTTTTACTATCAGCCACGAGCGGATTAAGGGCTGAGGAACTCTACAAACTCAGACTTGAGGATATTGACCTTGAAAACAGAACGATTTTTGTAAGGGCTGAGATAGCCAAAGACTACGAGGATCGTGTTACTTTCTTCTCGAAAGAGGCTCAAGATGTTTTAGAGGAATATTTGAACACTTTTAAGCCTTCAAATCCCTTATTCAGTAAGAAGAGTTTACTTCATCAATTTTCAAAGCTCGACACGAGGTTAAGAATGAAGCACATGCGTAAGTTCTTCAGTCAGCAGTCTGACAGGTTAGGAATGCCCACTGCCGTGAAGAAGATATTAATGGGACACTCCACCGCTGGAGATGTTGATTTATCCCACTACGATTTCCAAGATGAAGAAGAGCTTAAAAAAATTTACGACGAATACTGGAAGAATTTTAGGATTTTAGGCTAAGCTAGGTGTGTCTGGATGCTATCAACGTCATCAATAATCAGATGATAGCATCCATCATTCTTGGGTCTCATTGGATTCGGGGATACATCTCCTCGACCCCGTTCACCGTGCACCCTCACACGGCACATCTCAAACAACATTAATGATGCGAACTTGTAAAGTTTTCTCGATTGCACTTGACAGCATTAGACAGCAAGTTTATCAAAAATATAAATTATACAGCGCTCTGATTAGGAATATTGGTTTTCCAAGCTCTTTGGCTATTTCTTCTGGTGATTTCCCCTCAGTTTTTAGTTCTTTCACTATGTCAAGCAACTTGGTCATTTAAATCACCTCGTATATTGGTGTTCCAGCTAACTTAACATACTCTTCGTTGATTTTGCCTAATTCAGCCATCAAAACAGCATTCTGGACTTCATCAGTTGTTTCTTCGAGTTTCTTCTTTATTTCTAATGCTTTCTGAGTTAATTCGGCAATTCTATTTTCTTCTTCGCTATAATCTTTCCATACCACAAACACTTGTCCAGACTCAAGGTTTACTCTAATCTCTGTTAGTGGATAGTTTGCTTCTGCAAGCTCTCTCAATTGTTTCTCATATCCACTCACTACATTTATCACTTCATCTACAATATCTCCAACAACTTCCTTACTTTCTGTTCTCAACACATATCACCTCCTCAAAATTCTAATATTTGTGGAGTTCCGAAATCGGCTGGGTCGGCGAGCTTGAGGACTTTTATATCGTCTATTTGCGTTTGGTAACCATTATTTGTTGCTGTTGAAGCTATAAAACCTATGTAGTCTCCACTGTCTTTTGTTGTTTGTGCTGAAACTTTTTCTACATCGTCTAAAAACGCTCTTACCGTGTTACCATCATAAACTATCTTGAACTTATACCATTGGCCGAGGGTGTAACTCTGACTAACTGACTCTAAAATAGAAGCATCTCCGCTACTCCAGCTTCTGATTTCTATCGCATCTTTACTTGCGGCATAATAAACAACGCTCAAACCGTTGTATGGGTTATTGATATTACTAAACTGCCCATCCCATGCGAACGCTACTTGGAAAAGTCCATCGCTAACAAGGTTAAATTTACCTTCAATAATTATCGGTGGGTTTGGTTTTGATGTGTAGATTACACTCGAAGCATCTGAAACTGACTCCAATGTTAAAACACCATCGTTTTCATTAACTCCTGTATTCTGTGTTGACCAAATCGCATCAATTTCTCCGTCCTCGAAATCATCAAATAACTCGAAAACTTGACGTGCATCCTCGTAAGCCGATTTCGTCGCTGAAGGATTCCCGTAAGCTATGTTCAACTCTGAACTTCCTGCCGTCAAATTAACCCAAATCACCGCTTTCTTATTGCTGTAATCAAACTCTTCAATCCAGAAATACAACTGCTCCTTAGCCTGATCAAACACCCTGATATCTGAACCATCCGACTTTACATTTGCCCAGAAATCACTTGCAACAGCACCCTGAGCTTTCTGCGTTCCATCAGCTGAGTAAACTGTAACGTTATTCGAGTCAATCACGACTTTGTATTGTGCGTATTCCGATGGAGTGGTTGTGATGGGAATGTTGATATATTTTGTCCACAAACCGCCACCGTTGTTATCAAACGCATTATAGCCAAAAGAAAACTGAATTATGCCCCACCTTGTCTCATTTGGGTCGTAAAACCTCGGTGCGCCGTTGTAAAAGACTATTTCGTAATCTTTGGGTGTAGTTGGAAGTTCTGTAACAGCTTTGAATCCTATATTTCTGAATATCGCTGGCTTGTCTGGTATGCTATCCCAGAATGGGGAATTGAAAAAGTCAGAAATTTTGCTTCTGGGCAAAGAGGGAATTCTATCAACGCTCAAAACACCGCTTACAATTTCTGAAGCATCGTGTTGATGTGCTGACGGTGGGTAAGTCGACGGCTTGTTCAGAATTTTATTCCAATCAACAGTCAGCTCTTGCCATCCTGAACCAGTCCCTCTGTAAATTTTATTCGTGTCCGTTGCGATGAACAACTCGGTAGTTTTCCCGCTTGCTGGCTTGTTCTCTTCTAAGTCTTGATATATTTTCGTAAGCCCAAGATTTCTTAAGAAAGTGATGATAGCAGCAATATCGTCAACGACGGCTTTGTTAAACCAATTATCGTATTCGGCTATTGGCTGTTCTCCAGCTTGGTAGCGAGCTTCTCCAGCAGGGGGTTCAACTCCTTGATCGTCCCAGCGTGATTTCTGAGTAGGAACATTGTTGCCCATGTTTTACTATGAGCTTATAGACTTTAAAAATCAAAGCAAACCAGCATAGGTTCCCGCATCAGGATTTGAATTAGCGAGGTCATTATAGCCCTTAGTTGGATCTGACGTCTCTTCTATGCTACGGTAGGTAAATGTTCCTTGTTGATACGCTTTAACTTGTACGCCAGCTGGCTTAACTGCCTTGATTAGTTCCTGAAACTCTTCGAGTGTCAATCCAGCATTGTTGAGATCCTGAAGCCATATCCAGACTTCGAATAATGCTACTTCCAAATCGTAGCGATCCCTAACTCTTACCCTACTCGTTTTCGTGTTTAGAGCGACTGCAATGATCTCCTTGATGTCGTTAATCGTTGCCATATTCGAAATCTTTGAGAATGCCAGCTTTATTCTCGCTCTGAAGTGGTCATCAGTCTCATTTTGTTTCCTCCTTACGTTAAACAGTGAAGCAATATAGTCAAGGCTCTTTCCAGTTGCAAAGTCCACTAAGTGAGCGTTTTTTATGTCGTTGACGACTTGTTCGATGTTGCTGAACTCCGAATCGACGACCTTCAGCAATTTGTAATTGTTCGAATCTGGATCCTTGCGGAAGGCTGTTGAAAGCAATCTTACAAGCTTATCTACTGCCATGCTATCGCCCTCAGCTTATCGTAACTGTGATCTTGTCATCATCAGTTACAGCGATCTCGTTGTCGGCAATTGCAATGTTTGAGGTTCCAGCAGGTGGGGAAGTCTTGCCTATTTTCACGGTTGCATCGGCTACTCCCGGAACTCTCATGACTGCTGCAACGACTTTGTTGTAGATCACATCATCTCCAAGCTCAAGCGTGTCGAAGTAGGCTTTAATTGCATCCTTGATCTCCTGCTCAGTCGCATCGGTCCCATCAGTTGTAACCTGCACGTCGATGTAAATTGGAACTTCAGTCGGTCTTTCGAAGTAAACGGTATGCGGGTTTCCGTCGATGTCGTAAGCAATGGCTGAAACGCTACCGTAAGGCTGGATTCCTGCAGGCTTGGCATCGAAAATCGCCTGAGCAACGGCTTGATCGTCGCCACCCCACACGAAAACACGAAAACTCTTAGGTGGTAGTCCACCTTCAGCAGTGTAGTCATTCATCGTATCGTTTTCTTCGATTTTAACAGATTTTACTCCTTCAACGCTTTTAACCCTCGCAACTATTGCATCAAGCGTAGCCCTACCGAGCGACTGAATCGTCGCCTTGATTCTATAACGGAATTCCTCGTCAGTTTCAGCATCTCTACCACCGCTCGTCGGTTCTGGGTTTGTGACTGACTCAATCCCCGAAATTGGATCAATGATTTTGGTGATTGTGTTTGTAGCTACATTTCCGGCTGAGCCGGGTTCGACGGCTTCAATCGGAGCATCGACACTTGTGTCTCCAGCTTTGAGAACTACCGCTTCCGTTGTTTTGAAAATTACTGATTCATCCGACGTTGCAACTCTCGTTCCAGCTGGAATTATGATATCGGAAGTTGTAGGGGTTGATCTGCTGAATGTTACGGTTCCAGTTGCCTTCCTTGCTTCAATTCTCTTATAGCCGACAAGGGCCGCAAGGAAATCTAAACTTGAGCCAGTTGCGAAATCAATGAACCCAGCATAGTAAGCATCCTCTGCCAACTGCCACAATTCATCTTCCCTCTTCGCCACGATTTCAAGGAATCTGAGCAGTCGAGAATTTTCCGATAAGTCGATGTCCTCTCCGAACTCTTGTTTTGCAAGTTGCTTTAATTCTTCCAGAATAACGCTGTAGGGCTTAGGTATGAATCCTGAAGAAGTAACGCCGTATTCGGTCATACGACCACCTCAACATCGATTTTTCCAGAATCGAGCGTGAGGTAGAGCTTGATTTTGACTTTTCTATTAGCATCAGGCTCAGAAATCTCAATTTTGTCGATAGACTTAATTTTGTCGTAGCCAGCGAGGGCTTTGCGGATTTCGTGTTCAATTAGCATTCTGTTGTAACCGCTTCGCTTAATTTTGAGCCAGTCCACACCGAAATCTGGATGAAAAGCATCTGATCCCTTAACACATTTCAGGATGTGAACTATATCCTGCTTTACCTTATCGGCTGATGAAACTGAAGGGATCCGTTTCAAGCTGTCAATAACGAGATCCCCAGTCGTGTCGAACTTGAAATCTTGCATGTAAGATTGGGGAAGAATAGACTTTAAAAAAAGAAATCAAGAGTGCTTGTGCCACTCGCCTGACTCAGCATCCACCCCTCTAATTTGCTTGAAGTCGAGATTCCCATCTACGTAAACATCACCCTTGATTGTTATCTTACCATCTTGCTGAAATTTGATGTAATTGCCTGATTTATGCTCGATCAGGAGCTCATCTTTGCCTATTGTTGGAATCGAATCGACTAATGTGAATAATCCACCGAAAACGATCGCATTGTTTAGATTAAACTTGAGGAGCTCGTTTACATCAACAGCTTCTTTATTCTTGAGCTGTTCTACGAGTTCGTATTTTGAGAACAGAACCAAAACGATATCCCCCTCAGCCGGAGAAATTACTATCGTTCCAGCGGAGGACTTCAGACAAGCTATCGGCACATCGAACAGCTCTATCTCGTTGCCTTGAATCTTATGCTTCAGCTTGACATTACACCTGAGTTTTTTCAAATCGACCTGCGTAATTATGCCCAATGCGACAGTGTTGATGTTATCGAGCTTTACATCGATCAGCTTCTTGATCTGCTCGATCATAATGGCGACACCTCCGCTTCCGTGTAATACTCCTCTCCTCTGCAAACATGCTTGAACTTTGTGACCTTGAAGTTGCCCGAAACTGTGATCGAGTTTATTTGAACGAGCGTTCCTTGCCTAATCCTCCAGTTAAAGATACAACGAACCTTGTAGGCTGATTTCTTCCCCTCTTCGCTGACATCTTGGACTTCCATCAATCCGCTTTCAGAGTCGAGAACTATTGCTTCAGCGTTGTAGTTTCTCTTGACAAAATAACCCATCCCATCCTGCCCGACGAAGACTGTGTAGAGATCGGATATCTCGCCGATTCTCGCTAAAGCCCCATCGAGTTGCAGTCCCTTGATCTTGTTACCGTTCACGAGTGGGAGAATCTGCTCGGTAAGGATTGCGTGAGGAGTCGAAGTTGTTGTTCCTCCGAAGACCATGTCTTTTTCAAGCGTAATACCCGGATCTTCTATCTTGCCAACTGGAATCCCTGCCTCAGCAAAGAGATCTTTAACAATATCTGCAATAGAGGTTCCCTTCGGATACTTCTTGCAGATCGGTTTAGCCATGAATAGTTGCTTGGTCATGTCCGAGGCTTGCAGAACAGTTTTGACGTCTGCTCCATCCCTCTCATCCCAAACCTTGTCAATCTTGCCGTAGAAAACGATCCCGTAATCGTCTTTGTAGCCAGCTTTAAGCTGGACTAGTTCATCTTTCTTGAAAGCCGATTTAGATTGTCCAAGATTGTAAACTGCTATTTCAGCGGTTCCAGCTTTACTTTCATCATCGTTCTCGATCACAAATTCTATATCTAAATCGTCAAGGGTGATGACTGTCGAGCCTACTTGTAATTCGACCATACGGTCCCAGAACTCAGGCAAACACCCACACCTCCGCAGTCTTTTCGTTTACATTCCAAGGCAGGATTACGAACAGAGTTTCATAAGTTTGCGGGTCTTTAATCTCAAACGGATTCTTTTCTACCAATTTGCCCTCAAAAACTATCTCATCATCTTCGAGCCTGCGAATCCTAAGAACTGCAAAGTTCCCTTGATAGTTCCAGCGATAGAATAGGCGATAAGCGGTATTGTTAATCTTAACGAGCTGTTTTTGTGGATAACCTAATTTTGGATCAAATGGAAGCACTTTGACCGATGGCATTTAACCACCTCCGAAACCGAATATCCCACCTAAAAACGAAACTACGCTATCTAACCAGCTCTGACTTCCTTGAGGTTGCTTTGGAGCTTGAGGGACTTGTTTAGTCTGTGGGGTTATGGCTGTATTTCCTCCCTTCGTTTCTTTATCATCGTTTTCATTCGGTGTGACCTGAAGCTGTTGAAGCGGTATCTCAGCAGTCTTAGCTTTAGCTTTCAGGATTTGCTTGACTCTCACGACAGCTCTAAACGTATTTTTCGAGCCTCCTTGGGTTATTGTAAGCTCCCTAATCACGACATCCTCGAAAACTCCAGCTTTGCAAACGAGCTCCGTCGGTTCTTTTGCCTCATAAAGCTGTTTTAAAGCCTCGATTTCATTCTCGAGCAGGGTCAAGGTTAGTTGGAACTCTGCAGGTTGGAAGAAGATGTGATCTGCCACAGGATAGCCGTCTTCTACCTTGTGTTCAGGAACAACAGCAGATTGAGTAAGATCGACAATCTCAACGGCTGTAAATTCTTGTCCACTAAGCAGAATTTTTTCTTCAGCCATGCTTTAAAAGAATAGAAAAGACTTTAAAATTAGTAAATGCCGATTGCATTGAATTTAGCGTTGAGTTTTCTTTCTACAAGCTCAGCAACTTTATCTGGGTCTTTGACACCCTCAATTTTGATCTCGATCTTTGGAACTTGGATTGTCTTGTGCTCATGCTTAATTTGGTAGTTCGCAGGTTGATGAATTACAGTTTGAGTTGAGCTAACGAGCTGTGAAGGTGTTGGCGTTATCCTCGTCAATTCGTGGGTTATTTCAGGTTTAACGACATGGGTTATAGTCTTTGCAAGGTTAATCCCAACCCCGATAGGTGTTAAACCGAATGTAAATTCTACAACCTTACCAACTGGGCTTTTCGTGATAAATTCCCACGCCTGCTCGATTTTCGTGATAAACTCGTCGATCTTTGCGATGATCCAGCCGATTGTCCTGTCCCATAATGATTTAATTGCTGTCAAGGCTGAAGAAGTAGCTGATCTCAATTTGTCAATGTGTGTAACCAAATACACAATTCCTCCAACTGGACCAAGTAGTATATACTTCAGCGGTCCCATCCTATCGATGGCTTGTTGGATCCAATGTATCGCCCCACCAATGGATTTAGCAAGCCAATCAAAGCCCTGTCTTAGCCAGTCTATAGCGTTTCCAACAGCTTCAGCTATAGGCTTAAGGAAGGGGTGCTTTTCCGATAGCCAATCCAAAGCCCGCTTTAGCCAACTGTGCTCCCAACCCTTCACCATGATGTCCTGCAAGATCAGAATCACACTAATTAACGCTCCAATTCCCGCTATCAGCGGTAACAACGGAACTGATAAACCCATTAAACCTACTTGAGCCGTAAATAGTGCCCTTGCAAAACCGAATATTGCACTTATGCTTGATTTGAAGCCTTGCACAGCTAAAAGCTTCAAAGCACCTCCCAGCGATAGTGTTTCAGCCGAAGTTTGAAGCTCTACAAGCCCCAATGTTGCTAAATGCCCGATAAGATCAATCAGTTTAGCCCTAAGTAAAATTGCTCCACCACCAACGAGCATCAACATCGTTGAGAATGCAATTCCAACACCTATTACATTCTGGATTGGCTCTGGCAATTTCGTGAATGCATCGGCTAAAGCTTCGACAAGTTTGACGAATGGTCTCACCAACGGAACCATTGCTTTACCGATATGTGCCCCAACTATCATTAAGCTCGTTTTAAGCTTCTCAAGTTCAATGTGTAAAGTTTGTAAAGCTCTTGAAGCTTCTCTCGCTGCAGAGCCTTGAGAGTGTAGGGCTGTATTCGTAGCATCCATGACTATGTTCCACTTGTCAAACAAAGCGTATAGCATCGAAACCCTTCCACCTACAGTTATCTCATTGGCAATCGCATGTCGTAACTCGTCGTTTAGTGAATGCCATCTTTTGGCTAAATCTCTCATAATCTCTGATGCTGATCTGAATTCTCCGTTTGCTTTTTTAACTTGAACTCCAGCCTGCTCAAGTAATTCTGCAACATTATCTTCGTAAAGCCGTGAAAACGTATAAGCTAAGAAGTTTCCAGCTTCTCCTGCCTGATAACCTGCTGAATGAAGGGCTGTTGCATAACCTATTAGTTCCTCAAATGTAACACCGTATTGGTGAGCTACACCTGCAGCTTCTTGTAAGCTTTGAGCTAACTTAACGGAATCCGTTGCGAAGTTATTTGAAACCTCGTTTAAAGCATCGACAACCCTAATAGCATCTTCAGCTTTTAAATTAAAACCGTTGAGGATATACGTTAGATATTCCGTTGCCTGCCTTGCATCCAAGTTTTCAGCCGTAGCCCAAAGTAATGTCGCATTCGTCAGCTTTTCAAGTTCTTCCTCCGTGTTTTTACCCTGCCTCGCCCAGAGTTCCATTACTCCCAAAATATCTTCAACGGACCTACCGTAATACTTAGCCATAGCTTCAGCCGATCTTTGGATTCTCTCGAAATCTCTGTCAGATGGCATTACTTTCTTCAAATTGACAAAAGCTTGCTCGAAATCAGCGAATTGTTTCACAGCTAAACCTATACCTGCTTGTCCAACTGCTCCGACTCCAGCCATGTATTTGCCCAATTCTTCAAGAGAGTCGTTCATTTGCTTGATTTTCTTAACAGCTTCGTCCGTAGCTTGATTTACTTGTGATAGTTTGCGATAGAAGTCTGAATCGTTGAGTTTGATTGCGATGTAAATTGCCCTAAGGGCTGTTCCAAGCATAGCAAACTATTTCAAGACAGACTTTAAAACGAGATCATGAAGTTGTTAGGCAAATTCTTGATAGGGCTTGTCTTGATTTTTGTGTTGTTAATTTTCGCAGGTGCCGTATTTCAGATCCAACAAGAGAATGAGGTGAAAAATGCGAAAACTGAGCCCTACACCGTCGTTAATTTTTGGTCGGCTCATCAGCCAACAGCAAAAAGATTTTCTGAAAACATACTAACGAAGACAACGGACCACGATCAGATATTGCTAATTGCCAAAAAAGAAATTCTACGACTAAAAGACGAATACGATGCTGATATCGTTTGGATAAACATAGGCCCTGAGGTATGGGAAGATAACCCCAAGATCCTAAAAAAAGAGGCAGCTAAAATTATCTGGTTCAAGTTTGATGCTGAACCGAAGCCGTCAGTTAATGGATACAACTATGTTGGTGCTTTTGCTGGAGGAGATTTATACGTTTTATGGAGTTAGCGGAAAGTAAACAAATATTTTTTATCTTGCGATGCCTGACTAATTTTTTGGTTCTTCAAAGCTTTTGCTTGTTCTTCAGCCAAGATTTTGAAGTATATCGTCCATTTCAACAGCTTCTCGTGATCCCATTCAAGGATCTCATCTACATCCTTGTGAAGCTGATGAGCGATGTAAAATATGTGAAAATCATTCCTTACATCTTTTTCAAGCCGTTCAACCCATTGCGAGTCGAAATAGTTTATTTAAGCCAGATATCTCCATTGCTTTCGCGATTAATTCAGCTTGAATTGAAGCATCCATCTCATCCCAAAGCTCGTCAAAGTTTTCCGGCGGTTTTGGATCGACAACAATCGCTTTAATCAACTCTTTCTGGATTGCTTGCACATCGTTGGGATGTTTGTTCAGAATCTCTCTCAATTCCCTCGCTTTCAAGCTCTTTCTGATCTTGAAAACTTCTCCTGCAATCACAACAGTTTCAACTTCCTCTTTTGCTTTGAAACGTTCCCAAGTCATAAAAAGCCCCTCACAGGCAGACTTTAAAAACCCCAGTCAAGCATAAACCCACTTTACGGTGATTCCTCTACTGGCTTCTTTTTCTTTAGATTCTTTAGAATGATTGTTGCAACTTCCTGACTCGCAAAATTTTGCGAAATATTTGCGTTAAGTTGTAGAAAAAGAAATAGTCGCTACTGAAAAAATTAATGCTACTGATGTGTTTTAAAAATAAAGATAAAAAATTATTCGAGTGATTTTTCAGATTCTGTGATCTTCTTGAGTCTTTTTACATGGGAATTCATCCATTCTGCTATGGACACAAACTGATTGGGGCTCATTCGCACGTCTACTAGCAATTTTCTGACCACTTTACCAACTCTCATTTTTCCAGGGACTTTCTCATCCATTTCTGGTTCTAATAGATCCACATAGAAAATCATTCGCCCTTCTATCGGATCTACTCCTCCAAACACCCCATTGACGTATATCACTTTATACTCTGGATCCTTGACAATTTCAATTGGTGGAATCTTACTTTCCTTCATAAATACCACCTACTGCAGAATTCATAACCAATTTTTCAATAGTCTGCTCAGTTTTCGATGAATCGTCGCATTCATAGCTATTCCGCAACGGTGAAATCAGCAATGTCTTTAGAATTTCCTCTTTTGGCATGATTGAGTAATACAGCACTTCAAGGAAGTCCTTACCAAACTCTGTTGCTGCGTAGAACGCTCTACCTCTGTAGCCCACATCACATAGATTCTTAGCGAACTTTTTTACTAGACCTGCCGAGGTCAAGCTCTTAAGTATTCTGTCGAGTTCTTGTGGGTGCGCGCCGAAGATATCCTTAATCTTATTGAAATTCATTTCACCTTCTTTAACTAAAGCTATGAATACTGCCCACCTCTTGTCATCAGATAAAGCTTTGACAGCTCCCCTTAGTTCTTCGGGCACCTCCGATGCATACCTCTCAACTACTTCCTCTCTCATAATCTCTCATTTTAAGTCACAATTTCATGATTTATTAAATTTTCTATGTTATGCAAATATATCGTATGGCACACTTTGCTCACGTATCTGTGATTCAACAACGAAAGATTAAATTACCCCTTGTGAGTTGTTTGAATTAATGGATGATTTCAATAAAAGATATAAATCCAAAGAAGAACGATCGATTCTAAAGTATAAAGATAAACTTAAGATAGGAATATTTGGATCTTTCGCGGGTGATAGATTTAAGAAATTGGAGAGCTTAAAAAATTACCTAAAAAAGAAGGGCTATACGAATGTTAGATTGTCTACTGATTTTGAAAAAGAATTTCCACGAGAACCTGATGAAAGCAAGGTCGAATATAATAGAAGACTAAGCGAGATAATCATAGATTGGTGCGATGTATACATATTTGTCTTCTTTCGTGAGGAAAAATATCCCGATGACGTGAATCTCAATCAGTCTGCCTCCATGGAACTAGAAAGAGTCTATACTTTGTATAAAGACAAATTTAACAATGGAGAAAAATTTCTTATAATATATTCAGAGAAAAAGTGTAGGGATCAAATGCGATCAGTTTTCAAGGGTTTAGCAATAAGAGAAACTAAAAGTGGTATATGGGAGTGGGAGGAGTTTGAAAATATAGGAGATATATTCGAGAATGCCTCAAGATTTTGTTTTAGGTGCCTTAGGAAAATGTTTGGAGGATTCAGAGAGGCGGCAACACCTTAAAAATGAAATATAGGAGCTTAAGTCACTCCATCTTGAAGCCAGTTCCCCAGAACTTCCATGTCAGCTTTGGGTTCTCCGCCTCGGGCTTTGCTTCTGGGAAGAAGAAGTAAGTCTGATCCAACGTTATGGAGTTAAAGCCCGTCACGTTCGGATCCTTAGAAGTTATCACAACCTGAACTGCTTTCTTTGCCGAAGCGATGTTCATTAGCTGAGCGTTATTCTTGCTCGATGCGAGCAATGTGACCTCTCCCTCGTAGTCGTTATCCTCCGTGATAGAGACGGCAACGGTCTTTTTAGTCCAATCTTTGACCGGTTTGACATTCTCGGAGTCCTTAGGAGTGAAAGCGAATTCCAGAACCCCCTCAACCTCGTTCCCGTCTATAAATATGCTAACATCCTTAATTCTTAACTCAACAGCTCCCTCAGCCATTTACACCACCTCAGAGTGTTATAATCAGGTCGAGCGTTATCTTGCTGATCGCTCCGCTCAGGTAAGCGGTTACCTTGACATTCTTGAGAATTCTTGCCGCTTTGTCAGAATCGCTTATGTCATCGTAGTTAGGCATCTGTACCTCGTATCCTCTAACGAGATTACCATTCGCATCCACGTAATCCTCTCTCAAGGCTCTTTGAGCCTGAGCAACTCTCAAAACCTTCTCAATAGTTGCTTTAATCATGCTAAGGCCCTGTGGCGTGTACGGGATCTTGGATCCCATGTTTGCAAGTTTGAGCTTCAGATTGATCAGAGCATTCCTTATCTCCGTCACGAGATAAGCTTTCGTTCTTGGAACATCAATCCAACTCCCATCCAGAGATTTGGCAGTAGAGATCACAGCTTTTCCGATTTCAATGATCGTGGCGATGTTATTCTGTTCGAGCTGATCAACTTCACTCGCCTTGTAGCCAGCCGCATTGACCCCCTGCACATTGTACCACTCGCAGGGGATCCAAGGCTGGAGCTTACTTATGACTCCTGCAATTGCACCGCTGAGTTCTCCAGGAGTTAGATTAGTATCGTCGTGAGCTACTGCGAAGACGTACTCGTTTGCGGTCAGGGCCAAGAAGTTTGAGGTTACTGTAGCCGCATCTCCTATCGAGGCCAAAACGAGAACCTTATGGTAGGTTCCAGCGTGATTTACGAGTTTTGAAGCGTTAGCATCGCTTGCATCGATAGTCGCAACCATTATGTCGTAATCTACTTTTTTGTCCTCCAAATCGGCAAGAACTGTATCGTAGTCCGCAACAGCGTTCCCGGTTCCGTCATCTTTCATCGCATTAACTGCTTTAACCCTCTGCACTCCTTGAGCGAAGACTTTGGCAGTTGCTTTGGATATCGGGCTGTCGGGGCCGAAGTCAGCCTCAACTTCGCTTTGTGAGTAATAGGTCTTGACTTGATTGAATAGATCGAGCTTGTTCGGATCCTCACCGATTACAATGACTTCTCCGTAGGTTTCGCTGGGAGCTGCAAATGTTGCATCCTGTAGGTTGATAGTTATTGCACTCTCAGCCGTTGGCATTCTTAATCACCTCTCCTAATTTTTCTGCCATGAAATGGAGAATTAGACGAGACTTTAAAAAAGAAGTTAGGATTGAGTTTCAACCGTAGTTTCGACTTCTTCGATCGTCTTGACTATCTCCTCCCACGAAACGGCAAACTTGCAGACCACTTCTATTACTCTCCTGTAGATGTAGTAATCTTCGACGAAATCGAGATTTCGTGGCGGTAGAACCTCGAAAACCGTCACATCCGTCAAAGTCAAATCCTTCTTCGCCCACAACCATAGATAATTCTGGAGCTGGGCGATACGCCTAACATCGTTGTCATAGACATTCAAATCGAAGCTCTGCCTAATCACCACACCCTTCGTGTACTCTATATCCCCGTCCAGATTCAGGCCGATCTTGAGTATCTCGTTAAGAGGCGTGTTGGTCCTATCGATAACCGGTTCGAGAAAGTTGATCACAACAAATGGAAATCGTGGCTTTTCTTTTTGAAAGACTTGATTTGCCCGATAAACTTCAATGGTTACCGCTTGACCTTCATATTCAAAGCTCTTCGGGATCTTTCCGTAGAGTTCATCCCAAATTAGCGCTTCGAGCATGGTCCCACCTTAAAGCTTAACGACAAACCTCTCAACAACCGCTTTGATGCCCCCGTCGATCAACCTCTCGATCTCTTCTTTGTTTTTATCGAAACCCAGCCTTAGAAATGATCTTTGCGAGATTGTGATGTGTTCCGTGTCTTTTCTCAGATGCAGCCCTTGAGCGTGCAAGAATTTTCTCATCTTCTCGGTAACTTTTATCTTGCAGCCGAACTCGTGGACCGATGCTATTAGAGCCTCTTCTCCAAAAACGCCAACCTTAACCGTATTCCCCTCAACCTTATGAGTAATCGAGTTTCTCAGCTTACCCGTGTCAATCAACGGCTTTTCAGACTTCTTCCGCTGGATTGTGAACGGATGCAATTTAGGCCATTCCGATGGAGTTTCAGTTATGAGTTCCTTGATCTTACCTTCAAGGATGGATCCCGCTAACCTCAAGATTCTCTCTTTCTCTTTAGGAAGGGCGTTAAGCAGTCGTGGGATGTTATTTCTGTCGTGAATTTCAACCGTCATGCTCTTCACCGAGAATAGCGACCTTATATCCGTTGATTCCTACAGCTGTGTGATTCTCGAAGGTCTTTATATGGTACCTCTTGCCGTCGATCTCCACCATATCTCCAACATCGATGCTCTCATCGGGCCTGAAGTAAGCCTTAAGCTGGACCTTGGCGTATCCCAAATCTCTCCAATAGGTTAGCTCCTCTTTGCTGAGGGACTGGACAATCGCTTTTGTTTGAATTGGATCGGATTCTGTCCTCTGAATTATGCCGTTGTTGTTTACCTCCTGTATTTTGATTATTTGAACGGGATATCCACGTTTTTCAAGAATATGCTCAAAGCTCATAGTATCATCCTCACAGCTAAAGCTGTTGCTCCCAAACCGAACAGATACTCGACAATATCGCCGAGAAAGTTTGCAGGCTTTTCTTTGCCAGCCTTGTAAATGTGCTCAACGATTTCGTAGAAAATGAAGATTACGAAAACTATCGGCATGAAGAAGCTTACCGCTCCAGCAACAGTATGTCCAAAGCTCCTCTTATCGTCAAAAACTTCAACCTTCACGTTTTATCCCCTCCTGCAGCTCTCGATGCAAAGTAAAAGCCCAGCACGAGCATCACGATGTCTTTGTCGATCGTACCAGTCTTGATGAAATAGCCAAAAACGATAGTTAATGCTATGATAGCTCTAATGCTCCCTCGTGGCATCCATAACGGCGCATTTCTACGTAATAGCTCGAATCTTCCTCTTTCACTCATAATCGCATACGCCAAAACGGACTTTAAAAGTGGCCGGCTCAAAATTAGTGGCCCACAAGTGTGGGTCAGAAATTAGATCAGCGATGTGGTGAACATTCGAAGTTTGCCACACCTTATCTCGAATATCATCTGGTCCTCCAGAAGTTTGTTAATGTATTTCATAGTCGTTCTCCAGTTCCAGTTCATCGCATCCTTGACCTGCCTGATTGTTACAACCTTGTTATCCCGGATAAACCTCAGCACCTTCATCACATTTTCTTCACGAATTTCCAGCAGGCCCTCTGGACGTCCCCGTATCTTCAACTTGGCCCCGATCTCATCCAAGAATTCTTCGATCTCCTCTTGAGTATACTTCAGCTCAGTCGGAACGATGAGCGTTCTCCTCCCGAATCTGAAAACAGCGATTAATCCATCCCGTTCAAGAGCCCTAAGTCTTTGAGGCAGGTTGGAACTCCCCTTCAAATTCTCCAAACCGAAGTACTCTTTCAAAGATTTGTAGGTTGCACAACCGAGCTTATGAATAGCTTCCAAAACCTCCTCCTGTGTTGGCAATGCCAAACACCTTCTCTTTCTCCTTCTTTATATCTTCCAAATCTTTCTCAAACTTAAGACGACGTAAAATCCGGCTACAATCTTCTTTTGTGGGTCTGAGAATCACATCGCCGACTTGAGGCTTTATTCTTTGATCGTAAACGATGATGACTTGAACATGGCTATCATAAACTTCTTCAAAGAATTTCTTAGCGATCTTGAGAAGTTTTAGAAATTCTAAATCTTGCATGGCTATCTTTTGCCAAGATAATTAAAATAGTTACTGCTTAAACAGGAACGGCAACAATGCACAGAATACGACAACAATTATGCCTACGACAGAACCCATTATTTTGAAGTATGTTTTATGTCTTTCTTGAGTCGTTTTTAGGTTACCTATTTCTTCGTCGTGAGTTCGTATCGTGCCATTT
Source organism: Archaeoglobus profundus DSM 5631 (assembly GCF_000025285.1). Classification (GTDB taxonomy): domain Archaea; phylum Halobacteriota; class Archaeoglobi; order Archaeoglobales; family Archaeoglobaceae; genus Archaeoglobus_B; species Archaeoglobus_B profundus. The sequence goes on from NC_013741.1 coordinate 1,279,435, forward strand.
ATCTTTTTTAAGTGCTCTAATATTTGATTTTGAGTGCCCTTAATCTCTCCGAGTGTCTCGAAGAGCTTAGCAACCATTTGTTCATCCATTCCTACACCTCAGGGTGCTACGGCCCTATACCTAACATTGCGGACGAACCACATTTGTAAAGCCTGTTCTGCGCTCTGCTCCATTATTTCAACCCATTCCCGTATCGTTTTCGTGTTCTGAGAATAATCCTCTCTTAGCTCGCCAATAGAATAGCTGAGGGGCTGATCTGATTTGCCCGTAATGGACCATTTAAGCACATCGATGCAAACCTTGTTCAAAAGCCATTTCTTGAGTAAAGCTTGGTTAGGAGCGGTTGTTAGATCCTCCACCTTGATTATGTCTTTCAGTTCAGCCTCTCTTTCGTCAATAAAAGATTGAACGGTAGCATCATCTGGTTCGGTGGCAAAAGCTTGTCCTAAAGCCGTTCTAACGTCGGAAACTGTTACCAGTGTGGTCATTGCGACCCCCTAAAAAATTAGAGGTTAGATCCCTGTGATAACACAGATAGCGCTCGGTCTCACGACACCAACGCCAAAGCGCTCGAAGACATTGATCAGATAGCTCTGTGACTTCTGTTCGTATGTTGGCCCTTCAACACTAATATCCTCAGCCAGCACTAACAATCCAGCATTCTTCGTATCCAGAACGAGGGCTTTGGTGGAGTCTATCTGCGGAGTTCCGACGATCTTCAGCCCCAAGCTCTCGATTAGTTCGGTGTACGTTACCTTCGCATTTGCAACGGCGAGCTTTCTCAACTCCGCTATCTTGCTTGGATGCAAAACGATTACATCAGGTCTGTACAGGTAGTTTTCCTCAAGCTTTGCAACTGCACTATTTACATCCTCGTAAGGATCGGCCGTGTCAGAGCTCCAGCTTGCAGAGGCTGGAACACTATCACCAGCGCCGTTCGTCAGTGTGTCCAATATTCTCTTATCTTCCTCCAGTGCTACAACTCTCGCAGCATCCTTGGCGAGGTTTGCGATGGACATTATCTTGTTTGCAAGGTTCTCCTCTCTCGTAACCTTGAAGGCTTTTCCAATCTTCTTGATTTCAATCGTTGCCTCTTCGAATTTTATGCCTTCAAGTGGGAACTCTGCGCCTTCGGGAATCTCGGCAACTTCGCTGAATCCTGTGAACTTCCTGTACTTGTAAACCTGAGTTCCGGGCGAAACTTTCTCAATCGTAACGAGCTGTCTTCCGACTCTAACGTTCAGGGCTTCCTGAACGACAAGATCCGATATTACTTGCAAAACCTCGGCCGGCAAAACTTGGCTCGTTATCACGGTCAACTAAATCACCTCCTCATAGCGTGAGCTTAACCAAAATCTTATCTCCGTCAGCCGAAGCGGACGTGAGAGCTATGCCGATTATTTTCGTGGCATCATCGACATCGACAGTATTTCCAGCGGAATCTGTGTAAGTCTTGGTGGCAGAGAACTTTGCAACCTTGCCTCCCGCAGCGGACTGGACCTTGTCACCTGCAGCTATTGCTCCGGCCGCAACAACTTCGACGACTCCCTCAGTAACAATTGTAACATTCTCTCCGGCATTGGCATTGATTAGAGCAACTCCGATGACTTTGCTCGAAGCTCCGCCAGTTGGGGCTACAGTTTTATCGCCTGTAAGCTCGACTACCTGTCCGGCTGTAATGTCAGCGCCGGCGGTAAGCGGCAGATACTTCCCTTCCGGATATACCTCAACCATTCACACCACCTCACTCTAATCCTACAATCTTCCTCAACTCCTTGTACTTCCTCACGTCGACCTTGCCAAACGGAGAATCGATGAATTCCGGCTCGTCGAGAACAGTCTTAACCTTCTCAGCGACCTGCTTCGTGGAAAGAGCCTTATCGGCTAAGTCTGCGTACAACAGCTTCAATTCAATCACGTTCGCTTTCTTAAGCTCGGTTTCGTCGATTTCTGTCTTCGTGATCTTAGATACGTTCTTGATCTTCTCGATGAGCTCTGCTTTCTCTTTTTCCTCGTATTCTGCGAGCTTAGCCTTAAGCTGCTCGTTTTCTTCTCTGAGTCTCTGGTTCTCTGCTTCGAGCTCTTTCACTTTAATCTCTAACTCCTTCATGCCTTCATCAGCGGAAATCAGACTTTTTAAATCAAGATGCCCGTCGAGAATCTTGTAGAATATGAACTCCGGAATCGCTCCACCGCATTTTATTCTCAGTTCCTCGAGCATGTGGAACTCTGGGGGTTCCCTGCCGAATTCTTTGTAGTGAGCGGCGAGATGGTTGTAAACGGGCCTTCTATCCGAACTTGGAATATCGACACCGCCACGAGCTCCGAATAAAGCTGCCATTGCTGCTACAACTCCTCTCCAGACTACAGCATGAGTCCTTGGATCATGATGCGGTAACTTGAGATCTGTGAATCTCTTAGGAGGATTCTCAGGAGCCCAAGCGAAGTGTCCGGCTATCGATCTCTTCTCCTCAGTACTCAGCTCGTCCCAAGACTTGTCGGTAAAATCGCTCAAAGTTGGCTTTTTCCATGAGCTTTTGTCGTCTTTGCCGTATTTCCAAGGATGGCTCGGGACTACACCCTTGGTTAGCTCAACGCCTCCATCTTTATTCAGCATTTTCTCATAAACATCTTCTACAATAGCTTCAGGGTTAGCAGGAACCCCGACCAGAGATATTTCTAAGATTTTTAGACGAGTTATCTTATTACCCTGTCTTTCAAGAATCTTGAAGCCAATGCTGAAGGCATCGAGAAATCTCTCCTTGAGGGATTTGTAAACCGTCTCAAATAGCGGATGGGCTTTGTTCAGCATTAGTTTGACCCACAATTTGCCGTTGCGAACTTCGGCTTCGACAATCTTGCCGATCGGGATGTCGTCGTATTTGTGATTGAGAAATACTTTGTTGTACGGCTCCTGTGTGAGTTCCTTAGCTGCCTGCTCGAGAGCTTCTTCGGTGATTATGTCGCCGTCGAGATCTTTGACTGCCGCTGAAGCATAGCCTTCTACGTAGACATTTTTGTCGTCGCTGAGCTCAGATACGCTCAAATCTTTAACTACCAGTTCCATGAAAAATTAGCAAAAAAGAGACTTTAAAAGATCAGAGAATAACGAGAGCTACACCCTTGCGCTTCATGTCATTGAGAGGTAAGATCTCAAGCTCCTCGCCCTTGTCGTGCTTAAGCTCCTTAACTATGTCATCCGGAACATCAGCATACAACTTGCCATCTTCAGAATAGAACCTGACAGGGACATCGGATTTATCAACGATGATAAGCATATCTGGAGCCTCGACTACCTTAACGAAATAAACACCCTCCTTCAGTCCTACCGCTTCAAATTCGTCTTTTCGGACTTTTAGCTTCATTTTTTCAACTCCTTAAACTTCTCTTGGTACTTCTCAAACTTCCTCTTATTAATCTTATGTACAGTTTTTACTTGATCTTTTTCGTTGAGGACAATCCAAACGTGCTTGTCGCCGATCTTTCCAAGTACATGGGTATCGCCGACATCATCCATGTAGCGCTTACCTCTCTTCTTTAGCCTTAGGATGTCTGCAACCGTAATCTCGTGCTTCTCAAGTTCAACAGCTCGATCAATTCCATGTTTGGTGAAGTTCTCCCTAAGGAGCTGTAGAGCCTCCCGAGCTTTCTTCTCGGCGAGTTCTTTGACATCTTGTTTAAGCATTTCAGCAAGCTGCTGAAATCTTTCATCTTTTCTGAGTACTTGAATAACTTTGCGAACATTCTCCTCATCTGGAACTGTCTTGCCCTTAGGTGTCCTTGAAACCACTTTTGCATAGTGTTGCAAAGCCAATTCTTTTGATTCTCTGCTAATTGATCTTTTCTCTTGATCTGAGAACTTTATAACTGGAACTACACAACACCTACAATTTGGGTGGCAAGGTGGACGTGGAGCGGAGGGATCATCAATTTTGAAGATTTTATTGTAGTTTTTAGCGCATCTTGGGCATGTCCTTCTATCCATCGCTGCCAAATACTTGTAGTATCGAACTCCGGCTCGTTTATACCTATCCAAAGCGGCTTGATTGAAAACTCTCGTTGCTTCGGTTTTCGCAATCCTCTCGGCATCGTATTTCGTCTTATCCGTAACTTCTTGAACTCGCTTTGTCAGTTCTCTTATTGTCTCCCCCTTGAGTAACCCGTCCCTGATTTGAAAAGCCAGCTTCTTCCTAACTTCATCACTCAGGCCCTTGATCAAATCAAGTTGGAGATTTTTGAGCTGATTGACAGTTTCTTCATCGATGATGCTAAGAGTTGGCGGGATCAATAGCTCGATGCCGAACTTTTTAAGTTGCCTTGCTGCAAACTCAGCCCCTCTCTGCCAGAACAACCACGTATAACGGTCTATTATTCTCTCTACCGCTTGCGGTCCCATCTCCTCTTCGACCACTTGCTTGATCCGCTCGATTGTCGATTCATCAATACGATGAGCAGTTAGCAAGATCTCTTCAACTCGCTTGCGAACATTATCTGGTAATTTCCTAAGAACACGGGCAAATTCTTCCCGTAATGTCTTCGTGCGAGTTGGATCAACCATTTAGATCACTCTTCACTTTCAGGGAGTGGGGGAAATCCAACTAATTCTCTTGCCTCGTTTGTATCGATAATTCCAGCTTGATATAATTGGACAGCTATCTCACTCCATAAGAGTTCCTCGTCCATCACTTCCTCGAATTCGATTTCAACGTCGAGATTTAACAGCGGGAACAGTTTAGCCTCGAGTTCTTCTTTGACTGTGGCCCTAAGTGATTGCAAGAATAAGCTGAACATCTTCAGCTGGTTAAACGACGTTGCACGGTTGGAACCCTCCGGCTCACCATAAAACACCTTAGGAACCTTAAGCGCTTTATCGATCTGTCTCTGCAGGTACTGGATCATTTCCACGAGACCCTTCAAATCGAGCTTGGATTCCAGAACTTCAAACTCAGTAGATTCATCCGTCACGATTTGATTGACGACGACGATCTGATCCTCAACGTTTGTAGCGTTGTAATTTGTTTGCACCCTGTTTTGCAGAACCTTCTCAACATCCGGGATCCTTGCAGGATTCTTTACCTTCGCATGCAACAACGGATGGCTCATTCTGTACGCCATCACCGCTGCCAAGATCTCCAGCTTCTGCTTGAGTTTGAGCAGGTTGTAAACTTGGTGGATTAAGGAGTAACCGTAGGGGCTGTTGCCGATTCTACCATAAGCGAAGTGCAAAACACGGTCCGGTGGAAGATCCCTCTGCTCGTTGCCAGTTGAATAAACGTAAGCCAATATGTCGCCGAACTCGTTGACCTTCACACGAACCCTCTTAGGGTTGAGATATTGCATTTCGATTCCTATCTCGCTGTCCGCAAGGTACTCATAGGCGTTGCCGTAGATCAGCATCGTTCTGACGTCGTTTATTAGCCGGGTCCGGAGCTTAACTTCTTTGGCAAACTCTTCAGCCCTTCTAACATCCTGCTCTGGTCCGCTGAAGTTGAATTCCGTAACGGCAAAATGAGCGATGAGGTCAATAGCCGTGCTGACATCCACCGAGGTAAAGTAGGTCTCCTCATAGGCCTGATAGTTCTGCACGACTCCCATCGTAAATGCCAGATTCTGACTGAGTTCTGCGAATGGGAATATTTGGACTTTCTCCGCTCTGTAGTCGGCTGATTTGGTTTTGAAGGATGAGACGATTTTCTGCTTGAGCTTCCAGAGCATAAATCATGCAAGCAGTTAGACTTTATTAAAGAACAAGTTACGTCAGTACATGCAGTTAATACAGAAGTTGGCAATTGTCATGGTAGTGGTAGTACTGGCATCTTTTACCTTCTATGTTCTTCCCCCTCTACTGTATGTAATCTTCCAAAGTATTATCACTTATGGAGTTATATCTTATTTCTGGAAAGAACTCAAGAGAATTGCTAAAGAATACCTTCGAGCAATTATTGCAGGAGCTTCAGGAGGATTTGTTGTTTTTTTGGCAAGCAAGTTGTCAACTCCAAATGTCAATCTCAACGAGACAATATGCTTCTTTGGTCTAGGTATGAGCGCTGTAGTGTTTTTTATGCTACTATATCTAATTGTTGAAGGAGTTGAAGATGAGAATGGCCAAGATTGACAGATGTACATCGCTTGTTCGCCCAAGATGCTAGAGCTGGAACTACCACATAAGTATGGTTAGATAGGTCTGTAAATCTTAACTCCTAAGAGCTCCCCTGTTACCTCATATTCCGTCTCCTCTAAGTACTTTCTAATTATCTCATAATCAATTGGAAACTCACCGAACTTTTCTATAATCCATTTTTTGTGCTTTTCATCGTGTGGACTTTTGAAAGATATGTGCTTAGCTAAATCTGCCGCTCTTGGTTTTCTAAACGGCTGTTTTTCGCTACTGTACTTTATAAGATGTCCGCAAACAGGGCATTGGAGCATACTTTTATGGCCGATATCTGCATATCTCACACGCTTCATTAGATCTGAACTTATTACAGATAATTTAAAGTTTTTGGCATTACATAAAAAATTATATATCACAAAAAGATTCTATATCCTCGCTACACCTAGGCTGATGTATCCCGTACCTGAATGCTGCTCAGCCGCCCAGACCGCCAAAGCTAAAGCAATAACATAGTCATCGTGGAACCCTTGCCTCGCTTCCATCTTGATGCCAGTTCTCGTTAGCTGGTACTCGAAGAACTGTAGCTCCTTGACGAGCTCCTCAATGTATGGATATCTGATCTCACCATTTTCTAATGCAGCCTGCAACCTCTGAATTAATTGGACCTTAGACTTAGGTGTAAAGACGTATCCCTCAGCCCCAACATCCTGCAGGTCCTCGAGCACAGGATCCCCAACACCGGTCGAGTCGATCAGTACCTTAGCATAGTTGAACCTGCGGTAGAGCTCCTTGAGCCTCATGATGACCTCAGCGTAGGGCCTGCGGTTGAACCGTTCAAAGTGGACCAATTTGTAGGGCTTCTCCGTCACATCGAGCACCACGATAACGGTATAATCCTGATACTTCGCCAGATCGCAGCCGATAACGTACTGCTTACTTACGTTTTCAGCACTATCAATCAACTCGATGCTGTTATCCACATTTTTCTGAATGTCAGCCCATCTGAACACAGCATTCTGATCCTCCACGAATTCGGCCAAGTATTCAGTTCGGAATATGATCGAGTTCTCGCCGTACTCCCGCTTCTTCTTCTCGATGAATTCATGAGAGATGTGAGGGTTGACTGTTGAGGGGAAGCGATAGCTCGAATAGTCGGGAAAATCTGGACTCTGGCCCTTCAGGTAAGTATCGTAGAAGTGATTCTTACCGAATGGGGTTCCGATCTTGATCCAAGAACCGTTATAGTCTGCGAGCATGGGCTCGATGATGTTTGAGATTACATCATCCGGAATGAATGCAGCCTCATCAAGGATGATCCGGTGAGCTTTATGACCTCTCAAGAATTCGGGCTTGGATGCCGAACGGGCATGAATAACGCTGTCATTTTTGAAGATGATGTGATGGAACGGAGTCTTGTAGATCCTTCTGATCATGCATCCCAAAATCGACTTAGACAGAAACTGAACGATTTGGCCGAACATTATGTTAGATTGATCGTAAGATGGAGCTATTACAAACTGAATCGAGCCCGGATTAGTTAAAGCGTAATAAATGGCTGAAACTGCCATGCATTCTGTCTTACCGAACCTCCTACCTGCTACTACTGTGATGAATTGATGCCGGTCCCGCAGGATCTGAGCCTGTGCAGGGTGTGCCCCCCAGTCAAGGAACACTTTGGCGAAGGTTACAGGATCCGAGAGAACCTTCTTCTTAAGCTCCTTGTCAGTCTTCAACTTCTTCAATATCGTTTTGTCCAAAGATTTCTTTGAGGAGGTCTTCGGTTTCATCGTAATCACCCATTATCTGATGCTTAAGCTTGATAGCGCCTAAAGGAGATCGAGTTGTAACTTCCCAAGCACGTGGCTTTTGAGTTGGATCGATAGTTCTCAGAAAACGTAGAGAACGCTCTATGGTCTCGTCGAGGGCCTTAATGGAATCGACGACTTTCTCAGCCCCTTCCTCAAGTTGCTCGTAGTACTTCTCAATTCCCTTCTTGACGAAGTTGAAGTGGTTCTTATGCCGGCTGATGTTTTGCTTCGATAGACCGGGAATTTTGTCCTTGAACTTTGCGATGATTTCGGAGTAAGGTCTTCCTTCGATGAGCATCTGATTGATCTCGTGGACATAAGGGGAACGGCAGATCTTGCATCTCGGATTCGGATGGAACTCCACATCGAATTCATCACGGTTGTCACGCTCAGCATTACCCCCATCACGCTCGTCACGCATGGAACGTTATAATGTATGGGACTTTAAGAGCAATTCAACACGAAAATTGTATACAACCGTCATTAAATTAATCGGCGATCGATAAAAATCGAGAGCGGTTTATTTCCAAAAAGAAGAGATCAACCTTAGAGGGGTTAATGGGTTGTTGTATACAAAAGTATACTATAAGAGTATGCAAAAGTATACAAGCCGATATTTTTGTATACTATATTATATTATTCCTCTTTTCTCTTCTTTTGGTAAATACTCTTTTCTATGATTTTTTTAAGAAGAACGAATTTTAATAGCGTTTATCGTTGCTGTATACTTTTGTATACAACCACCAAATGCCCCTCCCAGAACTGCAAAAATTCGCATGTGAAAAAGAGGTCAGTTGAGATGGTCTAAATCAGTCAAACAATCTTCAAAAATTTTAACAATATCCGTAGCGCAGTCTCCGAGCTTATCAGTTATATCGAGGAGCTTTTTTAAGAGGTCCGGATTGTCGGTAGCGAGTTCCTTGGCAATCTTAGCAATCATATCTTGAGCGGTATTGACAGCTGCCAAACAATCTTTTCTATACCCTAAGAGCTTTCCTCTCAGTTTTTCCCGGTGTATAACTTCATCTAACTTACTCACCATAGCTGAGCTCCTCCTCTAAATCCGGCATCCGACGGTTCCCTCTTTTTTGGGCGATCTAAATGCTGCAATAGCATCCTGTAAAATTGGTAGTAGGAGGTTTGTGCGAGCAGATCCTCAATAGCGTATAGCATCTCCCGCTCTTCTTCTGATAAGATAGCCCACTTCCCTCTTTTTGCCTCCCTATTTACCAGAGCTAACAGGAAGCATCTGAGCGTTCTCTTCAAATCTTCCCAAACTTTCTTGAATTCCTTCTCATCCAGCGTTGTTAAGGATTCGATGTCAAATGTTATCGAGCTCTTTTTACTCTCTTTTAGCAGTTCTATCTCCCGCCTTAGTTGCTCATTCTCCTCCTTGAGCTTCTCATAGTCTTCCGCCTTGACAACAGTTTCTTTGGCGAGTTCTATCAGCTTCTTAGCCTCCTCTATGAAATCCTTGTGTTGGTGCTTTTCGTAGGTGTCTAACAGTATTTGCATCAGGTCCTGATCCCTAATGTTTTTCCCGAACTTCTTCGCATATTGCTCTTTGATCTTGTTAATCTTGTACCTCTGATCAAAAGTTACTTTCACAGTTGAGAATCCACCTGCCATTCTCAACCCCCTTAACGAGACTCTAAAAACCCCTCATCCTCAACCCAGCAGACCTTGCACTCCTCGCAGAAGTGGTACTTCACATTGCCGAGCGTGATAGTGTCTATTTCGTGCCCGCAGGTGGGTTTTCCTCGTTTAATAATGTAGCCGGGTGGTAGAATCAGTTTACTCATCAGAATCGCCTCCGTTCCACGAAATCCTCGAAGAAAGAACTTTTTCTGCTACTTCCCTCGCTTTACGATACAAACCGTTGTTTTTTGCGCTTCCTCCTCTACCTGTTCTCAGCAGGTAGTACAATGTAGCATGTAGCTCGCATCCTCTATTCTGCCAGATCATTTTTGCGTGACATGCCAAGCTCTTCCTTACAGGTTTGCCGCATATCGGACAAACGGAGGAGTTATGGCTGTGCATGTAGTGTTCTTTGATTGCTGGGAGTGTTTCGAACGATTGAGGGCATTCAGGGCAGTAATACACGAGCATCACCACGAAAAAATATGTTAAGGCTCTACAACCTCACGAAGTCCTGTCAACGTTAGCACGAGCTTGGCCTCGATAGCTTCCTTGATGACTTTCTGCTCGAAAGCCGGGCTGATTACTTTCTTCAAAGCGTTTCTTATGGCCTTGCTGGCTAAAGTCGTGAAGAAGAACTCCTTATTTGAGACTCTCTCAGCGAATCCCATCGTCTGAATGTTTCTGGCCGTATCTCTGACTATTGCCTTAGCGACGGTCTTATCGCCGGTCTGTTCGAACTTGACATCAACGATCTCGATGTTGCCCTGATAAAGCATCGCCTGAATCCAGCCTCTTATCGATAGCTCGTATCTCACTCCGTTCTTAGTTTTGATTTCATAGACGAGAGGAGCGGATCCTGCAACGTAGTCTTTTATGGCGATCTGCTCGTCTAAGTCGTCGAGCTTTCTTATCAGCTGCAGTTCCATAGCCTGCGCCGATCTAACCATGTTCATGGCTTTCTTCTTGCCGAGTTCCGGAGTATCCCTTGTAGCATTCGGCTTAACTTTAACGGGCTCGACCTTCACCACGACAGCATCTTTGGCTATGTCCTTAGCAATCTTCTCGGCATCCTGCTTGAGCAGGTATTCCATGAATGCATCTTCCTCTTCTTCATCTTCCTCCGACTCTTCTAAGCTTTCGAGCTGGTGGACTGCCAAAGATTTAATGTGTATGCAGGGCTGTTCGTGGTATTGGTTACAGGTGCAACGTCCCCAGACTTCGGCATTCTTTTTATCTACTCTTACTTGCGTTGTCACATCGCCGAACTTTGCGGTGATTATCCCGTTGGTGTTCTGGATCTCTTTAACTTCCAACAGCTTATCTTTCTCGTTCTCCCTAACTCCCTCAAACAAGAGGAGGGGATACGCTTTTGCCTCTAACTTCGTGATTTCCATCTAAATCACCTCACACATCCAGTTTTTGATCCAGCGGAACGAGAACGAGCTTGAAGCCCTGCTTTAATGCGAAACCGTCAATCCTCTCATCCTCTGACTTTATGGAAACCTTAACTTCGACAGACGGATTACCTACGAGCTCACCTTCGAGAACGACTTTGTTGATGTCCGTGTCGCCCTTACTCAGAGATTTCTGCGATGTCGTGACTTCTACAACGCTAACTTTAAACTCCAAATCCTCCAAACTTCACCACCTCCAAGAGTTAAGAAATAACATCGATGCCGACTTTCTCAAGGATCTCTCTATTGCTATTCCATCCATTTCTCGAATAGAATTCTAAGAATGGCTTTAGCTTGTTATATTCCTCTAATCTTCTATGTAATTCTCCCAAGAACATTTGGAAGCGCATTTCAACAAATCTTATCAGTTTCTTTGGATCCTCTTCAAGATGTTTCGGTCCCCTAACAACGAATTTGAAGTTTCCTCTGTAATCCCATTCTTTTAATTGAATGTCTAACTCCCATATACTCTCTCCATAGTCCTTCACCAACTTTCTTACAAACTCTACAACCTCTTCTATCGGCAACTCAAATGTGTTTACCAGCGCCTCAACTACAACCTCAGGAACTATAACTTTCATCTACTCCACCTCCTAACATTTTTCGAATTAAATAAAAAATTAAAATTCAACAAATCTTTAACAGGTATTGCGTAAGCTGTGGAAAATCTGAGGCTTTTTACGTGGTAATTCTTGATTTCTTCGGCTGGGATCCAGCCTAAAAGTACTATCCGTGTCAATGTTTTGTTTACAGCCACGAAAACGACACAGTAGTTGTAATCTTTCTTTGACAAGTATTGGTCCGTGTTGTAGTAAACCTCCTGAACGTTGTCAACTCTCCTGACTCTCTGGGTTTTTACCTCTACGAGAATTGGCTCTCCGCTTACTAAAATAACAAAGTCGTCTTTGCCGTTGAGTTTTCTATAATCCTGTCTAAACGGGCTATGTAGGATTTTAACGCCGTTTTCGTGGCAGAATGCCTCAAAAGCTAATTCCCCTATCTTTCCCACGAAATGCTGGATTATCCCTCCGCCGAATCTCGGTTTAAATCCCTTCTCGTAACTGTCAAAAACCGTGATAAAAGCGTACCTAATGGCTTTTTCGTATAATTGAACGTGAGGAGGGATCTCAATCATAGTAAATCAACCTCACAGTCAAAAAGATCGTATCTTACACGTAGATTGTGCGCTATCAGCCCTTGAGGTTTTAGAATGTCATAGAGGTAGCTTAATCTGTAGAGGTCCGCTTTCAGATGTTCTTCAATCGCAACCCAGTTACCTTCCTCAACAAGCTTTGGAATCTCGGATCCATCACAATCATCGTAGTTGATGCCCAAAGCTGAGCAAACGTCTTTCATCTTTGCTCTGCCGTTGTTGAGCCAATATCTTGAAATGATGTGCATTAGATCGACTCTTGGAAGCTCCCTGAGAAGCCCAGCCAAACCTAAAACACTTCTTAATCTTCGAAGCTGCCTGAAAGTTGAATCTCTTATTGAATAATGCCTGTATAGAATCGCACTTCTTGCCGAAATGAATCCTAAATCGAAGCCGATATTGTATCCTACGAGCAGAAGACTTCTGCCATCATCTCTATGGAATATTATTAGATTCTGGAGAGTGTTGTGAAGTTCGAGCAAAGCTGTGAGTTCTTTTTCTTCGCTGTACTTCCCATCCTCTTCAGCGAGCCAGATCTTGGTATCAGTAGTGACTTCATACTCGTCTTCGAAAATCTCCTCACGTACACGAATACCAATAGCAACAATCCTGTCCTCTAACGACTTGAGCCCCGTAGTCTCGATGTCAAAGAATATTGGATAAAAACGGACAAATCTCATTGTTCTCACCTCGCAGGCTCAAATTTGCGGCAGCAATCGTTAGCTACAGTCATTCGCTTCCAATAGGCGCAGTAACCGATGTGCTCCGAATCTGGAACCGGCTTGAAGGCCCTGCAGAGTATGCAGCGCTTGTGTGTAGTTTTCTTCTTGAGAATCGGGAACAGCATCATTTGCCCCACCCGCTATCGATAAGCTCCCTCTCCGCTCTCAGCTGGTTTTTCAGGTCCTCGTATATGCTGAAGTCCTCCGGTTTGACGAGAATCAGCTTCTTTCCATCGATACGGAGATCCCCGCCGAAAGTAGCATGGGTGAAGATTCTCATAATGTATTGTGCGAATGCCTTCGCTCTCACTCCCAGTTCGTTCATAACCTGCCTCAGTTCGAATTCGGTCGATCTCTCCGGTAATTTCTCCCAGATTTCCATCAATGTCGATCTCGGGAGCCTCTTGAGAGTCGTGTAGCCTATAACGTCTTTTCGGACAATGGCGAACTCGTCTTTTTCCTCATCGTACAGATATCCTACTTTTTCCGTGATCCAGATAACCGGATCTTTCCCATTTCCGGGCTGTTCCTCAACCTCTTCTTGCTCCTCTTGTGCTGCTTTAATCAATCCATCGTCCCTGATCTCTTCTTCCTTGACCTCAGTCTCCTTGATAAGCCCCATTCTCTCGTAGACCTTAATTTTGATTGCTTCGAGCTCTTCAGCGATGTCTTTGTAAGCTGGAACCTCGTAGAACTTCGTCGTTGCGAACTCTAAGTGTCTTACAGCATCGGCGAGAAGTTGAGCCTGCTTATACACGAAAACCACCCCACACGAAAAAATTAGAGAAGATCCTGAGCCTTGTCCAGCCCTAATAACTGCCTCGCTTCCTCTTTCGATATGAGGCCCATGTTATACAGGTGCGCTACCAGATACGCATCGAACTTCGATGAGCTATTGGGAGTTGAGGGAAAGCCCAGCTCCTTGTTCATTTCCCTGTATAGAACCTCTTTGACTTCTCCGAGTAGATCTGCGGCTTCGTAGAATCCGTTTTTCTGCATGTCTGCTATGAGCTCGTTGATTTTCCCTAAGTAATCGCTGATTTTCATTAACTTGCGGTCGCTGATCATTTCACATCACCGCCGGATCTATCTCGTCGTAGAACTGGCTGAGATCCTTCGAAATGATTGAAAACAGGGCGATGCCGCTGATTTCCAAGTTGAAGTCTATGCTCGCATGAGGCAGGTTTCTTTTCTCAGCCTCCCTCTTTCTATCCTCGAAATAATGAATGTCGTCGACAATTCTGAAAAATCGATCAATAGCATCTTCGAGCTTCTCTCTCAGCTCTTCCTCTTCCGTCTTTTCCTTCAAAACAATCCTACCGTTCTCGACGACGGCATAGGGCTTTCTCAGTTCCGTTAGTTTGCTCCTGAGCGGCTTTGGAACGTTGACATAATAGCACGTTGGCAATCCGTCCCATCTTCTCGGAATCCACATTTTTAGCTTTAATCCGTTCTCTGACGGCTTTAGAACAATTTCTCCATTCTCTTCGTCTATTTCAACGCTGTCGCTGTTAAGGTGGCTCAAAATCGCTGGATCAAGTCTTAGTCTCGTTCCCTTGTTGCTCACTCCAACCCAAAACTCTCTTATATTCTTCCTCTCAACTACCTCTACCGCTTGCATGTCTTAACACCCCCTTCCTCCTCCCCAACCACTCTGGAATGAGGGGAGGAGCCTGATACACCCTGAGAATCGATAAATCTCCTTATGAAATCTCTAAGAGCGTCAGAAATGCTTAGATACCTGCCAGATTTCTTTAAAGCTCTCTTGAAAGCTTCGTATTCGGCTTCTGTTACATATACTTGGATTTTTGTCATTTTAACAGTGTCATTTTTAGCGTTTTTAATTACGTTATCCATAACGTTATGAACTACTAAAAATATTTAAATTTTTTGGTTGACTATAACGTTATGAGATGTGTTACGAATAGTGTTGAGTATAGGGTAAGGTACGGTGAAGTGGGTATGGGGAAGCAGAAACAGAAATTCGAAATTAAGGGGGATAGAGCTCAACTTTGGTTGGATGGTTACACTAAATCCATCTTAGAAGAACTCATGGCTACTGGGGACTTCAAGTCAATTTCACAGCTATTACAGATTGCGGTAATTAATCTCTACAAGGATTACGAGGCGAAGGGTAAGCTAAAACCCAAGAAACCACCGGAAAACGCTCAAGAGAGAACGGAGAACGCTGTTCTCGCCAATGAGAAGGAGATTAGTTTTGAATAATATGAAGGGGGTTGAGATCTCATGTTTGAGAAACATCTCAAAAAGAAAAAGTCAAATAGTACGAACAGTAATATTTATAATGGAAAACATGTGGGTGATGCACGATGCAAGTTTTTGAGAGAGTTGAAAAGTGGAAGAGAGAACACAGAAAAGAGTGGAAAGAGATCGAAAAGACTCTCAAGCTTCTCGATGAATTGGGACTTAGAAGAAAGTTCGGACCCGAACCACTTATTCCCGGATACAACTACGACATCGAAGCATCTGATTCCAAATCATATAGTTTCGAGCTTTGAACTACCATCCTATCCTCTTTTTGCTCATGTTGAAAAAGAACCAGATACGGTAAGAAGAAAATTAATCAAAGCTGTAGAGGATAAAACTGGCCGAACTCTAATCTTGTACTATTCTAATCCACAGTTACCGGGTAGTAGCATTAACCATCAAGACATTAGCATGTTTCATGAGATCTTACGCATTTTGGAGTACCCAAAAGATGTAGATTTAATGATTCATAGTGGAGGAGGTGTTGTAGAAGCAACGGAAAAACTTGTAAAACTCATTTGGAGTAAAGTAGAATCACTTAGAGTTATAGTCATGGAGTTTGCCAAAAGTGCAGCAACTCTTCTGTCTTTAGCTTCAAATGAAATTCTTATGAGTTTCATGGCTGAATTAGGTCCGATAGATCCATTAATTCAGGTTGGTTTTGATCAAGTAACCAAACAACCAGAATTTAGACCAGCATGGTCTTATTTGCATGTCTTGGACATTTTAGAGGAAGAGCTAAAGAATAAGAGGGATATAAGGATAGTTGCACAGTTACTTAGCGTAATAGATCCAACAAAACTTGATATTGCACGCAAAGCTATTGCATACTCGCAAACTCTTGCTACAGAGTGGATGGTTAAGTATATGGGTATACATCCTAAAAAAGCGAGAGAAATAGCTAAAAAATTGTGCGACTCTAAGAGGCTACTATCGCATGGTCGAGTTATTAGTGTCGAGGATGCTTGTAATCTCGGACTAAAAGTGCAGAAACTAGATACAGACCATGAATTATGGCCTCTACTATATCAATTACATACAAGAGCTCTTATGGCTGTAAGACCACCAGTAGTCAAATTATTTGAGTGTAGAGACCATACCATTAGAGGATCATTAAGTAAGTAGAAGGGGGACTATTTTTGTTTCTCCCGATTCCGGGTTCAAAACCCCGGAAGTGGATGAGGGTCGTGATACATGCTATCGAGCGGAAATGGTTTGACGACTTTGGAGCATTTTACACCTATGTAATCAAAAATGCAGACATTGTTGAGATTGTTGATGAAGAAGAGCTCGTTTACGACATCATGAAATCTGTCAAAGCTTGGATTGAGGATGGTTACTCCATTGATGAGCTTCGAGAGCAGATTGCCGTCGTTTACGGCATCCCTGAGAAGTATATAGATCTCATTCTCGAGAGGGTCAAAGTCGAACTCGGGCTCGTCGAGATGCAAGGGATGCTCATAGACCCAAGTTATGACTCAACTAATAGTTGAATCATCCTTGATGATTTTTAAGTTTATATAAATTAAAATGGTGAGATAATGAAGAGGAGGACGAGTGTTTACATTGATGCCGATTTGCTTGCTAAGGCTAAGGAGAAAAAGCTTAATCTCTCTCAATTACTTGAAAAAGCCATAAGAGAGGCTTTAAAAGAGGGTGGTTCAAGCCTTAAGACCCCGTCCCGAAGGGGTCCGCGGGTTCAAATCCCGCCCCCCGCATGAATTTAGAAAAGGGAATATGGAGAATATTACGATTCTTTAATAACCAAAACCGACTTCTTGGCGTATCTGAGGACATCATCCGTAACTCTGGTAAATTTCCTAGTCTTCAGGACTATACAACCGACTCTCAACTCAGTTGCCGTTTTTATGATCATTTTCGCAACCCCACCAACCTTGACAATAACTTCTCCATTCAAATCTTTAGCGATTTCTTCGAGCCTCTTCTTAGCCTCATCAACTCTCTCCCTAACGAGATGTGTTGTAGATTCGGGAGGTAGCATGGGTTCAACCACATGCATGATGTACAATCTCTCGTATGGTATTTCCTTCAAAAACTCTGGCGGATCTGATTCTAGAGGATAGTGGACATAGAGTACTGTCCTGAAAATTTCTATACCTCCCTTAACGACGAGAACCAGAATTTTAGATAGCCTAACGACTCCCTCGGCAACGCTACCAAGCAGAATCTTCTTGAGAAAGCTTCTACCTCTGTGCCCCATCGCTATGAGATTTGCCCCTTCTTCGTTTGCAACCCCTACAATCTCCTCAGCCGGGTCACCCACTCGCAGAATACTCCTACACTTTATGTCATTCAATTTGAAAAAAGATTCGTGCTCTTCGAATTTTTCAAGCGATGCCATCTTTTCCTTCTCAATCCAAGATTCCCGATCGATGAGAGTTTCAAGAACTCTGTTTATGTTTATTACCCTAACTATTAGAACTTCATCGATCAAGCTCCTATACCTCAGGAGGACATTAGATACTTTTTAGGGAGTAATCGGAAAAATCCGTTGCATAGACAACTTTCCACATTGTCTAAATTTCAATTTGAACGCATATAAAATTTTCATAGATTTTTCGCAAACGATTTTTGAATAGCAGTTAAAAGTATAAGAATCAGGCGACATCCCTTTCATCACTTCTCAGACCCGATGGGTTTCATCATCGCAAGTGATAAAACTTCAAGAGCTTTGAATTTTGTGATGATGAACTTGCCCTTCACTGAGCTGTGATGAGACCCAGGGCACACTGATTCATTTAAACAACGGTATTCTCGAATAGTTTTCAAGATCCAAAGCAACCTCCCAGCGCTTTAGGCATTTGCAGTTCAGGTTTTCGAAGACAGACTTATCCTGATAAAGCGAAAATTCCCTTATAGCTCGAGCAACAACTTTATCACATCTCCCGCAGTTGTGAGGACCTCTAAAGCTCCCAGCTCCGACAGGATCAGATACGGTTTCGATGTTGGAGTTTTTAAGAACTTCAACAACACTCCAGAACCAAGGGGGCCTGTAAAGTCCTTTTCTCCACAAAGCTTCAAGATACGTTCCAGACTGAACGTTTGTAGGATTAAGTGAGACTACATCTGCCAAACCTTCGACATCTTTAATCGATTTGATTGCGTCTTCTATTGCCTCCTTTTCCGAAAGGAATGGTGGTTTTAGAAGGAGGTAAACTTTAACTCTAAAGCCCTTCGACTTCAAGAATTTTGAAGATTCTTTAAAGTCTTCGAATGTAAAGCCTTTGTTTATGCAGTGTTCCCTCACAAAGTCGTTTGAAGTTTCCAGACCTATACCAACCTCAAGCTCAAAATCGATTTTTTCCAAATCTTCCTCAACCTTATAGACGAATTCTGGTCTGCTCTCAACTATCAGCTTTTCAAAACCAAACTTCGAGACTGTATTGTAGACAAAGTCCCTAAACTCTTTATCGAGCTCGAAGAAGCTTCCAGATGTAAATATCTTCAAAATCTTAGCCTTTCCCTTTTTCAAAGCCTTTTCAAGCTGTTTTTTCAAATCATCGTTTGTTACTCTTGGATCTGTATCCCTCCTGTACCCACACATCAGACATCTGTTCCAAGAGCATCCCCTTGTTCTGAGTATCACGGTAAGACAATCCACCACATCTCCGTGAAATCTCTCCTTTTCAATCCATACCGCAACGGGATCAGTAGTAGAGGACATATCCCCTCACTATTCTGTATTTTTTACCTAAGTACAAACCTACCAAAAGTCCAGCGAGGTGTGCTATATGTGCAACTCCTGTGCTGTAGGAGAATGGTAATAGTAAGAGGTCGTAGATTGCGAAGAGTAGTATTGCGACCTTTATACTCACAGGGATTGGAAGTGGGAATATTACCACCCTTATCTCGGGAGCTATTATCGCCAGAGCTCCCATAACCCCGAAGATTGCCGCAGAGGCACCCATAGCTGGAATAAACGGATTTGTTAAAAATGCATATACTAAGTAGGCTAAGTTACCAGCGATTCCGCTGGCAAAGAATATGATCAGATACTTTCTTTCACCCAACCTTCTTTCGAGCTCGTTTCCGAAGAAGAAGAGTACGAACATGTTGATGAAGAGATGCCAGAAATCCGCATGAACGAAGATGCTCGTTATTATCTGCCAAGGCATGGACAGAACGTTGATTGGGAATAAAGCCAAGAGATAATCAACGATGTTGTCTCTGTAAGTAACACCAAATGGCATTCTAATAATGGCGTAGATTCCTAAAAGTCCCGTTAGTACCTTTGCCAGATAAATCAGTATGCATATGGCTATTATCGTATTGTTCCAGCCGTACGGATTTCTCCTCTTAACCTTAACAGGGATGTATTCCTCCACCGAACCTGATCGAGTTCGCACGTATAAATACTTTTAGAAACTCTTTTATCCAATCTTAACCGCTTTGACTTTGAATGAGAAAGTTGAAGGTTAAAGTTGGTGATGAAGAGTTTGAGGCATGCATAAAGCGAATAAACAGAACTTACTACAAAGTAATTCTGAACGATAAGACGTTTAACATATCATTGAGAGAACCCGGTGTAATCTTACCTAAGAAGGTAGAAAAGAAGGAGAAGAGTAAGGTAGAGGTCGTTGAGGGAGAAGCTGTTAAAGCGATGTTGCCCGGTGTAGTCACTAAGATCATAGTTAAGGAGGGAGAAAGCGTAAGAAAGGGGGACACAATAATGATACTCGAAGCGATGAAAATGGAAAATGAGGTTAAGAGTCCTAAAGATGGAGTTGTTAAGCAGATCGTCGTTAGAGAGGGAGATAGGGTGGAGGTTGGTGATATATTAGCGGTAATTTCATAATAGGGGTAGTTGGAAGTAGGCTAACTGCAGAGCTTTTTGTCAGAATGGGATTTGACGTTAAATATATAGGAGATTTCTTTACACCAAACGATGCAACTATAGACGTAACTCTTAGCGGGTACGGATACGATGTTCCAGATGCCTACATGGTTTCTTATCCACTTGTAGAGGATTTGAAGGAAGTAAAGAGACAGATAAGATGTTGCGACGTTGTTATAGCTCATAAGAGTATGGATACCTTCGCTAAGGCCTGCTACGATCTAGGTATTCCTTTCATGCCAAATATCATTACTTTTTTCCTTCCAGACTCAATCAAGTTTTTCGAAGTCGAGATACCCAAAATAGACTACGATACCTTGACATATACTATAACATGTGCTCTCCAGGTGAAAGAAACTTTGAAACTGCTTGAAAGTGGAAACGCTATCGTAGCTCCCAGAGCTCTTATAGTCAATTTAAATGAAGGCGATTTTGTTAGAGAAATAGATCTAAGAAAATATTCTTAAGTTCAGCTGTTTTGTTGAATTATAAATGACTAAAGTCAAGATAAAAACTCCTTCAAGAATTCACATGAGTCTAATAGACTTAAACGGCTTACTGGGTAGAATAGATGGGGGTGTGGGTTTTGCACTTGAAGAGCCAAATGTTACGATAGAATGTGAAGATTCTGATGATGTTGTTGTTAGAGGAGGAAACAACGTAAGCAGATTTCAATCTGTTGCAAGAAAACTTTCGCAAACATTTGGTAAGGGTATAAAAATAGATGTCTTAAGTGATTATGAAGCTCATGTCGGTTTGGGAAGTGGAACTCAGATAAGCCTGGCAGTGGCCAGCGCCTTCAATGAGATATACGACTTGGGGCTAAGTGTTAGAGAAATGGCGGAGATAACTGGGAGGGGTGGAACTTCTGGAATTGGCGTTGCCGTCTTTGAGTTTGGAGGTTTTATCCTAGATGGTGGGCACTCCAAGAGAGAGAAGCCTAACTTCATGCCTTCATCTGCGAGCAAAGCTAAACCACCAAAGGTTTTAGCTAGGTACGATCTTCCAGATTGGAAGGTTGTCGTTGCCGTTCCCAATTTGAAGGGTTTTTATGGAAAAGAGGAGGTTAGCCTTTTCCAGAAATTTTGCCCGATACCAGTTGAAGAAGTGAGTAAACTCTGCCATGTCATACTGATGAAGTTACTACCGTCAGTTGTTGAGAGCAATCTGGATGAGTTTGGAGAAGCTGTGAAAATGATTCAACGCTTAGGATTTAAAAAGGTTGAAATAGATCAGTACGGTGATTTGATATGGAACCTGTTTGATCATTCTGATTATCCAATAGGAATGAGTTCTACGGGGCCGGCAGTTTATTCAGTCGTGGATACAAACGCTAAATCAGTTGCAAGAGAAGTGAGAAGGTATTTTGAAGATATAGGGTTAAATGTTGAAGTCTATATCACGGAACCTGACAACATTGGTGCTGAAATTTTTTATATTTAGAAGGCCATGTGAGCCCATGGAGGAAAAATGGCTGAACTTTTCACAGTTTAAAGAGGAGTATCCTGAGGACAGATATCATATCATAGAAATAGTTAGGTATGAGAAAGGTGATGTAGACAACGCTCTACAAAAGATAGCGAAGATCAGTTCTAGAATTCTCAAGCTAGACATTGAGGGAGACTTGATTACCTTATCAAACTTCAAGAAAAAGTCGGAAACTAGAATAGTGAGATCTAAAACAAGAAGAAAGGCTACAATGATAGCTAAGTACGTAAAGACATACAGTGTCCCAGATTTTCCAATAGCACTAGTCCTAGCTCTAGATAAGGAAAAGTTTAGTGATGAAGATGTAAAAAGGATAGAGGAAGAAGTGGGTAAAATATTGAAAGAGGTTGAAGCTCTTTAACTGTTTAAGGAGTTGCAATAGCTACTGGGGATACAACGATTATACCTTAAAGGATTTGTTTGAGGTAGAAAATAGTAGCATACCTGTACTAAGAAGCTAGTTAGCAAATATTCCTGAGCTTTTCGACTGTCCTCTTCAGACGGTGTGAAATTTTAAAGAATCTCGCAGGATGATTGGATTTTGTTATCTCTACTGATTGCTCATGTTTAAACCTTTTCTGGCCATCTGCAACTATAAAAACACTCCTATCGAACTCTAACCTTATAACTCTGTCATCTTTAACAACCCACGGCTTCCAGCCCAGCTTAAATGGGGCTACTGGAACGATTAGTATTGAATTTAGGTAAGGATCGATTATAGGTCCTCCAGTTGAAAGGGCGTAGGCTGTAGAGCCTATAGGAGTCGAAACTAACATACCGTCACATCTGAGCGATTCAACCTTAACATCATCGACATATACAGTCATTTCAACAAGCTTCGCAGGAACCGAACAGAGAACAGCAAACTCATTTAAGGCTAACACTTCATTACCATCTACAACGCAACTCAACCTCATAAATTCCTCCACTTCGAAACTGTTTAGAGCCTTGATTAGCACATCCTTGTATTCATAAGGTTCACAGTGCGTGAGTAGTCCTACGCGACCAGTGTTTATTGCGAATATAGGCGGGCAGTTTTTGACACTTTGAAGAACTCTGAGAATCGTGCCATCTCCACCAATCACAATTATATAGTCATATTGTTCCAAGTCTTTAGACTTGCTGACCACTTCAGCATGGAAACCATTGGCATTAACGAACTCCCTGACTTCTTCAGCTAAATCCTTAGAGTCTGGCTTATAGACTATCGCTCCCTTCATGAGATCACCTTTAGTAACTTCTCATGCAGTTTCGGATTTGAAACTAGAAGTGTGTACCTCTCATCCATAGTCAATTTCTTGTTATTCAGCTCGTTACCTCTGTGATCAGTAATTTTCGCTCCAGCATTTTTTGCTATGAAGAGAGCAGAACAGACGTCGAAAGGCCTTAAAAACCCCTTACCCCTCTTAAATCTCGTATCGATGAAAGCGTCAAATGTCCCATCAGCAACGTAGCATATTTCAAGTGAAGCACTTCCTAAAATCCTTATCCGCTTGAAAGGGTAAGGTTTTGCAGGATAGTAGAAGAGTACATTAGCTTCTTTAAGATTGTCAATGTTGGAAACGTGTATAACTGAATCGTTTTTGTATGAAGATCCGTTGATTGAGTAGTACTCATCACCAGTCGCAAGATTGAGCACATATCCGCAAAATACATCCCTAAAATAGTAGCTACTGGAAAAACATAATGATACTGAATAGATTGGAATACTCTTAACAGCATTAAATGTGCCATCGATGGGATCTAAAGAAACTATCACATCTCCAGACCCTACTACGCCAGATTCTTCAGTTATAACGGTTACATCAGACTCTTTAAGAATTTCCAATGCAGTCTTCTCAGCAACTATATCAATGCGCTTCGTGGGGGTACCATCTTTGCCGATCCCAACGGTGATACCACATTCAGTACTGCCAATGATCTTGGAAACTTCCTTCTTTACATATTCACCGACTTTTCTAGCCAAATTCAGAGCTTCTTTAGGAGTCATAAGATAAAAGAGGGTAGCAGTAGTTTTTTAGCTTTCGATATACAACTATGATATATGCTAACACACTTAGCACACCCACCCCTTTATTTCCTGTGGAAAGTGGGGTAGTGGACAATAAGAATGATGCGTGAAAAGTCAGTTGAAAATGATAGTTGATGATCGATTACAAATATAAACAAATTTTTCAGCATTTTAAATCTAGCACATTATAAGTATCTTCTACTTCTACTAGAGTGTAAAAAGAAGGTTGAAATTTGTCTCATTTTTCAACTGTAAGTTTCTCAAGTAAGCTAGATAGATTCCAAATTAAGGTTCTTACGTGCATTGGTAGATTTGGATCTGACGAAAGGTCTTCAAGTGTTGAAATTGCCGTAGCTGCTTTGACTGCTATATTTTCTTTCTCATTTAGCAGATCGCTCTTGATTTCGTTTGCAACCTTTCTAACATTTCTTGGAACTGAATCGTCTTGAATTATTCTGTCGAGTGTATCTAACACTGCTTTCAATACATCTTCTGCCATGGCACATCACCTCTCAAAACTGAACCTTTTTATAACTCGCCTCAAAGCTATACACCGTGGTGGATAAAAATATTTCGGAAGCTGTCGAACTTTTGTACAAAGGTGCGAAAATGCTGGCTCAGCATTGTATAGACTGTAAAATGCCCCTTTTCAAGTATGAGGGTAAGGTAATCTGCCCTGCTTGTAAAAGAGAGTTCAGAATTGATGGAAAGGGATATGCCGTTCCAATTGAAAAGGATGGAAGGGTAGAAACGGTAAAAGATGAAAACAAAGAGATTACTGAGACTAAAAAAGATAGAAAGGCTAGTGAAGTCAAACATGATGTTGTAGAGACTTCTGCAAAAAGTGTTGAATGTTTAGAATATTCAAAAGTAAAATCCATATCTATACTCAGATCTAAGCTTTTCGAAGTCATTTCAAGGATTGAAAGTTGTGAAAGCGTAGAGAGCTTACACAGTTTAATTAATCTCGCCCTCAAGATCATTGAACTTATTGAAAAAATTGAGAGAATCTAGGAGAATCTAGTATTTCTTAGTCTTAGAAACAGCTAAACTGAAGATATTAAGAAGTTTGTAAGTTTGGTAATATCGACTTTGTCAGTCTATTGGTCGATTGGGGTTATCAGTAATTTGGTCTGAGCTTACTATTGCCTCTAAAAAATTCAGTGATATATTTGTCCATAATTCGTAAGACTAGAGTAATCCAAGAAAACTGAGGTAGTGATGTGACTTCCAAATATCTATAATATATCTATATCTTAGTTTGGTTTATTATCCACTTTTCATTTTAAAGTTTCAATATTGATTCGTTCAGGGACATACATCACTAACTCACTACCCCACTTTCCACAGGAAATAAAGGGGTGGGTGTGCTAAGTGTGTTAGCACGTATCAAGTGTGCCTATAAAAAGTGTTAAGTATTTTTCAAGTGGATGTAGGTTGTGAAGTACGTAATAGACACCAGTGCTTTGATTGATGGAAGAGTATCTAAGATGCTTGAGAATGGGGAAATAGCTGGCACTATAATCATCCCTGAACCCGCTATTGCTGAGTTGGAAGCTCAGGCTAATAGAGGTAAGATGACGGGATTCAAAGGTCTAGAAGAGATTAAGAAAATACGTGAAATCGCAGAGCAAAAAGGATTTGACGTAATTTTCTTGGGTGAAAGACCATCTATTGAGCAGATAAGGCTGGCAAAGAGCGGTGAAATAGATAACATGATCAGAAGGATTGCTGAGGAGGAAAAGGCAATTCTAATTACGTGTGACAGGGTTCAATACTACGTTGCAGTTGCAAAGGGTATTGACGCAATATACTTACAGCAAGAGGTCATAAAGCCTGAGGAAACCAATATAATGAAATTCTTCACACCCGATACTGCTAGTGTTCACCTTAGAGAGGGTGTACCTCCACTTGCAAAGAGGGGTAAGATTGGCCAGCTTAAACTTGTAAAAATTAGAGATGAGCCCATGACTTTACAGGAGTTGCAAGAAATTGCACACGAAATCTTAGAGGTTGCAAGGATAGATGAGGATAGTAATATAGAAATCGAAAGAAAGGGTTGTACGGTTGTCCAGCTCAGAGATTTAAGAATTGCCATTGCTGAGAGACCTTTTGCTGATAGAATGGAGATTACTGCTGTAAGACCTATTGCAAAGGTTACACTTGATGAGTACGGAATAAGTGAAGAATTAAAGAGAAGAATCGTTGAGAAACAGAGAGGTATCTTAATAGCAGGTCCTCCTGGGGCTGGTAAGTCGACATTCGCTGCGAGTGTAGCAAACTACCTCATGGAAATGGGTCACATCGTCAAAACTATGGAGAGTCCAAGAGATTTAATAGTTAGAGATGAAATTACTCAGTATGCTCCTCTTGAAGGTGACATGAGCTTAACATCAGACATTCTCCTCCTTGTTAGACCAGATTATACGATATATGATGAATTAAGAAGAACTTCTGATTTCCAAGTGTTTGCAGATATGCGACTGGCGGGAGTGGGAATGATAGGTGTAACACATGCTACAAGAGCTATAGACGCTATCCAGAGGCTTATTGGTAGGGTTGAACTTGGTATAATTCCTCAAGTAGTAGATACAGTAATCTTCATCGATGCTGGGCAGATCAAGAAGGTTTACGAGCTGAACTTTACAGTCAAAGTTCCCTATGGAATGACTGAGGAAGACTTAGCTAGACCAGTTATAGAAGTCATAGACTTCGAAACCAAGAGAGTTGAATACGAAATTTACACCTATGGCGAACAAGTCGTTGTGATGCCCATTGAAGAGGAAAACCTAGAGGAGATTAAGAAGATGATTGAAGATGTAATAAGGAGGTACGTCTCCAGATTCGAAGTTGAAGTTCTCAGCAACACAAAAGCAATTGTAAAAGTTCCGGAAGATGATATTCCAAGACTCTTGGGTAGGAGAGGCAGGAGAATTAAGAATATTGAGAAGGAGTTGAAGATTAAGCTGGATGTGCAGCCTCTCTATGAAGAGGTAATGGTCGAAGCTAAGGTTGAGGAAGACACTAAGCACTACATAATACATGCTAAAGGGTTGGAGGGTAGGACTGTTGAAATCTATGCGAACAACGATTACCTATTCACCGTGGCTGTGAGCAGGAAGGGAACTATAAAGATTAGAAAGGATAAAGAAGCTGGAAAAATGCTTAAGGAAGCCTTGCTAAGAGGTGAAAAGATATACATCAAGTACAGGGCTTGAGGAGGTGATCTTATCCGATTTTTGATAATTCTTATCTTCATCTTAGTAGGTCTAACTGCTCTTGCATTCACTCCCACTTATGAATCTGCGAACGTTAAAGTCTTTGAAAATCCTTCAGATCCAACTAACTCCCTACTTTATTTTCTAGCTATAATTGTATTCACAGCGATAGTCATGATTTTAACAAGAAAGAGCGAGTTTTTTCTGAAATTAGTAATGTACTCATTACTGTTCATATCAGCATTCTACATCTTCTATCCGTTTTTTGGTATTCTATCAATTATTCCGTCCTCTATTGTCATAGTTGCACTGCTTAAGAGGCCTAATACATTAACAATCAACATTTCAGCATTTCTCCTTGCATGTGGAATCACTGCAATGTTTGGTATAAGTTTGGAACCAATTCCAGTCCTTGTACTTTTGATAATTCTAGCTGTCTATGATTTTGTCGCTGTTTATACGACCAAACATATGATAGACCTCGCTGAGAGTGTAGTCAAGCTGAAACTACCATTACTCTTCATAATTCCAACCGACGATAAACCTACGATGTTGGGTGTAGGCGACGTAGTCATACCAAACATACTGACAGTTTCCGCACAAACATTTCTCAACTCACCAAAGATCTTTGGATTGAAAATACCTGCCTTAACAACTTTAATTGGAGGAGCTTTGGGATTAACAATTTTGTTAATCTTTGCTGAAAAATTTAAAAGAGCTCATGCAGGTCTACCATTCATAAATTCTGGTGCGATATTGGGATTCCTAATCGGTTGCATGATATCCTAGCTTGTTTACCACTTGTAGTTTCCTTCAACTAAAACTCTATAGAGCTTTAGAACTTTGTAGAAATCTGGGTCGACATCTTCTCAACTATAAACTTATTCAACATTCCTAAAAGAGTCCAGCCTTTAGCTTAACAACCTCTGGTAAATCTTCCAAGAGTTCTACTTCTCTTGAAAACTTGTTAAATTGATATGAGCTTTGCAATCCCTCTTTACTGAGGGAATAGTCAGTATCAACGATAGTGGCACTGACAATTTTCATCTGGAACACCTTTAATTAAGAGTCAACGACTCTACTCTATCAAATACACCTATTATCTTGTAAAACGTTGTTACCTCCTTGAGCTCTTTCAAATCGTCTTCATCTAAAGCCCTCTCAATCTCAACGAAGAAGATATAATCTCCTAGACCTGTTTTGGCTGGTCTCGATTCAAGCTTTCGCATGTTGATATTCTTCTTGTAAAATACTTCCAAAACGTCTTTTAAAGCTCCAACTCTGTCTTCAACACCGAAGAACATCGCCGTAATTCTACCAGATCTTTTACCTCCTTTTCTTCTTATCAAGTAAAATCTCGTGACGTTGTTCTTGACATCCTGAATACCTTTTCTGAGAATGCAAAGCCTGTACAGCCTTGCGGCGTATTCCGATGTTATTGCAACCGAGTTTTCATCCAAAAGTTTGATAGCATCGCTTGTCGATGTCGTGTACCTTATTTCCGCATGGGGTAGATAGTTGTTGATGAAGTTGATACATTGAGCTATGGCTTGAGGATGGGAATAGACCACCTTAACACTCTTTAACGGGATCTCCCTCTTGGCAGTTAAGCAGTGAACTACTTCAAGCTCGCATTCTCCGAAAACCTCAACATTTGAATTTAGAAGAGCGTCTAGAACTGGCAAAACAGTCCCGTTTATCGAGTTTTCGATTGGAATCAATCCATAATCGACTTTGCCTCTCTCAACAGCTCTTATTATTTCATCCGTTGTGGAGCAGTATATCAGCGGCAATCTTGAACCAACTAGTCTTAGCGCCATCTCCTCGCTGAAACTCCCCATTGGACCGAGTATTGCCAGCTTCTTGTTTACTCCCAAAACTCTGTATTCCTCCTCTTTAGTCAGTGTCATTAAGCTGTCAAAAATCCTGTAAATCAGTACTGGATTTAGATGTGTGTTTGCTATCAGATCCCTGATCTTAATCTCCTCCACATCGGTTATCTCAATTGGCTCATTTCTCTCCTTCTTAATCTCTGCAACCTTCTTCCCAGTTTCAACTCTCCTCTCTATAAGTCTAAGTATCAGCGAATCCAAAGCTCTAATGTATCCCCTAACCAAGTTTAAATCGTTCACATCGAGCGTTGCCTTATAGGAGTCGAGGATTATTGTGCTTTCACCCTTATCAATGTAAACATCCCTTAAATCCTCAAAGAGCTTTTTAAACTCTCTTTCATCCTTCAGCCTCTCGCTTAGACTTATCATGTGCTTTAGAAACTCCTCTCTTTTCTCTTCAGCGTTCTTTTGGATTTTAAGATACATCTTCCAGTTCTGCGATACTATTCGAGATGCCAGCTTGTAAAGCACACAGAATATTGGAGAAGCATAGTTTATTATCTCTCCAACTCTGTCTTTAAGGAAGTCTGCAAGGGCTATGAGTGTGAAGTGGCTCAAGCCCTGAATTTCGGCCATCACCACATCATGCCTTTCCCTCGGTAAGTAACTAATCACAGCTCCAGCCTTTTTGAATTCTTCAAGTATTA
This sequence comes from Archaeoglobus profundus DSM 5631, assembly GCF_000025285.1. Classification (GTDB taxonomy): domain Archaea; phylum Halobacteriota; class Archaeoglobi; order Archaeoglobales; family Archaeoglobaceae; genus Archaeoglobus_B; species Archaeoglobus_B profundus. The sequence continues at coordinate 1,308,707 of NC_013741.1, forward strand.
CTTCTTCCTCCCTTCTCCCAGACCTGTGAACGACTATTATGTTCGATAGACCAATATCACTCTTCGGTCCGAACATCGGATGTATGCTCATATAATCGAAACCGCTTTCGTCGAAGTACGGCAAAATGTCTGACTTTATTGTCGAAATATCGACTAGTAGAGCATTCTTGTTTGCGTATTTCTTTATATCTTCCAAAGCATCCTTAATGCACTCCATAGGAACACAGACGAATATGACATCGAAATCCGATATTTCATCAAGCTCAACATCCCTTCTATCCTTGATCGTATCGTAACCTCTAACGTCGTAACCTCTAACCCTGAAAAAATCCCTGAAGAATCTTCCCATTCCTCCAACTCCAAATATCAATATCCTCATGAGATCACCTTGACACTTTGTATCAGTGTAGCTAAGTTTAATAAGCTTACGTCGGTTTAAAATATTCTTGAACTAAAGGTTGTTATGCTTAAAGAGAAGCTGATCAAGAGTGGTAAAGTTTTCATAATAGGCATTGCTGGAGATAGCGGTTCTGGGAAAACTACGTTTGCCAACGGTATAAAGAGAATGTTTGGAGATGATATTGTTAGTCACATCACGCTTGACGATTATCACGTTTACGATAGGGAGATGAGAGAAAGGCTTGGAATAACGCCCCTACACCCATCAGCCAACAACTTAAAGCTGGTTGAAACTCATCTTTACCTGCTGAAGAAGGGTGAAAAAATAAAGAAGCCGACATACAACCATAAGACTGGAACTTTTGGAGAATGGGAAGACTTCGAGTCTACGCCTATAGTAATTGTTGAGGGTCTGCACACACTCTACGACGGCATAAGGGATTACATAGACTTCAAGATCTTCGTGGATCCTGCTAGGTACATAAAGAGGTTGTGGAAAATCAAGAGAGATGTAGAAGAAAGAGGATATGATAGAGATAAGGTTATAAGGGAGATAATTCGGAGAGAGCCGGACTACAAAAGGTATATAGACTTCCAGAAAATATATGCTGATGTTGTTATAAAAATTCTACCGAGTTCTATCCAGAGCACGGAGAGAATAAAGTATTTAGTTGATAGTCGGGAGGAGGTTTACAAAGTTAGGTTAATTCTAAAGAAAACGGATATTCCTCTGGAATCAGTAAGTCTGAACATTGACATTTCTGATCTTGTTAAAGCTAGTGAAAGAGATTTCTCGATTGGCTTTTTCTCAGATTACTATTACGCAGAGAAAGCTAGCTTCATAGACATTGACGGATTCTTAAATGTCGATATATTCAAATCTCTATTTGACTCACTAAGGAAAGAGATTGGCGATGGTGAGATTAAGGTTGAGTCGGAGTACGTCAATGCGATAGAGTTTTCGAAGCTCTTGGTGTGCTGGAAGCTCGTTGAAGTTCTAAAGCATAGTTTGAGATTGTAGGCTATACTGATTCGATTAATCTCTTAACAATTTCCACGGCTTTCGGTATAGCCTCTTTAACTTTTTTAGAGCACTCATATCCAAAATCGATATCCTCTACCTCAATTGCCACTATTCTTATATCTTTGGGCATTTCATCTCTAAATATTTCATATCCGATCTTTATGCTCGTAGCTAGGTCTAAGCTGTGCGAACTAGAGAACTTGTACGAAACGAAGAGATCATCAACATTCAAAACGTGAATTTTTCCAGCTTCTTCAACCTTTTTAATTGCGTCGACGATTATAGCTCTATCGTATCCGAGAATCTTTCCCACAACATCAAGATCGGTGCTTGTGAGGAAATCTACATTCGCCTTAACCTTTCCTTCTAGCTCTTTGGCAACTCTCAACCCTACAGAGTCGTCCTTTAGATAGGGGTTACCTATGCCAATTACTATCGTTTTCATCACCTAAGCCTTCATTGGAGATCTATTAACCTATCGCTGAGCATAGTTGTGAGCATCTTGAAAAACTTCGTCTTCTTTCCGCTTGGTGTTATCAGCCTATGCAGAAGAAATTCCTCGAAAAACTCGGATTCATTAAATCCAGCTTCCTTACAAGCTGATTTAAAATCTTCTGTTTTCATAAGGGCTTTAAATAGATCATACGGTACTGTCAAATTTTCTCTTAGCCAACGCTCATCAATCCTTCTTACTAGGAGATCACCCTCTCTCGAAAGCTTGTAGTAGGTGTGATGCTTGCGAACTTCAAAGGCCTTCTTGAACTTTGCCTTACTTCTTTTCAAAGCTGAACCTTGATCCCTCTCTACTAATCCAGCTTTCATTAAATCATCTAAAGCTGTCTTTACGAGTTCCAAGCTTAATTCTATCATTTTAGCAATCATCTTCACATAATTGACATTGGCTCTCTTTAAATGGAGCAAGATGTACAAATGGATGGGAAAAAATTGCATAATAAAAATAAAAGTTTAGAAGTTCCTGATGGTCTTGATAAGCTCGCCCTCGCTGTCGTAAACCAAAACTTCAAGTGGATACCTTCCCGGCAGTGCGTGGGATGCACAGGCCTGACAGATGTCGTACGGCCTGTAAGCTATCTCTACGTAGTTGAGCAGTTTGTCGTTTATCTCTTTGTTCTCCTGTATGAAGTGCTGTGCTGCCTTCTTTATTGCTATGTTTATAGGTGCGTGGTTGTGCGTTGTAGCTACGATCAAGTTGGCATCGGTTACTATTCCGTTCTCATCAGTCTTGTAGTGGTGAATCAATGTGCCACGAGGAGCTTCGATTATTCCGACACCTTCTCCAGTTACCTCTCCTAGTTCAGCTCTTACATCTGGGCTTGTGATTTCTGGATCCTGTGCAAGTTCTAGAACTCTCTCCGCAGCGTTCAAGAGCTCGACGGCTCTGGCCCAGTGGTAGGCCATTATGTAGTGAATTGGTCTCTCCTTCAAAACATCGAACATCTTTTCCTGAGCCTCCTTAGCCTTTGGTGTGTTCATATCACCAATGTTGCACCTCGCTAATGGACCTACGCTGTACAGGCTTGTTCCTTCTCCATCAACAAATCCCTTCCATCCCAACTGCTTGAAGTATGGCATCTTTACGTAGCTCCAAGGAACTACTCTCTCGGCTATGTAGTTGAGATAATCCTTACCCTTGAACCTGAAGACCTCGTTTCCTTTGGTATCAATTCCTACCTGCCAGCCATCGTAGTAGTTAACTTTACCCGCATCATCGACTGTTCCCAAGTAGTTGACCACTACTCTGTAGTAATCTGCTGTAATCAGTTCAAGCAACTTCTCGTTCTTCAGAATTACATCCTCAAATACCTGGAGTGTCAACTCTCCAAGCTCAACCATCTCCTTGGCAAGAGCCTCGATTTCCTTTCTTTCATCCTCCGTTATCCTCTTCGACCATCCACCGGGTAATCCTGCAACTGGATGGATTGGCTTTCCTCCAAGCATTTCTAAGACTTTGACAGCTGCAAACCTCTTCTTAAGCACGGTTTTACCTACATCAACACCTACTTTCTTTATCAGTCCGACGAGGTTTCTCTCAGCAGGATCAGCTTCAATTCCTACAACGAAGTCTGGCAATCCCAAAGCATAGAGAATTGCACAGTGATCTTCTACATAGTGAGCGTTTAGGTACAATTCTCTGATTTTCTTAGCAGTTTCTGTTGGTTCTACACCGTAAACTCCGTCACTCGCTTTTGTTGATGCTGTGTGGTGAACGGCTCTACATACACCACATATGGTTGAAACAGTTCTTGGGACTTCCTCTATCGGCAATCCTCTAAGGAATGTTTCGTATCCTCTAAACTCCACAATCTGATAGAACGCGTCTGCCACATTTCCCTTATCGTCTAGAAATATGGCAATCTTACCGTGACCCTCAAGTCTTGTCATCGGCTCAATCTCAATCTTCTTCACACTTTTCACCTCCTTCTTCCCGAAAATTTTTTTGAAGATGTGCATAAAAATCACTTAAATAGCTTCTTGTTTATCATAGCTCCGGGCAGGCTGTACCTGTAGAGTATCTTCGTTAGCACGGGATACTTCTTGATCAACTGATCAGTTACGTTCTCGTCAGCTAATATTGAACCCAACGCACTTATTGCTCTCAAGCCGAAGTCCCTTGTCGGTGGAATAGGTCCACCACATCCGGCACATCTTATGTTTACTTTAGGACACAGAGCTCCACAATCGCCCTGAGTTACCGGACCCAAGCAGAGGTAACCCTGATTGAGTAGGCACTCCTCCTCATCTGGAATACCCTCGTGCATTCTCTTAACTTCTTTAACGAATTCTCTTGTCTTACCCTTAACGGCTGGATTTCTAGCACAGACATCGCAGACAGCCTTTCCATTCGTTATCCATGATCCCTTAGGTGGCAAGTTACCGGTTATAACCGCTTCAACAACCTTTGCGACGTGATCGTGGTGCGGTGGACATCCGCCGACGTAGTAATCGACTTCTATTACCTCATCAATCGGCTTAACACGGTCGAGGAACTCTGGCAAGGTCAATTCGAATTCACCTTCCTTACTTACGGGTTGAGGTATGACATTATTGGGGTTGTCCGTGCTCGGACTCTTTATGTACGCATTCTCGAACAACTCCTCATTCTTGTGCATGTTAGCCATTCCTGGTATTCCACCTAGAGCTGCACAGATTCCGAAAGCTACGATTATCTTACACTTCTGTCTCATCACCTTGACGAGATGCTCGTTTTCCTTGTTTCTAACCATACCTGAGATTAATCCCAAATCTATCGACTGGTCGGGCATTGCCTCCAAATCCTTGTACTTTACATCAGCAACTGTAGGTGCCCAGAATACAATTTCCAAGTGCTCTAAAGCGTCTACGAGCTTTTCTGATAGGTCAACAACAGCCATATCACAGCCGCCACAACCACCGACTAAAAGATATGCAAGTTTCAGAGCCATGTTATCACCTCTCAAACTTAAACGGTCCCAACTTCCTTATCGTGGCATCGAATTCCGTCATGACTTCAGCGAACTTCAAACCTTCAGAACCGCTGATCCACTCTAGCCTTACTCTTTCTGGCTCGATTCCCAATTCAGTTAAGAGCTTGTGCAGAAGTTTGAACCTTCTTAAAGCTTTGTAGTTCCCCTCCTTGTAATGGCAATCTCCAAGGTGGCAACCTCCAACTATCACACCGTCAGCACCGTTTGTTAGAGCCTCGACTATGAACTCTGGCTCAACTCTACCGCTGCAGGGGACTCTGACGACTTTAACAGTAGGTGGGTAGGAGTATCTCAAGCTACCAGCCATGTCAGCAGCTTGGTAAGTACACCAGTTACATGCAATACAAACGATGTTTGGTTCCCACTCCTCGCTCATCAAAAATCACCTCTTATTTTCCAAAATTCTCTTAATTATTTCATCTCTTGGGGTTACACAAATGCCTGCGACCTTCTCTGGATCGAATCCCATGCATAAAGCTATGACTTGCACCAAGTGCAGTACGGGGATTGAGAAGTTTATCTTGCCCTCCTTCCTCAGCCTCTCCTGTGCATCGTCCAATTGAATCAGGCAAGAGCTGCACGTTGTTACAATCAAATCCGCATCGATCTCCTCCTTAATGTTCTCCATCTTCTCCTTAACGAGCTTGAACGATTTCTCTGGATCGGTACTTCTCAAAGCACCCATTCCGCAGCACTCTATCAACTTTGTGTAGTAAGGAGCCTCAGCTCCCAAAGCTTCACAGAGTTCTCTCAAAACCTTTGGATTAAAAGGATCCTCTTCCTTATCAGGATAAACCTCGGAAGGCCACAAGAAGTGGCATCCCGGCTGAACTGCTACGGTAATTCCGTCTAAAGTATACTTTATCGACTCCTTCAGCTTCTCCAATCCTACATCCTTGTAGAGAACCCATGCCACATGCCTGCACTTAGCTTTACCCTCATATCTCTTTCCTATCGTGGCAAGTATCTCGTTTACCTTCCTGTGTATCTCCGGATTCGTGAGCATCTTATGTCTTGCCTCATTTAATGACCCGTAACATGAGTTACAAGCAGTCATCAAATCAATTCCTTTCTCTTCACCCAGAGCGAGATTTCTCGCTGCAACGGCGCACCATCCAACGATATCTACCGAAGGCATTGTTCCCCAAGTCGGGCAGCATGATTGTCCCACAAGATCGTCCAGTTCAATCCCCAAAGCTGGGAATATGCTTCTCATCGAAACTTCCACGTCTGGCCTGTTGAATGAAATGTTACAACCCAAGAATAAGCCGTACTTCACCATATTCTCACCTCACTCCATCGGAACCAATCCTAACTCAGCCAACTTCGTCTGTTTCAGTATCTTCCTCAAGTCCTCCAATGCTTTCGGATCCGATTCAGTTGAAGGTGGTTTTTCAGGCAATCCAACCTTCTTTCTTGCCTCTCTCCCAGCCATGTAAACGGCATGTCCATATTCGTACAAGGATCTCAATCCTTCTATTGCAAGAGATCCAATTGCATACTCTTCAGCCATCAACCTTCTCATCGCGAACATCACTTCAAACGGCGAAACTCTTCTAGGACAGATCTCCGTGCATCTGTTGCATGCAACGCATGCCCAAGGTGTTGGGTCATCTAACAATTCATCCCTTAAACCTAATATTAGAGCCTTTATCAGCTTCTTGTTGTACCATTCAAATCCTACTCTTGCAAGTGGGCAGATTGAAGCGCAAGCACCGCACTGCATGCAGTACATTAATCTTTCAGCGCCAAGCTCCTTTATTATCTCAGCAACTCTCTTTTCCAATTCAGTTTCTTCCCTCTCAGCTAAATAAGATAAATTAATAACATCTGGAACGCCTTCTTCCATCATTTCCATTTTACAACACCTCCACAATTCCCCTCTTCGCTAACGTCCTAACTTGAGCTAGGACTTGCTCGAACGTGAATCCGTGTAGCTTTATAGCTTTGCTCGGGCAGGCTGCTGCACATACACCACATCCCTTACACAATGCTGGATTTATCTCGGCTCTCATGCTCTCGTTGTACTTCGTCATCGTTATTGCACCGTAGGGACACAACGGCACACAGATTCCACAGCCAGAACACTTTTCTTTGTCAACTTCAGATACCAAAGGTTCTAACTTCATCTTACCCGGAGCTATGAGTGACATTGCTGAAGAGGCTGCAGCTTTAGCCTGTGCAACGGAATCTGGTATGTCCTTAGGACCTTGAGCGCAACCGCATATGAATATACCCTCAGTCATCGTATCTACTGGATAGAGCTTCGTGTGCCTCTCTCTAAAGAATCCTTCCGCACCGATGTTTATTCCCAACTTCCTTGCCAATTCGATCGTTCCGTCGGATGGCTCTATGGCTGTAGCAAGCACAACTAAATCAGCTATCACTTCAACTGGTTTGCCGATCTCAGCATCGTAACCTCTGACCCAGAGTCTCTCGTCTGGCATTCTTCTTATTCCACCAACCTTACCCTTGATTACTTTGATACCCAGCTGTCTACATCTCATGTAGTATTCGTCGAAGTCCTTTCCGGGAGTTCTCACGTCTATGAAGAAGATGTATATGTCCAAGTCTGGATACTTTTCTTTGAGAAGCATTGCCTGCTTGAGCATGTACATACAACAGACTTTGGAGCAGTAGGTGTGGAATCTCTCATCTCTTGAACCTACACAAGATACATAAACTATCCTATGTGGTTTCCTTGCCTCTAATTCTACCTCTTCTCCCTTAGCAACCTTCTTCTTCCACTCCTCATACTTCGGAATGTCCGAAGGAACGATTAGCTTACCTTCTGTTGGGCCAGTTGCAGAAATCAATCTCTCCATCTGCAAAGCCGTTATTACATTGGGTGAGTCAGGTGCGAATTCCTTGAAGTGTGTCTTGTCCATCACTTTGTATCCAGTAGCTACGATGATTGCACCAACATCCAATTCGATCAATTCCCCTTCTGGATTCCTCGGCTTTGTTCTATCTGCAGCACCAGTCGGACAAACTTTTTCACATGGTGCGAGAATTGGCTTTCCATCCTTCGTTTTTCTTGGCTCTGTTCCGAATTTCCTACCACCGCACTCTATACATGCATCTATATCAATTACAGCCTTCTTTGGAACCGCCTGAGGGAACTGGATGTAAATAGCACCTCTCTTGCTTAAACCTTCGTTGAACTCGTCTGGAACTCTTGCCTTAGGAGGACATACGTCTGTACAAGCTCCACAACCCGTACAGAGATCCCAATCAACCCAAGTCTGCTTCTTTCTTACCTTAACCTTGAAGTTTCCTACAGTTCCTTCTACAGCCTCAACTTCAGAATACGTGAGAAGTTCGATGTTTGGATGGTTTGCAACTTCAACCATCAATGGTGTTAAGATACAAGCAGAACAGTCGTTTGTTGGGAATGTTTTGTCCAACTTTGCCATGTTTCCTCCGATTGAAGGATTTCTCTCAACTAGGTAAACCTTATATCCTGCATTTGCAATGTCCAAGGCTGCAAAAATTCCTGCTATACCTCCTCCTATCACTAATACTTTTTGAGTTATGTCAACATATCTATCCTCCAAGGGTTCGAGTAATCTTGCTTTGGCAACTGCTGCAGCTATTATCTGCTTAGCCTTCTCTGTAGCCTTCTCCTTCTCATGCCAGTGAGCCCATGAACACTGGTCTCTGATGTTTGCCATTTCGAAATAGTATTTGTTCAGTCCAGCATCCTCACAAGCCTTCCTGAAAATTGGCTCGTGTGTTCTCGGTGTACATGCAGCTACTACAACTCTATTTACCCTACCTTCTTTGATATCCTGCTTGATAAGCTCCTGTCCGGGGTCAGAACACATGAAGAGATAGTCTCTAACGACAACAACATTTGGCAGGGTTTCAGCAAACTTTTTTACTTCTTCTATGTTTACCGCACCAGCTATGTTCTCTCCACAATGGCAGATGTAGACGCCAATCTTCGGCTCTTCTTCAGCCATCTTATCACCTCAGAACACTCTAACAATCTCAACTCGTGCCAACAATGTTTTGAATTGTAAAAATAAAAACTTTGCGGATTTTAGATATTACAATCGAAATGAAAAATAGCATTTCTTGTTATTTTATTTCTAAATTTTAATAATCAAAAATTTTTGCTCCAAATGCCTTTAACTCCGAGAAATTTAGACCTTCACCCTTTCAATGGATATATATCTGTTTCCTTTCTCATCCTTGTACACAAAGAGCATCTTTTTTCTAACACTGTGTGCCAACCTGACAGCCCTAACAATTTCAAAAGCTGGTATAGTTCTATCATCAACGATTGTAACGAGATAAGTCGAATGTGGCAGCCTTTCTCCAACGTACTCGTACAGTCTGAAGTCGCTACCGAACTTTAAGCCAGTTTTGACAACAAAACCTCTGTCCTTTAGATCCCTGTAAACTTCAAACCTTCTCTCAAAATCGGGATCTTTCCTCCTACCAACATCTATGAGTTCATCGAGTTTAAGCTTACTTCCGGCTTTGTAAACCTCTAAGCAACCTTTTTCGACAAGGTAAGCCCCTTCGAGAATGGATAGTATGGTCATATCCCCTTTCATGCTTCCGTAGAAGTAAGTTCTGTGAAGGAACCCGTCTGTAAATATTCTATTTTCGACAAGCACTCCTTTTACGTTAAATTCTTCTTCTTCGTGCCTACCTCTCGGTTCGACTTCTTTAACTTTATAGTATGTTAGCTCGTTCTCCTCATCAACTACAGCTAAGACCAGATTTTCAAATCTCCTTTCGGCAAGACTTCTTATACTTACGTCCTCAATCTCTTCGATTGGATAAAAAACGTACTTTCCGACCAGAACATCTTCAAGTATCTTCACCTTGTAACCTCTCCTTCTTAAATCCTCGTAAACACAATACTTGGGTATGAAGTTATCAATTCTCTCCATGCACCATTCGAAAACATCTACAAGCGATTTTCCTACAACTTCACCTCTACCGTTTAGGACCAAGTAAAGTACTTCTATTGGATGTAGGATTAATTTGCCTCCTTTTTTGACACCAATTCCCATTTTTTCAAGCTTCTTAGAGAAGGAAACATACGCCACGTCATTCTCAACGAAAATTTTCATGTCGATTGGAATTGCAAAGGGTTATTTCATTGTTCCGATCAAAAGAAAACAACTTTTAACCCACAACGACAATTGTGGGTGATGCCAAAAAAGTTGTTCATTCACGAGAAGACTGTGGAGATTCTCCTAAAGATTCTTGAAGCTGAAGAAAATAAGAAGAAAGCCTATCCGATGTTAATAGCTAAGGAGGTAAACTCACCATATAGCTACGTCTCAAAAATACTCAACGAGTTTGAAAGATTCGCAATTGTAGAATCGGAGTTTGAGGGTAGGACTAAAGTTTTGAGATTGACAAAGAACGGTAGAAAAGTTGCAGAACTCTTTAAAGAGATAGTGAGACTACTTGAATGCGATTTAGTTTCGAGGGATAGAGTGGAAAAGCTTAAGGAGATATATGAAAAATCTCCGAAAAATTTCAAAAGCTTGGCCGGCATAATTGCCGAAATTGAGAGGCTGAAGAACTCCAAAGATGATGAAGTCTTAAGAGGGGTTGTTGAACTTGAAAATGAAATAAGGAAGGTGATTTCGAATGAAAGAGGAGGTAAGTAGGGAGTGTGAGAAATATAGAGAGGAAATGATAGAGGTAGCATGCAAGCTTATTGAACTAAAAGCAATAAGCCCAGACTACGGTGGGGAGGGAGAGCTGGACAAAGCTGAGTACATTGAAAGTCTTCTCGAAGGGTTTGAAGTTGAGAGATTCGATGCGAAAGATGACAGAGCTAAGGGTGGTGTTAGACCGAACATAGTTGCTAAGGTCTGCGATGGGGAAAGAATGCTTTGGATAGTTTCACACATGGATGTCGTGCCCGAAGGAGATCTGGCTTTGTGGGAAACACCACCCTTTAAAGCGGTTGTTAAGGATGGTAAGATTTACGGGAGAGGGGCCGAAGACAATAACCAAGCAATAGTTTCTTCCCTATTCGCTGGCAAGGTTGTTAAAAATCTGATGAAAAAGGGTTTTGAGCCTAAGATCGGTTTTGGTTTAGTTTTCGTGTCCGATGAGGAGACCGGTAGCGAATACGGAATAAAGTATCTTTTGAAGCAAGGTATCTTCAACAAAGACGACTTGATAGTTGTTCCAGATGCTGGAAACGAAAGAGGAGATGAAATAGAAATAGCGGAAAAGAGCGTACTTTGGTTAAAGTTTAGGGTTCATGGAATCCAGAGTCATGCAAGTACACCGAAGCTGAATGCGAATAGAAGGGCTATGGAATTCCTACTTGAGCTAGACAAAACTTTGCACAGCAAGTTTAGCGCAACAAACAAACTCTTCAATCCACCATACTCAACATTTGAGCCTACTAAGAGAGAGAAAAACGTTGACAACGTTAACACTGTTCCAGGATTGGATGTCAGCTACATGGATTGTAGAGTTCTGCCGGAATACGATCTAAACGATGTTTTAAGGGTTGTCAATGAAGTTAAAGCCAAGTTCGTTGAAAGGGACAAGAAGCCCATAGAGGTTGAAGTTTTGCAAACTAACTCCTCACCACCAACGCCAGAGGACAGCGATGTGGTTGAAATCCTTAGGAAGGCTATAAAGTTGATGAGGGTAATCGATGCTAGGCCCATTGGAATAGGCGGAAACACTTGTGCCTCCTTCTTCAGGCAGTTCGGAATTCATACAGCAGTCTGGGCAACTTTTGTGGGCAATGCGCACGAACCAAACGAGTTTTGTCTAATAGACAACATGGTGGAGGATGCCAAAGTATTTGCACTCCTACCCTTTATCTAACCCTTTATTCAAGTCTGTAGACCTCAATATCTTCATAAATTGGTCCCTTGGGTGTTAGAGTACTCTTTTTGAGCTTGAAAACATCAACCACCATCTCTCCAAAGTCGTAGTCCTTGTACTTCTCAACAACCTTCAAAAGTCTTTCTTTGTCGGAAGGAGCCAATCTCTTTACCCTCGCAACTGTGGCATGAGCTACAAAATCTTTGTCTCTCTTGAATCCCAAGCTCCTGAGCGAGCTTTCAACGGCATCAGCCAACACCTTCAAGTTCTCTTCACCCTCCTCAACACCAACCCACACAACTCTGATGTTGCCCTGAGGTGGAAAGCTTCCCAAACCCTTTAACCTGATCTTGAACGGCTCGGATTTTATTTCTCTTAACTTTTCCTTGATAACTTCAACCCTTCTATCTGGCACTTCCCCCAAGAACATCAGTGTGATGTGTAAGTTCTCCTTTTCAACGGTCTTAACTCCTTTAAAGTCCTTAAAGGTCTTGAGGACGTTATTCATTTTCTCTCTGACTTCATCGCTCAAATCTACAGCTACGAACAGCCTCATGTTCCATGCTACATTTCAAGCTTTTAAACCAAACGCTTATTTAACAAGACCAAATCCTTTCACCATGCCCGTCGTAACGCTCTACTGGGATGAGCTTGAGAGACTAGTGGGTGTTGATAGAAAGACTATCCTCGAAAACCTCCCCATGATAGGTTGCGATATTGAAAGAGTTTACGATGATCATGTTGACGTTGAATTCTTCCCAAACAGACCCGATCTGTACAGTGTTGAAGGTGTTGCGAGAGCTTTAAGGGGATTTTTGGACATTGAGAGAGGTTACAGGCATTATGATGTCAAGAAGGGAGACTGGAAGATTTACGTTGATGAAAGTGTTTTAGCCGTTAGACCCTACATCAGGGGTTGCGTAGTTAGAGGCTTGAAGATGAGCGATGAGATCATAAGGTCGTTAATGGAAGTACAGGAAGATCTGCACTGGACTATTGGAAGAAATAGGAGGAGAATGGCTATTGGTGTTCATGATCTGAGCAAGATAAAGTTTCCATTGACTTACAAAGCTGTTGATAAGGATTTCAGCTTTGTTCCGTTGGATTTCGATAGGGAGATGACGGTTGAAGAGATTCTCAGGGAACATCCAAAGGGCAAGAAGTTTGCATTCATTTTGGAAGGGAAGGACAGGTATCCGATGATCGTAGATGCTGATGGAGATGCTATATCGTTCCCTCCCATAATAAATGCGGAGAAGACGAGGGTTACAGAGAAAACGACCGATATTTTCATCGACGTGACTGGTTTTGACGAATACGTTGACAAGGCTCTGAACATCTTAGCGACGATGTTGGCTGACAGAGGTGGTGTAATCGAATCGGTTGAAGTTATCTACCCTGATAAGACATTCACTTCTCCAGATTTGAGTCCTAGGAAAATGGATATAAGCAAGGAAGAAATTTACGGTCTCTTAGGATTTAAGCCGAGCGATGAAGAAATTAGAATAGCTTTGGAAAGAATGAGGTTTGGAGTTGAGAAAATCGACGATAAGATTGTTAGAGTTCTTGTTCCACCTTACAGAGCAGACATAATGCACGAGTGGGATGTTATAGAGGATATTGCGATAGGTTACCGCTACGATAGAATTGAGCCAGAGTATCCAAAAACAATGGGAATTGGCAAAAGTCATCCTTGGAACGATCTGAGAGATGTTGTAAAGGAAATCATGATTGGTTTGGGATTTTTAGAAGTTATAACATTCACGTTAACTAACGAGAGAGTTCAATACGATTGGATGGGGAGGAAGGCTGAGGCTTGGAAGGATTACGTGCCCTTGATGAAGCCTTTAACTGAAGATCACACGATCGTCAGAACAGATTTGTTGCCAAAGCTCTTGGAGGTTTTAGCTGTAAACAAGCACCATCCAATGCCCCAGAAGATATTCGAGGTTGGGGATGTTGTTGTGGGTATGAAGAATAGGTTGAGACTTGCCTGTTGCATAACCCACTCTAAAGCAAACTTTGCAGAGATTAGAGGAGTTGTTCAGGCTGTTATGAGGGAGTTGAACTTGGACTGGGATGTTGAGGAGAGCGGAGATCAGGCTTTCATAGAGGGTAGAAGGGCTGATGTAATAGTCAAAGGCAAGAAAGTAGGAGTTTTCGGTGAGATACATCCCGAGGTGCTTGAGAAGTTTGAAATAACCAATCCAGTTGTGGGATTTGAGCTCGATCTAACTGAGATCTTCGACTGCGGTTACTTGCTTTAGAATGGAGGAGATAGCGCCGCCGCCAGGATTCGAACCTGGGACCATCGGCTTAACAGGCCGACGCTCTACCAGCTAAGCTACGGCGGCACCGACTATTGCTAATATCTATGTGAATTTAAAAGTTACCCTTCGATAGAGCTTGACAAGCGAGTTGCAATTTGTAAGGTTAGGTCAAAAGAAGAAATGAGGAAGAATCATGTATCCTGCAATCTGCCGTACAGGAAGTCATCATAAGCTTTCAAATCCAATAAACCGTGACCGCTGAAGTTGAACAGGATAACCTTTTCCTCTCCCTCCTCTCTTGCTTTAATCGCTTCATCGATGACAACTCTTATCGCGTGATTTGTCTCTGGTGCTGGAACGATACCCTCAGTTCTCGCAAACATCACACCAGCTTCGAACGTTGGAATCTGTCTAACTGCCCTTGGTTCAATTATTCCGTGCTTTACGAGCAGGCATAGAGTGGGGGCATCTCCGTGATACCTCAAACCACCTGCATGGATAGGCGGTGGTATGAAATCATGACCCAATGTGAACATCTTTAAAAGAGGAGTTAGTCCAGCTGTATCTCCGTAATCGTATTTGTAAGCACCCTCAGTTAATGTTGGACAAGCTTTGGGTTCTACAGCTATGATCTTAATCCCATCCTTCTGAGCATCCTTGATAAACGGATAGCACAAGCCAGCAAAATTGCTACCCCCTCCAACGCAACCCACTATTACATCCGGTTTTTCACCAATCGATTCAAGCTGTTTTTTAGCTTCTAAGCCTATAATCGTCTGATGTAAGAGGACGTGGTTCAGGACACTACCCAAGCTGTAATTTGTATTTTCATGCTTTACGGCATCTTCTATAGCCTCACTTATTGCTATACCTAGGCTACCGGGGTTGTCAGGGTCTTTTTCCAAGATCTTTCTGCCGACTTCCGTTCTATCCGAGGGGGAAGGAATTACCTCTCCACCCCAAGTTTCCATCAAAACCCTTCTGTAGGGTTTTTGATAATAGCTAACCTTAACCATGTAAACTGTACATTTCAAGTCAAAGAGCTTTGTTGCAAAGCATAGTGCAGATCCCCACTGTCCTGCACCAGTCTCAGTCGTAAGCCTTTCGATCCCTTCCTTTGCATTGTAATATGCTTGAGCTACCGCCGTGTTTGGCTTATGACTGCCCGGTGGACTAGCTCCCTCGTATTTGAAGTATATCCTTGCGGGAGTCTTCAAAGCCTTCTCAAGCCTAACCGCTCTAATCAAAGGAGTTGGTCTCCACAGAGCGTAGACATCTCTAACTTCTTCGGGGATTTTAATCCATCTCTCGTTGCTCATCTCCTGCTTAATCAAAGCTTTTGGGAATATCGGCTCTAAATCCTCAGGTTTTACCGGCTCCTTCGTTACGGGATGCAACGGAGGTGGCAAAGGTTCGGGCAAATCTGGTAGTATGTTGTACCAGTACTTTGGCATCTCATTTTCATCCAGTAAGATCTTCCGCATGCCTCAGCTGAAGTTTCTCAATATTTAAACATTGTCCTCTATCATAGGATTATGTCTAAAGTTTGGGATTGATAAACGATACCGCGGAAGTTAGTACTCTCTTGTAACCAAGTAATCAGCCAAAAGCATCAGAACATTCTTGGCATTCGAATCTGGCAAAACGTCTAAATACTTCTTACCCCTTTCAACAAACTCCTTAGCCATTTCCGAAGCAAAATCTATGGCTCCGCACTCCTTTAACTTTTCAACAGCCCTTCTCTTTTCATCATCACTTGCCTTACCCTTTCCAAAGATGTCTATTTCGACACCCATCTCTCTAGCCCTTAAATAAACGATCGTCTTCTTCCCCTCAACTAAATCGCTACACCAATCCTTTCCAATCTTCTCCCCACCTACTAAATCCAACACGTCGTCGTGAATTTGAAAACCTATTCCACAGTTCAATCCGAAGTCCCAAAGAGGCTTTACATATTTCTCTTCACCGTAAAGAACTGCAGGAATCGAGCAAGAACAAGCTATTAAAACGCCAGTTTTCTTCTCAACCATCTTCAGATAGTCCTCGACGCTTACATCATCTCTCTTTTCGAACTCCATGTCCATGTACTGTCCCTCGCAAATTTTGACACATACATCCGCAATAACTTCGACAGCCCTAATCACGTTCTCAGCTTCCACGTTGCACTTTGAAAGTATTTCAAACGCCTTAGCAAATAGGGTATCTCCAGCTAATATAGCTGTAGCTTCTCCAAACAGTCTGTGAACTGTGGGAACACCCCTTCTGTACTCATCCTTATCCATTATATCGTCGTGGATTAGGGTGAAGTTGTGTATGAGTTCTATAGCAATTGCTGAGGGTAGAATGGGTTTCCAATCCCTACCTATAGCTTCGCAGCTTAGCAGGGTTAGAACTGGCCTTAACCTCTTACCACCAGCTTTTATGAGATGATACGACGCCTTATACAACTCTTCAGGCTCCCCTAAATCTAAAAAGTCTTCCATAGCCTTGTTTATTACTTCAGATCTTTTCTTTATCTCCTTCAATATCTCATCTTTCGAGGCAGAGTTTTGAGACATCGTAACCCCTCACCTCAAGCCATTCTCTGAACTTACCACTTATAAATATCTCCACCTTCCTTAAGTCCTCACAACTTCTGCATCCCGTTAGAAACATCGCAACCTTCAAGCCGTCAATGTAGTATCTCAAAAGCTCTTTAACACTTTCAACACCCTCTAGAGCTCTCTTTAAAAAAGGTAAAGCGGAACTGCCAACCACAGCACCCAAAGCCAAAGCTTTAGCTAAGTCAAGCCCACTTCTAATTCCACCAGTTGCTATAACTGGTAAAATATCGTAGCATTCAACGATCGAGTACGCGGTAGGTATCCCCCAGTCCCAGAAATCTCTACCAATCTCAGCCTTGTATCCTTCACATCTGTAGGATTCTACGGCACTGAAGCTCGTCCCTCCCTTTCCCCCTACATCTAGCGCTGAGACTCCAACAGCTTTAAGCTTCAAAGCTATCCCTCTGCTTATTCCTGCCCCAGTTTCCTTGATTATAACTGGAACTTTCAAACTCTTACAAACTTCCTCTATTGCATCGTAAGCACTTCTAGAGAACTTATCCCCCTCTGGTTGGATTGCCTCCTGCAGATAGTTCAGATGAATTGCTAGGGCATCGGCATCGATCATTTCAACAGCCTTCTCAGCAATTTCGACATCCCTTATGACTTGGGGTAATCCTATATTTGCATAAACGAACGCTTTTGGAGCGAATTCTCTCACAATTGTGAAGCTCTCCAAATCTCCACCTTCAATTCCAGCTCTCTGACTTCCCACACCCATTCCCAAGCCCAGATCCTCAACTGCTGAAGCCAAGTTCTTGTTTATTTCAATTGCCTTTTCGTGCCCACCCGTTATAGATGCAATCAAAAATGGTGCCGATATCCTTTTACCGAGGAAATCCACACTTGTGTCGATTTCGTCAAAATCGATCTCAGGAATAGCCTTATGAATTAGCATTACATCCTCAAATCCACTGTACGAAGATTCAACCTCCTTGTTTAGGCAGATTTCGATGTGATCTAGCTTTCTCTTTGAAGTCCTCACATTTCGAAATTCTTTATGCATTATAAAACATTTCCGAAATAGAGTATCAGTCAGATTTAACGAGCGTTCCTACTTCTTCACAGCTTAGAAACCCCTTAAACTTTGAAATGCTAAAAATTCTAGCATTCACACCGCTCCTCAAAATCTTCTCGACCTTGCTTCTCATCCCACCGGTCACATCAACTCCTTTGGAGAATCCAATCTTGTCCAAATCTTTCCAAGTCACCACATCAGCTAATTTCCCGTCAACGTAAACTCCTTCAACATCAGTAGCAAAACCAATCTTTTCAGCCTTAAAAGCCTTGGCAAGCTTCAGCGTTATGTCATCGCCGGAAAGAACCTTGAAAAATCTGTCCTCCACATCGTAGACCATGTCCCCATGAGTTACGGGTATGAATCCTTCCTCAAGTGCCTTTTCGAAGATGTCGATGTCAAATGTTATCTTGCCCCCACGAAGTTTGAACGTTAGAAGGGGATGAACTGGAAAAGGTTTCAAGCCATACATGAGCATAGCCTCACAAATCATAGCGTTCAGCTCCTTGCATGACATATGCGCTCTAACAACACCCTCCAAGTTTTTCTCCTCCTTAAGCCTGTACTTAACTACAAAGGGGTGACCAAAGGAACCCACACCGTGAACAAGAATAAGTTTTCTGGGTCTTACTTCGGCAATATCTTTAGCAACTCTCTCTATAGAATCGATCTTAACTATTTTGAACCCCTTCTTATCTGTTATTGCAGATCCACCAATCTTGACTACTATCATGCGCTCACCCGTGTTAGAACAGGGTAACCTGCTTTCTTACATCGCTCTCAAACAGCGACTTAATCTCAAGCTCTATCAGCCTCAATCTCTGCTTGGTGTATTCAGAAACGTTGTATCTCTCGCAAAGTTCCTTTGAAACACCTAAATACTTAGTTATCGAGCTATTGTGAACTGTCAGAGTTAGCTTGCCACCGCATTTTGTGCACTTACCGGTTAAGGGCGGTCTTCTATACTTCGTATTGCAGTTTACACACCTGAACTCCTGCCTCGAGAAAGCCCTAAGATTTCCGATTATGTCTGGAAGGAAATGGCTTGTTAGAACTCTTTCAGCCACATCGTGCTCGTCAACAGCCCTTATCTTTTCAGCTAAACTCATCTGAGCCTTTACCTTATCCTGCATTGTCTTTAGAGATTTGTAAGCACTTTCCTTGACACCCAAAGCTATGTCGGTGTCGTGCGTAAATTTTAGACAGCAGAAGCGGAAATCGGTTGGAAGTACGTCTTCAACTCTTCTAATGGAAACCTCCTTTGGATCAGCGTAGCGTAAAGTAGCTTCATAAAACTCTAGCGGATATTCTGGGACTATGTCCATGTTGTGCACCTCTTTGTCCACCTCTCTTGGATCAACTATCGCTGTTAGGACGAGAGGAGCATCCATCTGGCCTCCTCTCTTATCTGGCAGGAAGTAGCGTGAGAAGTTTAGCAATCCGTCCAAAAGGAGCATGACAGAATCTTCATCGCCGTCGCAGTTTCTCCTCTTTGCCGCATGGAAGTAAGGATGGGCATAGCAGGCATTCATGTCCACAAAACCAATAATCCTGCCCAAAACACCAGCTGAGGTATGAGGAGCCAGACCAATCACTAGATGACCAATCAAATCTTCAGGCTTTTCGACCTTGTAATATGGCTCCAAACCGTAGAACTTTACAAGAAGATCGTCTATAAACTTGGCAACCCTCACAAGATACTCGGCACAACTCTTCGAAATTACGATATCCTGCGGTTTAAGCTCAACAATCTGGTCATCATTCTTAAGCTCGTTACCCATATAATCGTGCCTATAACCTAACTCTTTCAACCTTTCAACGCTCACCCCTATCTCCTTAGGTTTGAAATGCGTTAGAGGTAAATCTGTCATGTCGTAACGAATTGTACCATCTTTGAAAACGAAAACACCATGTTTTGCTCTTAGAATTCCCTTTTCCAACCTCTCAGGGATCTTCCACTTTGAAGTCATTCCTATAACTCCCTTTATGACATCAAAGCTGTCCCACTCGTTAAGGTTCTTCAAAGCTTCCTCGTAAAACTCCCGGATGTTAATTTTCCTCTTCAGATAAGGTTTCGCTTCACCCTTGCAATTCGGACAAACCTCGCTCCCACATTTGATCCTACATCTCGGACAGTAGTAGATCTGCTCGGTTACACCACCACACTTACACTTGAGCCAGAATCCTTCCTTCCCACACTCCTTACACCTTCTCAAAGCTATTTCAACCTCTATTTCCCCTCTTACTCCATTGGACGTGCAGTTTATCGCTTCCTTTATGTTCCTCTGCTTTCCCCCCGCTAAACCAAGTGGAAAGAGAATATGTGGCGGAGGGCTCATCCTCCTTTCCTTAGCTTTCTCTGGCCTTCCCATTCTCGCTCCAATCCTTGTAGGAGCTTTAGCCCTGACATCCAAGCCCGAGAGCTTTCTGACTATATCGAGTATATTCCCTTCAGCCTTGATATCAACCTTCCTTAAATCGAAGGTTAAACCTAAACATCTAACCAAAACTTTCCATTTCTCGATTACAATTTTATTATTTCTCACCTTATGCTCTACGAGCAGATCTTCCAAGATTCTCTTGGCTCTGTCATCGTAATCCAAGACGAGCATTTTACCGTCTATTTTGCCACCAGAAACAAAATCTCTTAAGTAGAAGTAATCTTCAACGCTTATGTCGTGCCAGAGGTATGTGTAATCTGGATGCAGGGGAACGCCGTATTCATCGCACAATCTCAAAGCTTCATCCTCGCTTATCTTCCTAAAATCTCCATTGATTCCCTTTCTCCTTACTTCCTGAATCCACCACTCGTAGCAGTAGCTTGCTGGCATTAGAGGATGATTGTTCTCCAAAAAATCGCCGTAGTTTATCAGGATTTCACCCAAGTCTATTATTTCCTCTACCTCATCCTTCAGAGCTAGGGCTGTTTTGTAGTCGTTTATCTTAACAACGTCTCCGTTCTTCAGCTTAACTGTTGGGCCTTCTATAGTTGTTACTGGAACAACTCCTCCAGCCTTTCCCGGTCTTTCAACCTTGAGCTGTGTTCCTATTGCAATGAAACCATCGGCTATGACCATGGTTGCAGGGTTTATACCCACAGTAGCAAATCCTGAGTTTCTTGCCCTCCCGTATCTCAATCTAAATCCACCTTTCCTCGAAGGATGGCTGAAAACGGGCCTTCCAGCGACTATATCCGAAAGGTACTTGTCCTTTGGCTTGATCTCCTGGTTTTCCTCCTTCTCTTTCTCTATACTTTCCACCTCTTCCTCTTCTTCGCTTTTGGGCTGATACGTTGCATCCGTGAATTTGACAACCTCCTCTTCCTGCTCAAATTCCTTATTGATTAACTTATCAAGCCAGTCCCAGCCGTCTATCTTGAGCTTATCTACCATCTTCTTAAGCTTGGGAGCTTTCAGAGCAATTCCTTCAGCTATGACAAGACACATTCCACCCCTTACTCTATTTGTTTCAACTCTTGGCAAGTCTCTGTAACCGGAAACTTCCACATCCTCCGTAGGTTCACCGTCTATGCAAACAGGACAGTTTTCAACTATCAGCCTGATTTCAGCATCGCTCGGCAGGTATTGGAGGTTTGCAACCTTCTTGTATAGTGGAATCTCTTCGCAATACCTCAAAATCTCCTCCCTCGTAGGCTTGTACCTATCCAATCCGAGCTTTCTTCTTACGTAGTCACCAACCAAAACCGAAACTACTTGAGCAGTTCCACCAGCACTTCTTATCGGTCCAGCATAGTAAATTTTCAGAAATTCAGTTCCATCATCGTTTTTATCAATCTTAATCTTAGCTATTCCTTCAATCGGTGCCGCAACAACTCCCTCAGTTTGAATTGCAACAGCTACCCTTACAGCCTTATCTAATGCCGTTTCTCTATCGAACTTCCCGAATTTACCTTCAACTATCTCCTCAGCAATCTTAAAGCATATCTCCTCTCTGCTTAAGCCCTCTTCTTCAAGCTCAACAATCCTCTTAGCTAAACCATTTATTCCCATCAACTTTTCGACTCTCTCAGCCATGTTCTTTGCAATTGGAATCTCAACATTAGGGTATGGATCGAGAAGCTTTGATCTAGCTTTTTTTGCAATCTCGTAGGCTCTTTCCAACTCCTTGAGGAGAGTAGCATGATATTCCTTAATTTCATTGAGTAGGATAGGGCATTCATCTCTAACGGGCTTTGACTCCTCCTTTTTCTGATCACCCGTTATAAAATCGGTAAGCTTGAGTTGCATGTATGGAGTTGGGCAAAAAGTTAAACGTTTTTCCGTTATCATCGTCTGTGTGAAAGTTGAAGTAAAAAGTCTGAAAGTTGATTTAGACGAAGTTTTGATATTAGAAGGTGTAAATCTGAAGGTAAAAGAGGGCGAGTTTTTCGGAATAGTCGGTAAAAATGGGAGCGGTAAGACTACACTTCTGAGAACTTTAGCTAAGTTCTATCCCAAGGAAGGTTCAATTTACATAGATGGGAGAGAGCTTGAAGATATAAAATTGGATGAGCTTGCCAGAATTGTGGGTGTGGTTCCTCAGGAGTTTGAGCTTAACGTCAACTTTACAGTTGAGCAGTTCGTAGCTTTGGGCAGGATTCCTTATATCAGGATATTCGAGTCCGAGAAGGATAGAGAGGTTGTAAACAGGGTTATAGATTCGCTTAAATGCCCGAAAAACAGGATTGTAAGGACTTTGAGTGGAGGAGAGAAGCAGAAGGTCTTGATTGCAAAAGCATTGGCTCAGGAACCTAAGGTTCTGCTTTTAGATGAACCAACATCTCACCTAGACATCAAACATCAGATAGAGATCGTCAAGATACTCAAGTCCCTTGCCAAAAGGGGTTTGACTATCATTGCAACCTTTCACGACCTAAACTTGGCTTTAAACTTCTGCGACAGGATTGCTATAATGAAAGATGGAAGGGTTTTGAAAGTCTGTAAGCCGGATGAGGTAGATTCAGATGTTTTAAGGGAGGCTTTTGAAGTTGAAGTGGAAGTTGTGAACTTGAACGGTTGGAAAGTCGTTATTCCGAAGGTTTGAAGTATTCTGATGGTGTTGTGAAGAATTTTTTGCCAACATGCATTGCAATCTTAGCTTTTTCAAGCCAGACTTCCTTAAAGTATCTCTTGTCAGCCCATGCATGGACGATTTCAGCTATGAAGATCGAATGTTCCTCAAGCTTTATCTCATCCAAAACCTTGCATTCCAAATAACCCAAACAACCTTTTATGTGTGGTGTTTCTATCTTTACACCCTCTTCAAGCTCTATCCCGAACTCTTTAATTTTATCAATCTCTCTTCCGCTATATGTCCCAACCTTCCATATCAAATCGAGTTTGTCGATTGAAAGAACGTTTAGTGTGAATTCCTTCGACTTTGCAATTAGTTCGTATGTGTAATTCTCCCTATCCACAGCTATTGCGACTTTACTCTCTTCAACGGGCATGTGCCAAGCTAAAGCCATTGCATTTGTCTTTTCATTCTTAGCAACAACAACTAGGGCTGGTCTCGGGTGGAGTAGTCTGTAGGCGTATCTCATATTACAAGTAAACCGAAGAGATTAAAACACTTCTCAAAGCCTTGCATGCATGGAAACGATCATATTAACCTATGAGGATGTTAAAGAGCTTCTAACGATGAAAGAAACGATTGAAGCTGTAGAAAGGGCTTTTGAGCTTCACGGAAAAGGCCTGACTCAGATGCCACCCAAAGTCTATCTGAGTTTCGAGAAAGGCGACTTGAGGGCCATGCCCGCATACTTGGAAGGTAAGGCTGGAATTAAATGGGTAAATTCGCATCCGGAAAACCCCAAAAAAGGTTTACCTACGGTCATGGCTGTACTCATTCTCAACGACCCAGAAACGGGGTATCCCATTGCAATAATGGATGGTACGCACATAACGAATTTCAGGACAGGTGCGGCTGGGGCTGTTGCGAGCAAATACTTAGCAAGAAAGGACAGCAAGGTTTTCGGCTTTGTTGGGTGTGGTAGGCAGGCTTATACACAGTTTTTGGCTTTGAAAGAAATTTTTGAAATTGAAGAGGTGAGAGCTTACGATATAAATGAGAAAAATGCTGAAAAATTTGTTGAATTCTGTAGAAAGTGGACGGAAGCTGATGTCAAGCCAATTGAAGACGTTTGCGATTGTGATGTCTTGACAACGACAACTCCTTCGAGAAAGCCAGTCGTTATGAACGATTGGATTAGGGAGGGAACACACATAAATGCGATCGGCGCTGATGCTCCGGGAAAGCAGGAGCTTGACGAAAAAATATTACTACGTGCCAAGATTGTTGTTGATGACCTAGAGCAGGCTATACATGGTGGAGAGATAAATGTCGCAATTTCTAAGGGCATTCTTAAGCCAGAAGATATCTATGCAAGCTTGGGTGAAATCGTGGCTGGCTTAAAGGCTGGAAGAGAAAGCAATGATGGGATAACAGTTTTCGACTCAACCGGTCTAGCAATTCAGGATATTGCTGTTGCAAAAGTTGTTTATGACAGAGCCGTGGAGACGGGTAAGGGGTTAAGGATAGATCTCTTCAGGGGATTGGTATGAAGGTGGTCATTTACGGTTTCGGGCAGATTGGAAGGCTCTTAGCTGAAGCCTGCATTAAAAGAGGATTTGAAGTCGTTGGAGCTGTGGACATAAATCCAGAGATCATTGGAAAGCCTTTGAGAGAGTTTGGAATAGAGAGCGATGGTGTAATAAAAGACAGTTTGGACTTTGATGGAGATTTGGCTTATATAACAACTGGATCCTACCTCGATAAGGTCTATCCGCAAATTGAGGAGTGTGTGAAGGCTGGGTTTAACGTCATAAGCACATGCGAAACCCTAGCTTATCCAGAATACAGATACCCAGAGCTTGCGAGAAAAATCGATGAAATTGCTAAGAAGGAAGGAGTTACAGTTTTGGGAAGTGGAGTAAACCCCGGATTTCTCCTCGATACACTGCCAATAGTTCTATCAGCTGTATGCGTTGAAGTTAAAGCTATTAAGGCTGTGAGAAGTGTCGATGCTTTGAAGAGAAGAACTCAGTTCCAGAAAAAGGTGGGAATTGGCTTAAGCGTTGAAGAATTTGAAAAAGCCAACTTAAGTGGCCATGTTGGTTACGCTGAATCAGCTTTGCTGATAGCAGAGGCTTTGGGAGTTGAACCTAAAGAGGTGTTGGAGGGACAGGAACCTGTAGTTGAGAAAGGTGTTGTGCAGGGTATCAGGGGTTTTGGTGAAGTTAGAGGTGACAAGCAAATCAGAATAGAATTCCATGCCTACGCAAATGCTGAAGAATACGAGTTAATTGAGATCGAAGGAGACAACAGCGTAGTATGGAAGAGTAGTGGTGTAAAAGGCGATTTGGGGACAGTTGCAGTGCTTGTGAATCTGGCTAAGGCTGTTGTGGGGTGTAGAGCTGGGCTAATTAAGATGACGGATTTGATTCCTTTCAAGTGGTAGCATGTTTCACGATTTATTCGGAATCGAAGTCTTGGAGGTAAAAGATGGATTTGCGAGGGTTAAGGCAAAGGTTAAGAAGGAATTTCTAAACATTCACGGCACAGCACACGGTGGGTTCATATTTACCTTAGCAGATACAGCTTTCGGCTTAGCAGTTAACTATGACTCCCCAAGAATGGCTATAAACGTCAACATCAACTTCATCAAGCCTGCATTTGAAGGGGACGAGCTTGTTGCTGAGGCTAGGGTTGAAGGTGGCGGGAAAAGGGTAAAGTTCTGTCTGTTAAGGGTTTACAGAGGCGATGATTTGATAGCTGAAGGAACTGCAATCGCTTACGGGATAAAAAAGGTTTAATGGGATAGCTTTTTCATTATTTTCCTGTAAATCCTACCTTGCAACCCGTGGAACCTTGAGAATCCTTCCGCATACTTTTGATCTATTGCTGTAGTATCGAATGAAGTTAGTTCCGGTTTATACAATGCGAAATCTGAATACCTCGCAACGGGCATTACATTTCCCTTGAATAACTTAACCTTGACCCATCCTGTAACTCTCTCCTGAGTCTTATCTATGAACGCGTTGAGGGCATCGAAGAGCGGATCGTTCGTTAGGCCGTAGTAAACGAGTTCAGCCCACTCCTCTTCAACAAACCTCTTAAACTTAAGCTCCCTCCTACTTAGAACTAGCCTTTCCAAATCCCTGTGAGCTGCTATGAGAATCGTAGCTGCTGGATGCTCGTAACATTCCCTTGACTTCAATCCCAAAACTCTATCCTCTATTATGTCGGTCCTGCCGACACCATGCTTACCTCCAATCTCGTTGAGTTTTCTGATGAGTTCTAGCCCGTCCATCCTTTCATCGTTCAAGGCAACCGGAATTCCCTTCTCAAAATCGATTTTTATAATTTCGGGCTCATCTGGAGCATCTTTAGGATCTGCAGTCCACTCCCAGATATCCTCAGGAATAAACGTTGGATCTTCCAGCTTACCTCCCTCAACGCTTCTGCTCCACAAGTTTTCATCAATACTGTACGGCTTTTCCTTCGTTGCAGGAACTTCTATACCTTTCTCCTTAGCGTACTCAATCTCCCACTCCCTCGTTAAATTCAACTCTCTCATCGGAGCTATAACCCTAAAACCGTACTGGTAAAACACGTTTTCAAATCTGAGCTGATCGTTTCCTTTGCCAGTGCAACCGTGTGCGATTGCATCTGCCCCCTCTTTTTTGGCAACTTCAACAACCTTTTCAGCTATAATCGGTCTCGCTAAAGCCGTTCCCAAAACGTAGCCTTCGTACTCTCCGTTAGCCTTTATCAACTGCATTAAAGCCTCGACAAACTCTTTCTTTGCATCAACTGTATAATGCTTGTCCGCATACTTCTTACCTCTCTCTTCAGCCTTTCTAATATCTTCTTCGGGCTGTCCTATGTCTACGGTTACAGTAATTACCTCATCAAAACCGTATTTTTCCTTAAGAAGGAATATCGCAACTGTTGTATCCAGCCCACCGGAATAGGATAAAACTACCTTGCTCATGCACGAAGTTAGGTGTTGCTATTTAAACCTTTAGAACCTCTCTTATTCTTTTCAGTACATCCTCTATTCCCTCTCCAGTTACGCTCGAAAAGGCCGGCAAATCTCTCTTGTCATGCAAATCCGCTTTACTGTAAACTACTATAACTGGAACATCGAAGTTCTCTTTAATCTCCTCCAAAAGCTTCATTTGAGGCTTCAAATCCATTGTAGGATCGATTATAAATAGGATACAGTTCGCGACATGCTTTAAGCAGAGAATAGCCTTTCTTTCTATCTCATTTCTCTTCTCAAGAGGCCTATCTAAGAGACCGGGAGTATCGATTATCTGTATTCTCTTACCTCTCTCAAGCTCTATGTATCCCACGTGAATACTCTTTGTCGTGAATGGATAGCTTGCTATTTCTGGCTTAACTGTTGAAACTTTAGCAACGAAGCTTGATTTACCGACATTTGGATAACCGGCAACGACTACCGTTGGCTCATCTGTTAGGGCTGGGATTTCCCTCAAAGTCTTTTTAAGCTCATTGAGAAATCTTAGTTCCTCATCTATCTGCTCAATAATAGATGAAATCCTACCGTAAGCAGATCTCAAAACCTGAACGGGATTTTTACCCCCTTTAATTTCTCTAACAGCCTTGTTTATTATTTTCTGTGTCATCTCGTTAGCCCAATTTAAAGCTGCTAAAGCCTTCTTAATCCTTCTGATACCTACGACTAGATCTATCATTTCCTTATAGAAATCTGGAAGGTTGTCGTAACTCGGATGAGACTTTATTATTTTATTAAAGTAATCCCTCAAAACGTTTGAAACTGTTGCAAGCTTGTTTAATGCCCTCTCTCTTGGCGTTCTACCTCCTACCTTTGAAGCTCTTCCGAAGGCTTTATCCAGAAGTTCTTCAGCTGTTAAGACTGTCGGTAACTTCTTCGCTTCGAACACGGCATTCACCTTGAAATTGAAATTGAGTGGAGTAATATAAATGTGTCTTCAGAGCATACCTCTCGACCTGAAAAACTCTTCATACTCCTGTAACCTGCTTTTAACGACATCTACAATCCTCTTTATTATTTTTGTAGACGAACAGTATTCGCACTCCTCCTTAGCCTTTATCCTTACAACCCTCGTGTTTAAACCCCTCTTTCTAAGCTCCT
Organism: Archaeoglobus profundus DSM 5631; assembly: GCF_000025285.1. Lineage (GTDB taxonomy): Archaea > Halobacteriota > Archaeoglobi > Archaeoglobales > Archaeoglobaceae > Archaeoglobus_B > Archaeoglobus_B profundus. The sequence continues at coordinate 1,336,475 of NC_013741.1, forward strand.
CTTCAAGCTTTTTCTCGTCAAAGTGCTGATCGTATCCTAACGCTATTATATCGGGCTTTAACTCCATTATCGGTTTGAATATGTCATGCTCGTCACCCAAAATGGCCTTATCTACCGGTTTTAATGCAGAAACAACTCTAACCCTTTGCTCTTCTGGAATTATCGGCTTAGGTTTATGCCTGACGTTCTTCTCTCTAGCGACTATAACTATGAGTTCATCACCCAGCTTCTTAGCCTCTTCGAGAAACCTGATGTGTCCGGGATGGATTATATCGAAAGTTCCTGTAGCTACAACTCTAACCATAGGCAGTGAACTCAGAGGCTCTGAATAAAACCATTCCGCTTTATTAGTTCTTTCCAGACTAAGACGGGTAATTTTCCAATTTTCGCAATCTTTTGTGTTGTACTTCCAATTGACATCCTTTTCATACTTGTGTTTAGAGCTATACAGCTGGCATCTATCTCTTCAGCAGTTTTTAAGATCTCTTTTGCAGGCTCTCCCAGCTTCACGTGATAGCTGGAAATCCTCGTCGTTTTCTTCTTTACATCCTTCATGAAGTTCACGATTTTTGAGATCTTGTCGGGGCTGATGCTTTGAGGAATTACAGATTCTAGGACGTGAACAATATGCACTTCCTTAAAGGGTAGCCTCTCGATTCTAAGCCTTATGGCATCGTTGAAGACGAGCGGATTGTACCCTATGAGGCATCTCTCAAAAACGTTATCGAAATCCTTCGCAATTATGACGGGTTTTGAAACTTCTTTCGCTATGTCCAATCCAAGATCTGGATCGTCTACAGCGATCAAGTCGACATCTATGGCATCAGCGAACTTCGCAACTTCTTTTGCAGGTTCTCCTACAGTTATAAAACCATCCTTCATTTTTAACTTCTTTCTTTCCTCCAGTATCTCTCTTCCCCTAAACTTCTTTGTGTCGATTATTTTCAACCTGATTACTTCTTCCGCTTTGATTTCTACTGAGTCCGAGGCGACAAGGATTCTCATACTCCTTCTTCCTCCTTTCTCAATGCCTTCTTAGCTTTAAATCTACAAAGCTTTTCGACGGCTTTTAAATTTGCTTCGCACTCTTCGATGTAACCCTTCGAGATCATGTAGTCGTATATATTCTTAGCGGTTTCACTCCTTATTAAGACTGTTGAATAACCGTCTGGACTTCCAACACTTCCAATGCTAACATCCGAATCAACACCCGCAAAGTCTAGGCAGTAGTTACATCCATTAGAAACGTGCTCTTCAAGTTCTTTAATGGGGCAATCGAATACGCCATCTACCATTTCAACTATGAACTTGCCCTTCTTTATGTCAAACTTCTTAACCTTAGTGGCATCTATGTTCTTTTCTCTCAAAAACTCCATCAGACTTGAATACCTAAAGTTTTCCATGCAGAATAGGGACACAGCTAGCTTAACCTTGTTGTAAAGTGGGATTTCCTTTTGAAGGAGTCTAAGTCCAGTTATTATGCATGGCGTTCCTACTATTGCCAGCCTTCCAGCCCTCTTTATTACTTTATTTAACTCGGGTAAAACCGGTGCTAAGCTGTACTTCGTTCCAGTAATTCTTTCGCTTTTCAGCTGATCCGGATGTTTTACATGAACGATTATTGGTTTCCACCTCTCATCCCTGCTGACCATGAGTGCCGTATCTATAATACCCATTTCGAGTGCACATGCTATAAATTCTGAAACCATAGCTCCGTCCTGTCCCTTAAACCTCTTAGATCTAGCCCCTTTAACTTCAATTACCTCTCCTACGCCGCTTTTGAAAACTGAATTGTATCTTTGGCAGACCTTTATGCAGATCGCACAATCCCTACAAATCTTAACCCAGTCAGGGAAATCAACTACTCCATCCTTCCATATTATTCCATTTGGAGGGCAGACTGTACAAGCACCGCAACCTGTGCAGTAGCTTACGTCGACGACCTTTCTAGCAATCATATAATACTTCTTTTTCTCAATTTTTTCGGGTCTCAAGATATCTATCTCTATCTTGAACTCTTTAACTTCCTCTCTAGGAACGAGTTCAAGTGCGTTGAATGGGCAAATGTCCACACAAGATCCACAACCCGTGCATAACTCGCTGTTAAGTATTATCGTGAGAATGCTCCCATTGAACTTTGAACTTAGAGCTCCGCTTGGACAAGCATCTACGCACATCCTACATCCAACACAGTTGTCCGAATTTACGTGATGCGCCACGTATTTGCTCAGTAGCCTTTGCATCATCTTTTCACCTTCAAATCTTTCTCAAACTCATATGTAACCACTTTAAGATCCCTTCCTTTGATCTTCCCTCCTGCACCTATGGTTATATATGGATTATTAAATGCGAGGTCGTGAACGGTTGTGTTCCTTAAAGCACCTGTAGGACAAACATCTATGCAGAAGTGACAGAATATGCATTTACCAAAGTCTATCGTTGGATAATACCTACCATTAACATTCTTCATTATTATTGCATTTGCTGGGCATATCCTCGCACATCTCGCGCAACCCAAGCACGAAATAGCTTCAACTTGGATGTATCCTCTTATATTTTCGTAGAACCTTATCTCCTTAGGATATTGAACGGTTATCGTGCTGGGCCTTACAACTTCCTTTACAGCTTCAAATATTGCATTTATATGCCCTTTAAGCTTTGAAAAACTTCTTTTCACAACAACCAAGCTATCACCCCCGAGAAAGCTATTGAAGCAATTGCCAGCGCCATCATGAAGCCCCATCCTATCCTCAACGCTTGATCGATTCTGTATCTGGCATATATAGCTCTCGTAATTACGATAGCGCACATGACTATCAAAGCCTTTAGCATCAGCCAAATGACATCTGAAAGATCTCCCAAAACGGCTATCTCGAATCCCCTCCAACCTCCAAAGAACAGGATAACCATTAGTAGGGATAACAGATAGAGCTTTTCATAGGCTAGAACCATGACCAAACCGAACATTATACCGCTGTATTCCACGTATGGCCCGAACGCAATTTCTTGATCAGCTTCAGGTATATCGAAAGGCAACCTTCCGCTTGCCATTACCGTTGCAATTAAAAATGTTAGGAATGCTAATGGATTCAGAAATACACCGGGTATACTTTGCCTTTCAACAATCGTTATAGCATCTCCAGTCTTGTAAAGCATGAGCATGGCAACAACTGAAAGGATCAGCGGAATTTCGTAGGATATATACATGAAGGATTCCCTTACCAAACCGATATAGGCAAATCTGTTGTTTGCGCTCCACCCTATAGCTATTACGAATAGTGGTATCAACGCTATTAAAGCTACCAAACAAGGTATCCCGAATTCGCTCCTAAGAGCGTAGACGTTTCCGGCAGGAACGAGCGTTAAAGCCAATAAAATCGGAATGAACGAAAGAATCGGTAGTTGAAGGAAGTATACTTTGTTGGCATCCCTGTGAACTATTACCTCCTGATACAAGTATCTCAGCGCATCTGCCAAAACTTGCAAAAGCCCTCCGATGTGCGGTGAGACCTCTTTAGGTCCAACCCTCCACTGAATCCTTGCTGCAATTTTTCTCTCAAACCATATTGTTATTCCCAAATAGAGTAGCAACGCAAGAAGCCCGGGCGCTATAAGGACGGCAAAGACTTCTCTTTCGACTATTAAACCTAACAGCGGTATTTCCGCTATTCTGTTTATCAAACCCTGAACTATTGGAACATTCAACATACCTATCACCTGTCCGCTTCTGGTGGGAAGTATCCAAAGCTACCGTAAATAGCCTGCAAATCTGCAAGCCTCTCTCCTTTACAAGCTTCAACGAATCCTCTGAGGTTGTACCATGAGGGGGTAACTATTCTGAACCTGTAAGGAGTCGTAGATTCGCCGTCGCTAACGATGGACATGTATATTGTGCCTCTCGCACCCTCAACACATGAGACAAATTCTCCGAGAGGCAATACCAAATCCGTCAATTTCCACATATCCACCTTTGTTTCCCCGCTCGGCAAATCTCTAACAAGCTGATCTATTATTTTAATGCTCTGATTTATCTCTTCAACTCTCACAAGTAACCTAGCATAGGAGTCTCCTTCTTCAGCGGTGACTACATCCCAATCGACGCAGTCGTAAGCTTCGTAACCCTTTAATCTCCAATCGTGCCTTACGTTGGATGCCCTTAAGAAAGGTCCCACTATCCCCAGCTCTTTCGCATCCTTCTTACTCAAAATCCCGACGTTTTCAAGTCTCGCCACAACCGTGGGATTTTTAACGAACATTTTCTCGAACTTTTCAAGTCTTCTCCTCATAGCCAAAACGATTTCTCTGACTCTCCTCAGCTTTTCATCGCTGACGTCCCATCTTACTCCTCCGGGAACTATGAAGGAACCTGTAACTCTTGCGCCAGTTAAAATCGTTAGAGCTTCACATACGAACTCTCTCAAACCGAAAGCCCACATGAATCCAGTCGAATGTCCCAAAAATATGGAGAGAATTCCCGCATCGTACAGATGTGTTCCAATCCTGCATAGCTCAGCTAAGATCGTTCTAATGTATTTGGCTCTCTCAGAAACCTCAATTCCTAGAGCTTCTTCTATAGCCTTGACGTAACAGATGTCATAATTTGCAAAATCCGTTATGCATGGTCTTTCCACTAGAGGTATGTTCTTGATGTATATTCTGCTCTCAGCAATTTTCTCAACACCTCTGTGAACGTATCCCGGATCTGGAATTACATCTTTTATGATGTCTCCATCGAGCTTTACTATCAACCTCATGTGTCCGCTTCCGGGATGCTGGGGTCCAACTACAAGGATATATTCGTCTCCCTTAACGAATTCATCTGGGAGTTTTGTAACGTCCAAGTTACCATCAAAATCTTGCAAGAAAGGTCTCTCTTCCTCTATACTCTGCGATTCAAGCCTGAAATCTTTCCTTAATGGAAACTTAGGTGTGGAAACATCTAGGAGGAAGTTTCTTCCCATCCATTTGTTTCCCTCGAATACAACTCCAAAGAATTCGTGCATCTCCCTCTCCATGTAATCAGACGACGGAAAGATATCCGACAGACTCTCCACCTTCGGGTTTTTCCTACTAATTCTTTTGGCTAGCGTTACGAGCTTGTAGTTTTCGTAGTTGTGGAGTGTAAACTCAACGATGAATGTATCTTCATGTGGAACATCCAAGACGTTAACATCTTTAACGTTGTCAAAACCTAAGTGGGCTAAGATTTCCGCCGACCTCTTAACATCATCTACAAATGCGTAGTAGTGGTCTTTACCCACGGTATAAACTCTAACTCCCAAGACATCTTCTAAAGTCTTAGCATAATCATCCCTGCCCCTCTCAACGTTCGGAACTACAGCTGGATTCTCCACTCTAAACTCTTTCAAAGGAGGTAACTTTCTGACCTTACCTTTCTCAACTTCTATGCTTACCTCTTCAAACTTGTCAAAATCTTCTTTCCCTTCTATTTTTTTCTGAAGAGCAACAATACCCCTGATAAGAGCCTCCGGCGTTGGAGGACAACCAGGAACGAAAACATCCACAGGGACAACATCCCACGGTCTAACCATGTGATAGCTGTTCTTGAATAATCCACCCTTAATACCGCAAGCTCCCATAACTATAACAAACTTAGGATTTGGCATCTGCTCCCAAGTTATCCTCAAAACTCTAGCCATCTTTCTTGTGATAGCTCCTTCAACGATTATCAGATTTGTCTGTCTGCATATACCGTAGTTCAAGCTACCTATTCTTTCAGCGTCATAGCCACATGCGTAAGCGTGCGCCAATTCAACTCCACAACATGCGGTAACCAAATGAACTGGCCAAAGACTCCACTTAGTTCCCCACTCTTTCAGCAAGCTTAACACCTCCCAACAACGGTGGAATTAACAAAGCCAGTGTCACAGCTAAGAATTTGATGTAATCGCTGAATGGTGACAGAAGTAGCATTAGGACTGCTATGGGTTCAACCGCTAAAAACAGAATCAGATAGGGGACGTATTGGAAGGGTAGAGCGTGCTTTGGTCTCTCTATTGGAACATTTCCAGCTTCGTACCTCATCTCCTTTACTTCGCTTTTGACCTTCTCGGGAAGAAGTTTGGTAAGTATAAGCATTATCAAATCGATGACTAAGCCTACAGCCACTACTAAACCAATCAACGTCAGCGCATCCAACAAGCTATCACCCCCTCATATATTGGTGTTGGGTAAATTATCAGAGATATTAAGACGCATGCAGTCACAACTGCTGAAACGATTAGACTTCTACCTCTTTCATACATGCCAGCGAGTCTGACGTAGTAGGGGACAGATATAACGGAGTTTATAACTAAGATTACCGCTAATATAAGCAGATTAGACTTTATCAGCGATGTCAGTATGAAAAATTTACCCCAAAAGCCTAGGAGTGGTGGCACGCCTATCATAGAGAATGCGAGGAGGTATGTCTGAACTTTATTTGCACCATCTTTTAAAGCTGTGAAAAATCCGATCTTTCCAGCTGAGTTTGCCAAAAGCTGTATGAAAGCTCCAGCAAATCCTAGTGGATTTAAAGTCGTTAAAGCTGATGTCACGTAACCCATGTTCGCAATCGTAGAATACGCCAAGATTCTCTGAGGTTTATTGGAAGTTAAGGCTCCGACGTTTCCTACGAGCATGGATAAAACTGACAGTGCGAATATGAAGGCAAATGTGATCTCATCCAAGCTCAAAACCCTGAAGGCTATGAGGAATGGAATGAACTTTGCCAAGCTTGCAATTACAGCAACCGTAACCGGATCACCTTCCTCAAAAACGTCTGGAACCCAGATGTGCAACGGAGCAATTCCCACTTCCAATGCTAGGCCGATCAAGAATAAGATCTTGCCGATGACCGTGTTCAAGTTGATAAGGCCGAAGATGAACAAGACTGTCGCTAAAACCATGAACGTGATGTATTTTACCGCTGTATCTGGTTTTACATCGTCCTCCGAAAGCAGTATTAGGGCGTACGTTGGAACGCTTCCAGCTATGAAGCAAACTATCAGGACTGCGAGATCGTTCGATTGAAATGCGTGAAGCGTTGCTATGAGCATCAGAATTGGGAGAGTTAAGTGACTCTTCCACTTCAGCAGAGTTAGAGATGCGAGGTTTAAGATTGCGATGACAGTTATCAGGGCTAGGAAAGGATTGGTACTGAATGTGAGCATAGCGGAAATTATGCAAGCTACTATTCCCGCCGATCTACTTTTCAGAGATAATACCGCTCCTATCGATAGAACTATTAATGCTACAATTTCCATTCAAACCACCCCGCTATCAAAAGTATAGTAAACAGCAGTCCGATTACAAACTCAACGTATTTCGTAAGCCTCTTTCTCTGAACGCTTCTGATAGCATTCGATACGTTTTCGAACATCTCCGGTATAACTGTATGGGCAAACAAATCTACGGCTTTGTCGAAGTAATAGCAAAGGAAGATGAAAGCCCTTCCAATACTGGGAACTATCAAGTCGTTTAAAGCCATCAGATACATCCTATCACTCAAAAACTGACCCACCCTCGATTCGTAAGTGGGCTTGAGTATAGCTAAGACGTAAGCAATAGCCAAAATAATTCCCACGATTACCGAACTTTCGCTAACCTCTCTGAAAACGTAGACTATTAAAGGTAAGAGCGTTAGGCACATTACGATGTAAGACGTTTGCATCAAAATTTCCCTGTGTGTGTATATCTCAACTTCTCTACCCTTTAAGAAGTTTAAACTCAAGAATTTTGCGAGAAATGCGGAATAAATTACGGATGTTAGCAGAAACAAAGCTAAGGGGTAATATCCGAACTCTTCGAGATGATGTAATAGTTCTTCCATTCCCGATTTAACCCAGTAAGCCGTGAAAGGAGGGATTCCAGAAAGGCAGAGTGTGGCAATTAAGGTTGCGATGAAGGCTGATGGCATCTTCCTAAAGTTGACTTTGCAGTGGAATCTGTTGTGAGTGGCGTGAATTAGATGTCCAGCTACTAAGAACAGTGTAGCTTTGGCTAACGCATGAACGACGAGGTAGAGAAATGCGAGGATTATCGCTATTCTACCGAACCAGAAACTCAGAGATGTAACTGCAAACATTATTCCAAGGCTTGAGAGGGTTGAAGAGGCGAGCAGGACCTTTCTTTCTCTACAGGCTAAGGCTACGAGTGCACCGTAAAGGGATGAGGATAACCCTAAGAACAGGATTAAGGTGTAAGCGAATTCGAGTTCATGGATGTTCCAAGGCTCGATATACCAGCTGAGGCGCATGAAGAGGTATGCTCCCGCCGCTACCATCGTGGCTGAGTGAAGCAAGGCTGAAACGGTAGTCGGACCGGTCATTGCAGTCATGAGCCATTCGCTAAATGGTAGCTGTGCGGACTTTGTAAAGGGCCCCATCATTAAAGCTAGCAACACTATGCTCGAAGCGAATCCCAAATCTTTGAAGACAGTATGCCAATCCATTGACGATACGTTGAGATTTTGCGTCAGTGCGAATATTACCGCAATGGCGAAGAACATCGGCATGTCTCCTATCCTTATAGTCGATATGGCTCTCCAAGCTGAGAAGCTCGGTGACCAGAACATTTTAAGCTTCCAAACCCTTCTTCCTATCTCTCCAACGTAGCTGAGTTCGTCATCATCCCTGAACCAATGCCCTATTAAAGCCCAGGATGCCAAGCCCAAGCCTTCCCATCCTATGAGCAAAGAGAGGAGGTTGTCGCTGTAAACAACTAAGAGCATTGAAGACGTGAACGTGTTAAAGAAAAACCAGTACCATCCCAAGCGATAGTCATGCTTCATGTATTCCAAGCTGTAAACTCCTATTAGGAACGCTATAAAAGCCGTTAAAAGTCCCATCGTCTTGCTCAAATAGTCCAATATAAACGTGAAGCTTATTCCAAGCTGGGGTATCCACGGATAGCTGATTGTTGAATCTGGCAAGTTGTAGGTGTATATTGTTAAAATGAACGATAGGAACAAGCCAAAAACGGATGTAACAGCGAGATTTTTCCTCCAGAGATACCACGCAATAGCTGTAGGAATGCTGAATATCATCGGCAAGATTATCAACGCGATTATCATGCAAACACCTCCATCAAAGCATCGACGATGTATTTTGCAGTGAAGAGAGTTATTATAGATATTAAACCTATAACGTACAGGGGTATTTTAACGGATAGAGCAATCCTCTTGCTCGGATAGTCTTTAGGCTTACCGTAGTATATCCTCTTCATGGTGTAGAAGCTGTAAAGCCCGGAAATTATGAAAGCAACTATAACCATCATAGCCACCCTACCGATTCCGTAGAACTCCACAACACCTCTAAGAATGAAGAACTCTCCGAGCAAGCCTATCGTTACAATCCCGCTCAAGTTCATGAAGCCTAAGAGGGATGCGTTCGCTATTTCTGGAACTTGCTCGTGCAATCCACCCATTTTCTCGATATCTCTAAGATGGTAGGCCATTATCAAAGCTCCGGCACTCATGAAGAGTATGGATTTTCCGAATGCGTGTGATACGTATTGAATAACTAGACCGAACATACCGTATGTTCCCAAACAGAGGGCCATCAGCATGTAACCCATTTGGGAAACGGTTGAATAGGCTAAAAGCCTCTTGAAGTCTCTCTGCTTGAAAACGATAAGGCCTGCTACGAAACTTGTTAGAAATCCGTAAAGAAATATTTGATCTCTGAATTTTATAACAAAGCTTGGATCTATTTCATAAATTCTTAAAAGAATATACCCAGCCAGACCGACAGTTAACGGGCTTAGTAGGGCACTTACTGGCGTAGGAGCTTCAGCATGGGCATAGGGGAGCCAGATGTGAAATCCTAATCCCGGCAATTTGATTACCATTCCGAGAAATATCAGAATCCATGCAACCATAGGTATCACTTTAATGTAGGGCATCAGCAACGTTTGATTTTTCAATCCGACGATTATGAACCCTATCAATGTTAAAACACCAGCTACATGTGTCCAAACGAAGTAGAGCAGAGCAACCCACCTTCTATTTCCATATCCATAGTAGTATATCAGTAGAAACGAAGAAACTAGCGATATTTCGAGGAAAACGTAAAGGAGGAGTAGATTTGCTGAGTAGACCAGTAACAGCATTGAATACGCGTATAGGTTGTACAGGAACCAATACTTTCTAAATTCGCCTTCACCCAATCCCATCTCTTCGAATCTGTGTTTCATGTAAGGGTAAGAATATAGAGCGACCATACTCGAAATCAGAGCTATCGTAAATCCAAAAATGTTCGAAATACCGTCGGAGAATAAATAAAAGTCACCTACTGGTGAGGGAAAGCTGAGAAGGTGGATATAGCCTCTGGAAGTGAGCTTCAAGGCGATGAGTATACATGACAGCACATAAGCTAAAGACGTTATCAGATGTCCTCTCACGATTAGCGGGGCAATTATCAAAGCTACCAGCGGTATCGCGACTTCAATCAATCTTATCACCCTCCAAACTCGTCGTTCTAAACATTTTACTGAATATCGTTATTACGGCAACGAGAATCATGAGTTCGGAAGAACTCGTGAAGATAACAGCCACCAACGTTTCGTACCCCTGTGGAGAGTTCATGATGCCTAGGATCGATAAGAACAAAGAGGCGAATAGGAATTCCAAGGATATCAGTAACCTTACAAGATCTCTACTCGAAACAAGCATTATTGAACCTATTATCAGCATCACCAGTGCCAGTATCAAGATTTACACCTCCAAACCTCGATTAATGGGATCATCACGAGTAAAGATAGGCTGAATAGAAAGAAGATGGGTTCAAAGCCTATTAAAGATGTTACGTAATCTCTCGGATTGTCAATAACTGTAAGAGGTGCAACCAGAGCAAGAAAGACTGCAACTGCAAGCGCGAAGAATATCCACCTGAGCTTGTATTTGATAGATGCCTTCTCTCGATACGAGTAGGCCAAAACCAAAGTTACTGCTCCCAGGGCTCCGATGAATATTAAGGCGATAAGTGCGAATGCAGAATGAATCCCATAGTAAGCGTACACTCCAGCTATACATATCATGGTAAGACACATGTAAAGGGCTGAGTAGAAGTTGTCCCTGCTCAGGAGAGATGCTATTCCGAAAGTTACAATTAATACGTACAAGATTACCAAGCCAGTCGGCACGTTGCTCATTATTATTCGTTGGTTTTTAAGTTTTACTAGATTCTGCCTTTTTCGGCATGCTCATCATCAATTGATTTCTAATCGTGCCTTGAGAACTGGAAGTGGCATTTTTTAATAAAATTTAAATTTTCTCTCTTTCTCGCCGAATTATGGAGCTAGGAATTGAGCTAAAGCCTGACAAACCGTTCTATGAAATCGAATACTTGGCTAAACTCGCGGAAGATTACGAATACGATTACATTTGGATCACGGAGCACTACAACAACAGAAACCCCATTCCTATTTTAACGACCATCGCTTTAAAGACTCACAGGGCAAAGATAGGTGTTGGGGCTACAAACCCCTATACTACTCATCCGGCACTGATAGCATCAATCATCTTTACTTTAGACGAGATAAGCGGTGGTAGAGCTGTTTTGGGAATTTCCGCTGGAGATAAGATGACCTTGAATAGCTTGGGGATAAGGAGAGAGAAGCCGTTGAAGACAGTTAAAGAGGCTGTAGAGCTCATAAAAGCTCTTATGAATGGTAGGACTTATGAAGGAGATCTGTTTAAGTGTATGAGCGTTATTCCTTTTGCAAGAAGAGTTCCGATCTTTGTGGGCGCTCAAGGTAGTAAAATGATTGAGCTTGCTCTCGAAATCGGGGATGGAGTTATTCTGAATGCTACCCTACCTGAAATAAAAACGAGTAAGACTGTCGGACTTTGTATGCCGGTATGCGTTGATGACGATGTAGATAGAGCTAAAAAGATTGCCAAGATCGTTGTAGCCTTTATAATTGCTGGTAGCTCGAGGAGTTTTGCAGAGAAGGAGGGAATTCCTTACGATGTCGTTACCGATATTAGGAAAAAGATTTCGAAAGGTAAGTTCGACGAGATAAAAATAGATGACGAGCTGATCGATAAATTCTGCCTTTATGGGAAGGTTAACGATGTAGTGGCCAGAATAGAGTCTTTTAATGTTGACATATTCATAGTAGGTACGCCCATAGGTAGAGATAAGGTAAAGGCTATTAAAGAAATAGGAAAGAAAATCAAAGGGAGGTAAATTCGTATGAGAATTGGTATAGCCAAGCTCGGTGCTATAGGTTCTGCCGTTCTTTTAGAGTATTGTTTAGATGAGTTGGCAATGAGAGGAGATATAGAGACTTTCGTAGTTTCTTCGGGTTCCAAAATAAAGGTGGAAGTACTTGAGGAACTTGAAAAGAGAGATTTTGACCTTAAGATAGTTACATGCCCGAATGCTGAGAAATTCCTCAAAGATGTTAATCTGAGTGATAGAGTGATCGTTATTACGGATAGAGCCAGTAAGGATTGGCTAGATAGCTTGAACTGGGGTTACATAGTGGTAAAAGCAGATGCTATGATTGGTGCGAGGAGAGAATTTTTAGATCCTACAGAGATGGTGCTCTACAACTCGGATTTGCTTAAGGTTTTAGCTGTGACGGGGATTATCAGGTTACTGCAGTACGAGATAAACAGGGCTTTGAAGGAGGATTACCTTCCGAAGGTTGTAGTAGATTATAACACGGCTGTAAAGTTTGCTGGTTTTTGCAATCCGTACGCCAGAGCCAAAGCAATTGCGAGCTACATAATAGCTGAGAATATTTCAAAGATAACGCATAAAGCTTGTTTTGTCGAGAAGGATGCCGAAAACTACATTACCCTATGCGCCACTGCTCACGAAATGATGAGAATTGCGGGAAAACTTGCGGATGAGGCTAGGGAGATTGAAAAGTCAAACGACAGTGTTTTAAGAACACCCCACTCGAAATCGGGTGAAATCTTGAAGAAGGTAGGCTTGTACGATGTGCTCATGTGAGGTGGTTGTGTGGAAGTGTTCGATTTGATAAGACAGCAGTCCGAATATATGAAGTCTGTAATTCCACTCATTGCAAGCGAGAACGTGACGAGCAAGTTCGTCAGAGAATGCTATCTCAGCGATTTTGGACATAGATATGCAATGGGAGATGTTGAGAAAAGAATTTACAGCGGATGCAACATCATAGACAGGCTGGAGGAGTTGGCAATCAAGTATACCAAGGAGTTGTTCGGTTGTGAACATGCCAATGTTAAACCGATATCTGGAACCATCGCAAATTTGGCGGTTTACAGAGCTTTGACTGAGTGCGGTGATAAGATACTTGCTTTGCCAGTAAAGTGTGGAGGGCACTTCTCATTTCATGATTCTGCAAATGTTAGATGTCTAAGAACCGTGGAAATGCCCTTTGATCCTTCAGAATTTAACATCGACCTAGATAACGCTAAGAAAAAGATAATCGAAGAAAGGCCAAAGCTGGTCATACTCGGTGCTAGTGTCTTTCTCTTCTCACATCCTGTGAAGGAATTGGTTGAGGTAGCGCATGAGGTGGGAGCGAGGGTAATGTACGATGGCAGTCACGTTTTGGGGTTGATAGCTGGGAAGGAGTTTCAGGATCCTATTAAGGAGGGAGCTGACGTCGTAACAGCTTCAACTCACAAAACATTCCCCGGTCCCCAAAGAGCCGTAATCATGTGTAAGGAGGAGTTGGCTGAGATGATAGACTACGGAGTCATGCCGTGCGTAGTCAGCAATCACCACATACACAGTTTAGCTGGATATGCAATGGCTTGCATAGAGATGCTGGAATTTGGAAGGGATTACGCAAGACAGATTGTCAGAAACGCTAAAGCTCTCGCTGAGGAACTTTACAACCTAGGTTACAACGTCCTTTGCCCTCACTTGGAATTCACCAAGTCTCATCAGGTCGTTGTGGATGTTGGGAATGGGTGCGAAGTTGTTGGAAAGCTTGAGAAGGCAAACATACTCACAAATCCCTGCCTACTACCGTGGGACGACGATAAAGCAAGTGGAATAAGGATAGGAGTACAGGAGGTAACGAGGTTGGGGATGAAGGAGGATGAGATGAGAGAGATTGCAAGGTTTATAGATATGGCTCTGAAGGATAAAAAACCTATCAAAGATATCAAAAACGAAATCAAAGAGTTCAAATCCAACTTCTTAACAGTCAAGTATACTTTCGAAGAACATCCGGCTTACTGAGGTCAGACCTGCCCAGTTTCATCATTTTTTCAGGCACAGTGGGCGTCATCATCCCTTAGCTGATAATTTTTCAGGCTTTTTATTGCTAACGCAACCATTATATATTATCTTTCAAAATACCGTCAATGAAGGACAGCTTGAAGCTTTATCAGTACTCTGAAAAGCTTAAGTCCGAACTAATAATAGGTATGAAGCTCGTTAAGAGCTTGGAAGGTTTGAAGGATAAAGAGTTCGATGGTGGCTTGAAGGTAATTTTGGAGTTTTTCTCAGCTTTGAGCGTTGAAGTCGGTATAGCCTACAACTCCACGGGGGATGAGAGATTTAGACAAGTTTACGATATAGTTTCAAACGTTGATTTTGTCGATGTCGATTCAGCAATTGAAACTCTGGGTAAAGCTATGACGATTATAACGAACTGTGCTGTAGATGCTTACGAGAATCTGCAAAGAGAGGGAATATTTTGATATGTGATGATCAACCTTAAAGTATATATTGTGGCACATAGGGACATAGCGGTATGAATCCTTTCGAAGAGTTGGAAGTTGATATAATCTTGTCAGGCAAGTGTTGCTACTGCGGAGCGTGTGGTGCCTTCTGCAAGTATATACATTATGAGAATGAAAGGCCTGTTGCAGAGAATTGCGAGCACTGTGGAGTTTGTTACGATGTTTGCCCGGTTAACTACTTTAGTGAATCTAAAGCTGAGATCGAGATCTTTGGTGAAAAAAGAAAGGACGATGCGATAGGATACTATCGTGAGATTTTAGCTGGTAGGGCTACTGATGAAAATATAAGGAGTAAGGCTCAGGATGGTGGAGCTGTTACGGCAATTCTTACGTATCTGCTTGAAAGCGGTGCTATTGATTCCGCAGTCGTTACGGGAAGAGATGAATCTTGGAATCCTAAGCCAATAGTTGCGATAAGTAAAGAAGATTTGCTTGCTTCCACCGGATCAAAATACACTCAATGCCTAGTTCTGCTCGGTGTGAAAGATGCTATCAAGATGGGTAAAAAGAGTATAGCATTGGTAGGGTTACCTTGTCATGTAAAGGCAATTAGGAACGCTCAGATGTCTGGGCACAGTTTAGGTGCTGAAAAAGTCAGCGTTGTCCTAGGTCTGTTTTGCATGGAGACATTCTCAAGGGATTTGCTCAAGCATAAGTTGGAAGAAATTGGTGTGAAAATAGAGGATGTGGAGAAGTTCGACATAAAGAAGGGCAAGCTGATGGCTTGGGTGAAAGGAGAGGTTAAGACAATTCCACTGAAGGAGCTAAAAGATGCTGTAAGAACTTCATGTAAGTTCTGCAACGACTTCACAGCTGAATTTGCGGATATAAGCTTCGGTAGTGTCGGATCGGATGATGGCTGGAGTACGATCATAATTCGTAGCGATAGAGGTGAGAAGATAGTTAAGGGTGCAGTCGATCAAGGATACCTAGAAGTTCAGCCAATCACCGAAAAAGGTATTGAAGCCATCAGAAAGTTGGCTTCACGCAAAAAGAGTTGTAAAGTTGTTTACACACAAATTTAGCTCAATATTTCTTTAACCCTCTCTTTAAACCAATTTACCCCTAGAGTCTTGATGAAGTATCCAGCCCTTGGACCGTAGGTTTTGCCTAGTATAGCTTTGTAAATTGCCTGAAACGCTTTAGCTGGCTTTAAACCGAGGGTGTTTGCAACCTCGTAAACCTTGTTGTGTATTTCCTCGGCACTCATATCTTCACTAAGCTCATTCGCAAACCTCTTTAGAAATTCGAGCTCCTCCTCGCTGAACAGACTTGCATCAACCTTTTCGGCAATTTCGAACTTCAGCCTTTCACTTGCGAACTTTTCGAGCCAAGCCTTAGCGTATTTCAGCCTCCTCTCCACATCTCTTAGAGTAACTTCATCGACCCTGTATCCAGTCCTCTCGATTATTTCAAGAACTTTGTTCAAATCCCACTTCGCAATCTGCCCTACAACGATGAGATGTCTAAAGGGAACCTCGCTGTAAACGACTCCAGAGATCATGGAGAGTTGGACAGCCCTGTCCCCATTCTTCAATCCATCTTCAAACTCATCGACTAATTCGAGCAGATTTGCTGGATCAAAGTCAATATGCTTCTTCGGTTTGACTCTGATTATCATGTATCTGACAATCTCTGGCGGAACAATCTCTATGAACTCCCTGACTGGCACAACGACACCTTTAGAAGAACTCATCGCTCCAACTCCCTTGAGGTTTATCCACTCGTATGGAACTGGATAGGGAGGTTCTATGCCGAAAATCTCCCTTGCAAGTCTCTTGCCAGTATCGTAGCTACCACCTGCTGAGGCATGGTCTTTGCCAAAAGGCTCGCAGGTTATACCCAAAATCCGCCACCTTGCTGGCCAATCTACACGCCATACGAGCTTACCCTCTCTATAACTGACTTCTCCTTCATCACCACAGCTGCAAACATAGCTTATACGCTTGTCGTCAAAGCTCACGATTTTAGTGGTGGTAAGCCTTTTGCAGTTTTTGCATAGTGGCATGAAAGGATACCAATCGCTTTCGATTTTTCTGCCAGTAACCTCTTCGAGTATTCTTGCAATGTTATCCCTTTGCTGAAGTGAAATTTTAGTTACCTCTTCGTATTCACCGTTTCTATACATCTCATCTGCCTTCTTAACAACAACGGGAATTTCGAGTATTTCGAGAGATTCCAAAAACGGTTGCAAGAAATGCTCCGCATAGTTGTCGTGACAATCTTCTGGATCGGGTATCAAGCTTAAAGGCATTCCAACGTATTCCTCGTATTCCTTAGGCAGGAAAGGATATCTCCTCCTCAGAGGATCGAACGTATCTGCAACGTAAACGATTTCAGCCTTTCCACCCTTGTCGATGATTGCCCTTCTAATCGCATCCGCTGTTAGCATCTCCCTTAAATTGCCTATGTGAATTGGTCCAGAAGGAGTTATGCCTGTTGCAATTCTATGATCCTCACGTAGCTTAAGCAAATCCTCAGCAATAACATCAGCCCAGTGTTTCTCTTCCATTTGGCTAAGCAGCTTACAACTGATTAAAAACTTAACCAATTTACTAAATATAAAGCAACAGCCATCGTGATCTGGCAGGAAAAGTTGTCGTCTGGTGGAATGTTGAACAGCTCAGTTAAAGCACCTATTAACGCACCTAAAAGCGCATAAGGAATACCAAAATACGTCAGTATGAGGTAAGCCGATATCGTATAGGCTAAAAATCCTTCAAGACTCTTGTTTTTGATTTTAACTCTGCCAAATGCCTTTCCAACCAAAGAGGCTAACGCATCGCTTATCACGGCGACTGTAATGACTCCTACAGCTACTTCAGGAAAGAACCATATTACGAGCAGAGATGCAATGACAAAGAATATGTGCGCACCAATTCTCTTTTTCTCGTGACCTCTCGCAATCTCGTCTACAATTTTCTCGACATCTTCTAAACGTATATAGCTCAGCGTCTGTTTTAAATCGTCTCTAAGCTTTTTATCAAGTCTAATTGGTTCTAGAGCTATAAAAATGGATAACACGACTATCAGAAATGAAATTGTAAAATCTCTTCCAAGGTATATGTAAATTGATGGGATGACCAATCCTATTAGGTGAATAAGCTTCCTCTTTAGCTCAGTTTTCGGATACATAAACTATAAGACTTTTATAATCTCTTCAAACTCTGCTGGCACTTCTATCGGCTGACCACACACCTTTAACACGATTTCGGGATCTTTGAGTAGATGACCAGTTGTTATACAGACGACAGTCTCATCACTTCCAATATAACCGTTTTCAACTAACTTCCTCAATCCAGCTAAGCTTGATGCTGATGCAGGCTCAACACCTATTCCTTCTTTTCTGGCTAAATCCTTTTGAGCCTGTATTATCTCCTCGTCATTGACCTCTACTGCCGTTCCCTTTGATTCGTAAATTGCTCTCAAAGCCTTTCTTGCATTTACTGGATTTCCTATCCTTATAGCGGTTGCAACCGTTTCTGGATTTGTGACGGGCTCTATAACGTCTTTTCCTTCCATTACAGCCTTGTATATCGGATTAGCACCTTTAGCTTGAACACCAATCATCTTCGGAGTGGAGTCTATTAAGCTGAGTTGTTTGAGTTCTTTGAAACCCTTGTAAATAGCGGAGATGTTCCCGGCATTTCCCACAGGTAAGACAACGTAATCTGGCACAAATCCAAGCTCATCGACTATTTCGAAGGCTATAGTCTTTTGTCCCTCTAATCTGAACGGATTGACCGAGTTGAGAAGGTAAAAGTTCATCTCCTTACAAACCTGTCTAACTAACTCTAAAGCCCTATCGAAGTTGCCCTTGATGGCTATAACCTTAGCTCCGTGCATCAAAGCTTGGGCTACTTTGCCTAAGGCAACTTTGCCAGCTGGCAAAAGTACGTAAGCCTTCAATCCAGCTTTGGCTGCATACATAGCCATAGATGCGGAGGTGTTGCCAGTCGATGCACATGCAACTGCCTTTTTACCTAATTCCAAAGCTTTGGTAACGCCTACGGTCATTCCCCTGTCTTTGAATGAGCCTGAAGGGTTTGCTCCTTCGTGCTTCACGTAAACCCTGCAATTCAACTCCTTACTCAAGCTGTCACACCTGTAAAGTGGAGTTCCACCTTCCTTCAGTGTAACTGGATCAATTTTAACTGGTAAAAGACAACGATATTTCCAAACTCCCCAAGGATTACCGTCAAGCTTAAAATCGACCTCAACGTCTTTAAACCTCACTTCCAAAAGCCCACCGCAGTCGCATGTGTAGGATTCTTCCCCATGCTCTTTCCCACACTCTATACACACCAAAGAGTAGCTCATACTCTAAACCTTTGCTTTAGGTATAGATCTTTTTCTACTCACCAATAGCACAATGAGCATTACGACATAGCCGATAATAACAGAGTTAAACCCTTCAATCTTAAAACCGTAAATCGATAGCGAAACTAGCACAAGAACCCATACAAGATAGCTTGAGATTTCAAGGCATATAGCTTCTATCTTAGCGCAGCACCTATCCGGTCTAACAGATTCTCAAGTAATCTTCGACCAGTTAATAACACCTCTCACCTTCAATCTATTATTGACAACGGGTAATCTATATGATCTACAATGATCTACATTACTAGTGCCAGCGATTACATTTAGAACAAGATGCACGAGATCATCCCAATACACATAGAGTTCACTGGATATAGGGCTGGATGCCAGTAACAGACTCAATTGGTCTATAAGCAAGTTTATAGTTTTTGCAGTTTTTTAAGTACATTTCTCAACTCGTGTACTGATGTCAGGTAGTACCTAGCTCTCGATGGGCTAAAGCCAATTTTAATCGTATATGAATTTTCGGGTAGAACTGAAAAGAGGTCTTCATCAGTCACATCGTTACCAGCAGCAAGTATGAATTCCCAGTCATCTGAAAGCCATTCCAAAGCAGCCCTCCCCTTATCTACTCCAGCTTTCCTAACCTCGATAACCTTGTCACCCCTCAGAATATTGAGATCTGTACCTGCTATCAGACTCATGAGAACGTTTTCCAGCTCTGCAGCCCTACGTTGCCCGAGTTCTGGGTTGGCTCTGCGATAATGCCAGACAATCGAAAACTCCTTTTCTTCGATGAAGGATCCTGGGGTCCTGTCTACATACAATTCAAGAACTTGGCGAACACTTTCTTTCCAATCGTCAAAACTCTCTATTGACTTCCATTTTCCACTCTTTCTAACAGCTGCACCGTGCTCAGCTACCAAATCAACGTTCAAATTTTCAAACCACTCCTCAAGAGTTTTCTTATCCCTTCCACTTATGATTACTACTGTATTCTTTTGATCAGCGCTAAGCTTGGCTAAAATATCTATAATCTCTTTATCGGGCTTAGCTTTCCTTGGATCATCCGCATGCGGAACGAGGGTTCCATCGTAATCGAGCAATAGTAATCTCTTGGAAGAATTCTGATAATCTTTCAGGAGTCTATCAACATCTCTCATAAGATATTTCGTGCTAAATTCTTGCTGAACTTCCTTAATTTTGTTAAGTTCTTGAATAAATTCCTCAGCCCACTTTTCAACATTATAACGCCTCAACCTCTCTTGCATCGCTCTGTTGCGATTGATTTGCTCGTCTTCAGACATTTCCAAAGCTCTCTTCAGTGCTTCGGCAACTTCTTCCTTATTGTTTGGATTCACAACAATCGCTTCCACAAGCTCGAATGCAGCTCCGGTAGTTTCGCTTAAAATTAAAGCGCCTTTACCATCAACCTTAGAAGCTACGAATTCCTTGGCAACGATGTTCATTCCATCTCTTAGAGGTGTGATTAGAGCAACATCTGCAGCTCTGTAAAGTGCTACGAGTTTTTCTAATGGAAGGAAGCGGTAGATGTACTGCACTGGCGTCCAATCAATATCACCGTATTTGCCATTAATCTTCCCAACGAGTTCGTCAATGTATTTCTTCAGCTGTACATAATGTTCAACTCTCGTTCGTGACGGGACGAGTTTCAGAACAAATGTAACCTTACCGATGTATTCGGGATATTTCTCAAGGAACGTATCGAAAGCCTCAAGCCTTAGAGGAATTCCTTTTGTATAGTCAAGCCTGTCTATTGACAGTATTATTCTTCGGCCACCTAATTTTTTACGAATCTTTTTTACTTCTTCTTCTACTTGTGGAGAACTCGCAATCTCTTTGAACTTATCGTAATCTATCCCCATTGGAAACGCGTCGACTTTTACAACTCTGTCCTCTACAATCAATTTACCCAGTTCATGCTCGTATCCAAGTAAACGATGGACGCACTGAAGGAAGTTCTGGACGTAATCGTATATATGAAAGCCAATGAGATCTGCCCCAAGGAGACCTTCAAGCAGATCTCTGCGCCAAGGTAGTAGTCTAAACATTTCGAAAGATGGAAAGGGTATATGAAGAAAGAATCCTATCTTCGCTTCTGGTGCCTCCTCCCTCAAAAGATTTGGCAGAAGCATGAGATGGTAGTCGTGAATCCAGATTATATCTCCAGGTTTCGCTATCTCAGTTACAACGTTTAAAAACTTTTCATTTACCTTTTTGTAAACACTCCACCATTTTTCATTGTAGATTGTATACTGTGGAAAGCCGTGAAAAAGAGGCCAGATCGTTTTGTTGCAAAAGCCATGATAGTACCCGTTAACTTCACCTTTTGACAGATGTACGGGATACAAGCCTTCAGACTTCATTCTTGCTTCCAGATTTTCTTCCGAATTTTCCATCTCTATGCCCGGCCATCCGACCCATAACGTGTCGTACTTTCTTAAAACTGAGGCTAGTCCGGTAGCTAATCCACCAACACTTGGTTGAAGATATATCCTACCTTTTTTCCTTATAACCGTAACTGGCAATCTGTTAGAAACTATCAGTAACCTACCCATTGACTCAACTTTACCCCCCAGTTTTTACTTAAAATTTTCTCGTCAATCAACTATTAAAAACGTCGCAGATCTCATCGAAGATCTTAGATGCCTTCTTCGGTTCTATATCGACGATCAATGCTGGATTCAGTAAGGTTATTACGTCCTCAGTCGTCACTTTCCAAGGTTCTTTGATGCTTGAAAGAGCTAAGACTGCCCTTCTGTAATCGTTCCCACTAAATACTGCCACTTTTCCGGGTGCAACGACTGCAACTACATCTACTTCGAGGGAACTTGCCGTCGGTGCGGCAGCATTATTGTACGACTCGATAACGAAGAATTCGTGTTTCCTCTTTAAGTAATGAAGGCATTTATCCGCTATACTTCTCGAATTAAGCAAAAGCTCCTCAGATTTTTCAGCTTCTATAGGTTCAGCTTTAACGATGTTTAGAAACCTTTCAATTTCACTTTTTAAAGACACTACAGTTCTCTCTATGTTTGATGGGACGTAGTAATGCTTAGTTTTTTCTAAATCCGATATTCTGATTACCGAAATTTGGTTCAGAAGACCGACAGATGAGTATGCGCCTACATTCCAACCAACTTTTTCTGGATCTGGTGGTAGAAGAAGTGTAACCACTGGACCTTCGTATTCAATTGGATCTAAGCTTTTTGTAGCTGTGTGTAATTTAAATAAATCCTCCCCAATGAGCAACCCAGCCTCAATACTTTTCACAACATACTCGTACTGGTACCATCCATTTATGCCACTGATTGGTTTCGAAAAACCGACATCGATTCCCCTCTCGTATGCTTCCCCAATTAGAAATTTTGCAAGCGTCGTTTTTCCCGAGTCGTATGGAAGCAAGCCTGTTATCAATACATTCATACATCTCCCTTTTTCTGTCTTGATTAATCTTTTTTCTCTAAATCTTGCTGAGGAAAAAATAAAGATAAAACATTACGTTTAAGCTAATTCATGTCTCACTCAATCATGGATCTCCCGCAACTTGTTGAAAATTTAAACAACGATGACAGATTACTATTCATTACCACAGAATATCAAATAGTCTTTATTGTATTTTTATGAGTATAACAGAAGCTTTAAAAGTGAAGAAATTAACTAACTATTAACAATTAAAAAAATAAAGTGCTTATGAATTACAACAATACTCATGCCGTATGAAGATCTAAGAGGGTTCATAGAAAGGCTTGAAGCTGAAAACGAACTGGCAAGAATAAAGCACGAAGTCAGTCCTATTTTAGAGATGACCGAAATAGTGGATAGGGTTGTAAAAGGCGGTGGCAAAGCACTTCTATTTGAAAATCCGAAGGGTTACGACATTCCAGTTCTGATGAACGCCTTTGGAACTGAAAGACGGATGAAATTGGCTTTAGAGGTTGAGAGGTTTGAGGAGATAGGTGAAAGATTACTTGATATCCTCAGATTTAAGCCTGAATCACTTTTCGACGGGTTAAAGGGCTTGAGCAAATTGAAGGAGCTTGCCAATTTCATCCCAAAGAAAGTCAAGAAAGGGGCTTGTAAAGAGGTGATAATGGATAAACCAAATCTGCTGAAGTTCCCAATACTCAAGTGCTGGCCTAAGGATGGAGGTAGATTCATCACACTGCCGATTGTCATAACCAAAGACCCTGAAACTCAAGAGTTGAACGTTGGAATGTACAGGATGCAAGTTTTCGATGAGAAGACAACGGGTATGCACTGGCAGATTCACAAGCACGGTGCATTGCACTATAAGAAGCTTAAAGAGATGGGTAAGGATAGGCTTGAGGTTGCCGTAGCTATAGGGGTCGATCCAGCAATTCTCTACTCCGCAACAGCTCCGTTGCCAGAGAACTTCAACGAGTTTACGTTTGCTGGATTCATAAGGAAAGAGAGAATAAAACTTGTGGAATGTGAGACTGTAGATCTTCTAGTTCCAGCTAACGCTGAGATAGTTTTGGAGGGGTATGTAAAAGTTGATGAACTCAGGCCGGAAGGACCTTTTGGCGATCACACAGGCTATTATACACCAGTCGAACCATATCCTGTCTTTCATGTTGAGTGCATAACCCATAGAGAAAATCCGATATACCATGCAACAGTTGTTGGTAAACCTCCTATGGAGGACGCTTGGCTCGGAAAAGCTACCGAGAGGATATTTTTGCCGATAATCAGGTTCATGCACCCAGAAATAGTTGATATCAATCTGCCGATTGAAGGCTGTTTCCACAACTTGGCGATAGTTTCGATCAAAAAACGCTATCCGGGGCATGCAAAGAAGGTCATGTTCGCATTGTGGAGCATGGGTATGCTCTCTTTAACGAAGGTAGTTATAGTTGTGGACGATGATGTGAATGTTCACGACATAAGAGAGGTCATTTGGGCTGTTACCACACGGTTTGATCCTGCCAGAGATGTAGTAATAATTCCAGATTGCCCAATAGACAGCTTGGATCACGCCACTTACAGACCAAATTTGGGTGGAAAGTTGGGAATTGACGCTACGAAGAAGTGGAAGGAAGAAGGTTACGAGAGAGAGTGGCCAGAAGTCGTTGAAATGGATGTCGATGTAAAAAGGAGAATAGATGCAATTTGGGATGAGTTAAAGAGGTTGGTATTTTAACTCCTTGCAACAACTGGAATTGCCTTCTTCATAAGCTCTATGAACTTCTTTGCAATCCTGTCACATCTATTCTCCTCAACATACCTCTCAGCTGATCTGAGAACACTCCTTCTAAAGTCTTCGTCTTCTATAAGCCTTACGAGCTCGCCTTTCAAGTCTTCAACGTTCTCGTAAATCACGGCTGGCTTATAACCGTCGATCGTTGGCAGGTTTTCAAAGTGCCTCGTGTTCGGTACGACTGTCGGAATCAAAGCTCCTAAGCACTGGCAGAGCGTTGATGATACCACACAACCGTCGGTTTGTCCCTTTGGAATTAGGTGAATGTCCGACTTGTGAAGATATCTGTAGATATCTTCCAGACTCAGCTTTTCAACCCTCTGAACGAGGTAATCCCTATCGAACGGCAGTAAGTGGTTCGATCTGATCACTAAGTATTCGAAGTCGTATGATTTGCTGAGCCAGTCCAGAGCTTCGATGTAATCCTTGTATTCCTCTACTGGCTGTCTTCCGAATGTGAAGAACCTTAGCTTATCCTCTGCAAACCTCCTGTTACCTCTTACGATTGGATGGCATGGATATGGAATAACTACGATGTTCCCACCGCTTACAACCTCTCTGGCAAACCTATCGTCAAATACAGCTATGTAGTTGAAGATGTAGGGATTGCTGTATCTGAACTCGCTTCTCCTTTGCTCGTGCACAACTGCAACCTTGAAAGTGTTTGATCTTCTCAAAGTCCTTTCGACATCCTCATGAGGTAGCCACTGGTAGGACTCTACTATTACGTAGTCAAGCTCTGGTAGTGTGATGTCAAACCTACCCTGTCCTCCATCGGGAGTCCTTTCCTCATAACATCTCACGACATAAGGCTCATCCTCGCCCAAGCTTATGTGATGCCACCACCTATTGGCTGATTCGAGCTTAGGAGCGAATACAATCACCTCGTGACCCATCTCAATGAACTCCTTGGCAATCATTTCAGCGTGAAGCGATATACCGCAAGTAGCCTTCCACCTCGATATTATTCCAATTCTAAGCGTCTCCATATTTTATAATAAGACACTCTCGGAAAATAAGCTTAACTTCTGTATTTTGACTCAAATAACCGTTTTTTGCGGAATTCGAAGGCTTGGCTGTCTTCTTTCCAAAGTCGTACAAAAATTTTATTGAATTGTATTCTTTATGTCTTATGAAAAGCTAGGTGGTGTATTCAGAATTTATTCTAACATAATCGTAAGTCAAATCGCATCCGTACGCGTAGCCGTTACCGTTGCCGAGCTTTAGATTTATAATAAACTCTATTTCGTTGCTTTTCTCCATAACTCTCCTAGCGATACCCTCGTTACCTAAGCCCACCCCGTTCTTAACAAGCTCAACCTCTTCAATTTTGTGACCATCTCTGTATCCCAAAAGCTTCAGATCAAGCTCTTCATTCACATCAATTCCAGAATAGCCTAAAGATGCTATTATTCTACCCCAATTTGGATCGTTGCCGAATACAGCAGTCTTTACCAAATTTGAGGATACAACAGTCCTAGCACCTTTAAAAGCCTCTTCCTCGCTCTTAGCATTGACAATTGTAACCTTAATCAGCTTTGTTGCTCCTTCTCCATCTCTCGCAATCTGCTTGGCCAAATTAAGACAGACATCCTTTAAACCATTAAGAAATCTGTCTCTACTGACTTCACATTCACCTTTGGCAACGAGCAGAACCATGTCGTTGGTGGATGTATCCCCATCGACGCTTATGGCATTGAAAGAATATTTCACAGCCGTTCTCAGCATCTCCTTAAGTTCCCCAGCCTCAAACTTTGCATCCGTGAATATGAATGCCAACATTGTCGCCATATTCGGGTGTATCATGCCAGCACCCTTGCAAACTCCGGCTATCTTAAAGTCCTCCTTGTATTTGGCAAACTTTGGAAATCTATCGGTAGTCATTATGGATTTGGCAAAAGCCAGAGCATTCTCCTCCTTATTCCCCAAACCAGCGTAAACTTTCTCAAACCTCGATTCGATCCATTCCATGTCGAGCTGAATTCCTATTACTCCCGTTGAAGCTACCGCAATACTCTCAGTATTAGTTTTTAGCTTTTCAGCTAAAAGCTGGCACATTCTTTTTGCATCCTTGTATCCCTGCTTTCCAGTAAAAGCGTTTGCGTTACCGCTGTTTGCAATAATCCCTTCTATAAAACCGTTTTTGATATGTTCTTCAGTTACAACAACAGAGGGCGATTTAAACTTGTTTTGAGTGAAAACTCCAGCTACGCTTCCCTCACAGACCACAATCCCCAAACCGTTCTTGCCTTCCTTAATTCCGTTGCACTTCACGAGTTCGTGCATGCAGACTGTAGATGGAAATTTTAAAATGTTACACCCAAACTCCCTTCGTGAGAATCGAAAGACCGAGAGGAACGAGGGACTTTTTGCCTGATGAGATGGAGAAGAGAAGAGCTATCGAGAAAGTTATGAGGCGAATTGCCGAAAGTTACGGTTACAGAGAAGTTTTGACACCTACGTTCGAACATTTGGAACTTTTCACGATAAAGTCTGGCGAGGGAATT
The DNA here is from genome assembly GCF_000025285.1 of Archaeoglobus profundus DSM 5631. Lineage (GTDB taxonomy): Archaea > Halobacteriota > Archaeoglobi > Archaeoglobales > Archaeoglobaceae > Archaeoglobus_B > Archaeoglobus_B profundus. Next base: position 1,363,236 of record NC_013741.1, read on the forward strand.
GTTGAGGAGATCTACGCCTTCAAAGATAAGAGTGGCAGAGATTTGGCTTTAAGACCCGAGCTGACTGCACCTGTGATGAGAATGTACGTAAACGAGTGCATGGGAATGCCAAAGCCACTCCGCTTCTACTACTTTGCAAACTGCTTCCGCTATGAGAGACCGCAGAAAGGTAGATACAGGGAGTTCTGGCAGTTTGGAGTTGAATTGATAGGTTCAGATAGCTATTTAGCTGATGTTGAGGTTATAAGCTTAGCTTACGAGATAATGAGTGCTTTGAATATCAAGTTTGATCTGCATGTTGGGCATGTTGGTTTGTTAAGGCACGTATTGAGAGATTTGGATGAAAAAGTTGCAGGAAAGATAATGAGGCTGATAGACAAGAAGGATTTGGATACGCTCGACAGCTACATTAATGAAATCGGTAGAGAAGATCTAAAAGAAGTCGTTTATCCCTTGATAGAGCTTGTCGGTGATACGGATATCATAGAAGAGGCTAGAGAGATAATTCCAGATTTCGATTTCACGCACATTGAGAAGGTTGCCAAAACCTTGGATGATCTTGGCGTTGAGTTTAAGATAGACTTGGGAATTGCGAGAGGACTTGATTATTACACCGGCATAGTTTTCGAAGCTTACGCTGAAGGGTTGGGTGCTCAAAATCAGATTTGTGGTGGTGGAAGTTATCGCTTAGCCCATCTGTTTGGAGGAGATGATGTTCCAGCAACAGGCTTTGCTTTGGGCTTCGATAGGATTGCTGAAATCTGTGAAGTTGATGTCGAAAAACCTACAAAAGTTGTGATAGTAAGCTTTAGAGGCTTGGAGAAGGAGGCTTTGAAGATTGCCAATGCCATAAGGTCTAAGGCTGTCACGATTACGGATGTTATGGAAAGAAGTGTTAAGAAGCAGTTAAGCTTTGCAAACGACATCTCAGCAGATTACGCTGTAATCGTTGGTGAGAAAGAACTTAAAGAGGGTAAAATAGCAGTTAAAAACTTAAGAACTCAGGAACAGAGTGTTATGACCTTGGATGAATTTTTGAACAAGTTATGAAAACCGTTGTAAGCTTTGCTGGAGTCGATCCTAGTAATGGGGCTGGAATTTACGTTGATCTAGCGGTGATAAAAAGTTTGGGATTTCATCCCGCTGGTGTTGTTACAACCTTAACCTATCAGAACACCTGTGGCGTTAAGGGTGTTGTTAACTTGAGTGATTGTATTGAAGGGCAGGCTGATGCTGTTTTTGAGGATTTGGACATTGTCGGAGTTAAGGTTGGCTTGGTTTTGAAAGGCTGTGAAGTTATAGCAAAGTACATGAAAAAAGTTGAAGTTAGTGTTGTTGATCCCGTCCTCGTATCTACAACTGGCTACGACTTTGAAAATTTAGATGTTTACAAATTCTTGGCAAAGCATTGTGAAGTTTTAACTCCCAACGTTGATGAGGCAATGGCTTTGAGTGAATGCAGAATTACTGATTTGAAATCTGCAAGGGAGTGTGCAAAGGAGATAAGCAGAACTTACGGGTGTTCAGTGGTTATAACAGGTGGAAAGCTTAAAGGTGTCGATGTAATCTTTGATGGAAAGTTCTATACGGTTGAATCAAAGCTGTTTAACTATGAAGTTCATGGAACTGGGTGCGTTTACAGTTCCGCCTTAACCTGTCATCTTGCGAAGGGGTTGAATCTGTACGAAGCATGTAAGAATGCAAGAGAAGTTGTCTTGAAGGCTGTTGAAAACTCTAAGACCGTGGGAAGGTGTTTGAGAGTAGTGAATCCGTAACATTCAGAACTTTTAAGGGTTATGGAAGAGTTAGAATCCATCGTTCGTGACTTAAAATATTCTGATGAGGAAAGGGCAAGCTTTTACCATCATCCGCAACAGTTATAAACTATGTTACCTATGGTTGAACGAGCGCCGGTGGTGTAGCCTGGCTAACACAGGGGCCTGCCACGCCCCAGCCCCGGGTTCAAATCCCGGCCGGCGCACTTTTCAGCGATTGTAAATCTCATCGATTTCTTCAGTGTCAGTTTTCATTTTGAATTATCATCTGCCCTTTAAAAAAAGATAAATAAGCCAGAGAACACGAGGGTGGAAAGAATGGGAGTCTTTGAACTCGTAGTGTTGATGATGAACTATGTTGGAGTATTTGCATTTGCTGTGAGCGGTGCGCTTAAGGGAATTGACAAGGATATGGATATATTCGGTTGTGCCTTTCTGGGTCTTGCTACAGCTTTTGGAGGAGGAGTTATAAGAGACATAATCGCAGGCAACGTCCCTCCTTTGGCATTCAGAAGCGAACCCGATTTTATCGTAGCAATCGTAGCTATAACAGTTACTATCTGTATGTATAGAAGGGTTTCTAATGTTATTGGACTTTTACCTTACTTTGATGCCGTAGGTTTGGGAGCTTTTGCTGCGCTTGGAGGTACCGTAGCCTTGAATGCGGGACTTGGGCCGCTCGGTGTTATGTTTGCTTCTATGTTTACAGGTGCAGGTGGCGGTATAATTAGGGATGTTCTCGCTGGAGAAATTCCCCTAATCTTTACAAGGGAATTCTACGCAACCGCTGCTCTGATTGGTGGTGCTAGCCTCTACATCTTGAGTTCATTTGTCTCTCTTGAAGTGGCCATGTTCATATCAGCATTGATCACAACGATTCTTAGAATTGCATCCATCAAATTCGGATGGAATTTGCCCAAAGTTAAGAATAGCGTTATATGAAGCAGGAATAGAGATACGCCCGGGCCGGGATTTGAACCCGGGTCGCGGGCTCGACAGTGCGTTGATCGATTACAGGAGAGTAAAGAAGGAATTCATCAAATACTTGGAACAGAAGAAGCTTCACCCGGATACTGCTCAAAGGTATATCCACTACTTGGACAAATATCTCACAAAGCCGATTAGATCACAGGAGGATATCTTCGAGATAATGAACTCCTGTGAAAGGGGATACAATTGGCTCGCGAGAAGCATTCGAAACCTCCTCAATTTCTACGTTGAAGTCAAAGGATTAGATGAGGGAGTTGCGGAGAAGCTCAAGAAGGCTTGCAAGATGAAACCGACAGGTGTCAGAGCTATCTTCATCTCGGATGATGAGATTGTTGAGGCATGGGAAAATCATGTGATCAACCAACCCGAAGATATACGCATCCTCTTTAAGCTTCTAATTTACTCAGGAGTCAGGGCATCACATGCCGTTCCTCTCCTTAACACTTTCGACAGAGCGCAACTGATAGAGATTGAGGAGAAGGGTATTGCGAGATATCCCATCCTTGAATTTAGCAAGGGGCAGAAGAGAGGATATTTCGCCTACATGCCTTTAGAGTTTGCGAGGGAAGAATTAAGACGGGTAAAAATCTCCTACCGCGATTACACCGAAAGAGCAAGATACAAAAGAGTTTCAGCAAACACAATCAGAAAATGGCATTACAACTTTATGATTGAGAACGATGTTCCTGAGAGTGTTGCAGATTTCATTCAAGGACGTAAACCTGCAAGTGTTGGAGCGATGCACTACTTAGCGGTTGCACGTCAGGCAGATAGGCTTTACTCCCAGCTTGTGAACAGATTCCCTGTCTAATTTAATTTTTAGAGAAAAGAGAGGAAAATCAAGCCTTCCGTTCAAGTGGAATTTCTATGCAACAATCAAAAGAATTTTTAATTATGATAGCATAACTTATTGATGACCGATCACCTTAAAAGAGAATCCTATAGAATTGGCATTTTCGTGGAAATTTATAGGGAGTTAAGCGATAGGTATTATTGGGTTAAGTATGATTTATTGACTTCTCAACTGGAGAGAGGGCTATACATCTCAACTATGACTGATAATGGTCTCCCAATGGTAAAGATGGCTTTTAGGAACATCTTAGATAAAGATGAAATGTACAATATCTGGGACTTGTTTAGATCCTATCTTAAGAGACACTTGTATGAACTTATGAGAAAGGGGAGAGTATCTAAGAAACAAGTTTATAGGTTATTAAATAAAACTCCACCACTATCGGAGACAATAGGCAGATTTGAAGTTCGTGTTGAGGACTCATTTGGATATGTATATGGGCTATCTCTTGATGAGGCAAAGGAGTTGGGAGAAAAACTAGAGCAATTATTAGAGAACGCTTTAGTGTTAAAAGGAAGGTAAAAATAATATTAACTTTGTCTTGACAATTAACTCTTCAACAATTGTTGGATGAAAAGAAGTTAGTAAGCTCTAATATTTCGAATAATGCCAAATCGACCTCCAATGTCTACTATGGGTGAGGGGATCCCCACTGTGGTTATATTTTCACACCTGTAGTATTGACAGTTCTCAAGCAAAATTCCTATTGGTTTGGGGATGTGATCGTCTATGCGTTTTACCCTAAAGGGAATTTCCTTATCGACTTTTCTTACGGTTGGCTTTATTTTTCGCTTTATTCTCTCGAACATATTAATTCCCTCTAACTTGTCTGATAATGTTCTCCCTACCACCTTCGGCTCTGACAATTTCGTCGAAACGAGAGCTACCTTCTACATCTTCAACTAAAGTTCTCTCTGAATCAATGAGACGGACTACTACTTTTGGTTCGGACTTATGCTTAAGATTAATACCTCTAGAGTCGATAGCAGCCTCAATCTGGCTAGGTCGCCTCTTTTGGAGGAACATATGGATTATTACTGCTACAACAATTATTCCTACAACCCCCAATATATCATATTCCGACATCATCATATAAAGTGGCTTCCAACGTATATATAGGCCTTATCAAAAAGAAAATCGAAATGGCTTTAGCCAATCTTAATTCATCAACACGAAAAAAGTATTACCAACCGCTAAAACAGTATCAACTCAAAGGGTATTGGAATAGGGGTAGGTTCAAAATTTTGAACGAGACGAATTTTACATGAAGGGTGAATAAAAATGATCGTGATCGATTTAGCAATGGTTAAATACTCCCAATATCGACAAGTATCATAGAAGAGATTAAATAAATATAAAAACATTTTTATAATTTTATACTCGACATAAGATTTATAAGCTTTGGAGTTGACCTGCTTGAGGAGGTAGCTCCTCCCTCGTTAGCAAGGGGGTGAGAAAGGAGGTGTTGAGTAAGATCGTAGGATTCGGGAGGAAGATCGTCAACACTTACAGGATGCTCAAGGACATGAGAGGAGAGCTCACTTTCATCGATTGGATCAAGGGAGTCATTGTCCTTGCGATCTTGGGAGTTGGAGTTGCAATTCCGATTGTAGTTCAGACAATTCAGAGTGTCAATGTGAGCGATGCAACAACTCAGCTGATCTTAGGATTCATCCCAGCAATCACCGCTGTTGCGATACTGCTTGGATTCTTAGGTAGGTGAAGCTTTAATCCTCTCTATTTTTTAGCCATGATCACAGATAGAAGAGGACAGTTCACGGTTGCGGGATTGTTTGCGTTGATGATCATGTTAATTGTAGCTGTCAAATTCCTTCCCATCATTTACGATTATTGTGAAGAGGGAGCGCAACTTGCAGAATCAAGGGGAGACATGCTGAGCAGTTTCTTATGGAGGTTGATCCCTGTCAGCATCGTAATAGCCATATTGACATGCATCTATCACTATGCGAAACCGCTCATCCTTAGGGATTGAAGATGTATATCGTTGATAACGGAATTGTTAAGTTCAAGCGCAAATTGGTTAAGACGAAGAGAGGGAATAGTAAAATCTGCTTGATTTACCTCCCGAGATTCATCGAGAAGTATGGGGATGAAGTTCTCGTTGAAGTTGACACGATAAACAAGATCATAACGGTGAGATTCAAATGAGAACTCCCTTATTCATCGATAAGGACGGGATGTTGAGATTTGAAAAGAAGCTTATCAAGAGATCGGATGGGAGTGGTTATCTCATCAACCTTCCAAAATTCATCGGGAGTTTCGGGAAGGTTGCGATCATTGAAGTTGATATTAAAAACAAAACGATAATAATCAAATTCGAAAATAATAATAAAGATTGAATTAAAAAAGAATAAACCCTTCAAGAACCAACTTCTCCGAGACGTCGACTCACATAATAACTAAACTAAAAGGAGAAAATATATGCTCATAAGCACAGCAGACACTTAATAAATATAGGTAGGAAAAATATACAGCGTTTCCGCGTAATGAATTCGTTGGTGACGTTCTTTATCCCTCAGCTTTCAGGTAGCGGTGTATGGTCTCGAGACTCCTACCTGTTACTTTTGCAATATCACGGTAAGTGAATCCCTGTTCCTTGAGAATCTTCATGATGTTCTTCTCAACATCGCTAACCTCTCTCCCATCTTTGAAGAAATAGGTGAAGATCCTTGCAATCTTCAAGCGTAAGTCTTTATCTTCCTGATCGATCTTAGCCAAAAACGATTTGACCACACTTTCAATCGTGTAAGCCGTTAAGATTCTCCCGACGTTCAAACCGACTGCATAACCTTGCCAATAGACAAATTCGAGTAAATCCTTAAGTTCATCGGGTAAATCAACTTTCCGAACTTTACCCTTCCAACCCATTTCTTTAGCAATCTTTTCGGCAACCTCTTTCCTAAGATCGCTCTCATCTTCAAGAGTCGTTATCAAATCGATGAACTCTGGTGAGTTGATTACTTCACTTAAGCTGTCCTTCTCTACCAACACCTTAACCAATTCCTCAACACTCATTCTCATCCCCTCCAAAACAAACACAGCCATATACATACCTCTATACAATTATATACAGGATCACCGAATCAACCTGTTCTCCTTTTTCGCAACTCTTCTTATGCAAACGGGAATGTTGCCAACCCATTTGAAGTATTTGCACCTGCCAAACTCTCCTTTTCCGCAAACAAACTCGCACAAGTATTGATCGACAATCTCACCGATTCCTGATTGTTCGATCATTTTGATGGGATCAAACCTCACCGCCTTCATTCTCTCTCACCTCAAACAGTATGCTTAAGCAACTCCTTAGCGCTCTCAAAACCGCATAATGGATCAGTCTTGAGTTTTTCAGTCAGTTTGAGGAGAACAATGTAGCGAGGAAGTTTTCCTCCGTTCAAATCTCTTGCTCTCTTCTCCCATTCCTCCAAGCTTTCAAACCCTGAATATTTCCATAAGAGCTTTCTGAACACTTTCAAGTTTTCAAAGACTGCCACGATCTTCGCTTTGGCAAACACGATGTTTCTGCTATCTCTAATCACGATTTCCCTTCCAATCAAATCGTGATACTTGCCATTCCTCATTGTTGCAACTACTCCCTTTCCCATCAGCTGGGAAATTGCCCGCAGACTTCTAAACCGCATCTTACCACCTCTCAAAACTCCTTTTCATGGAAGGAGCATGATAAACAAAATTCTTCAATAGGAAACGTCTCAGCTCTCTGTAATCACCCACAAAAACAGGTTCTTCCCGTTCAAAGTTGTAGTAATGTAATCTTGGGAATCTGATGTTCAAAGGAACGTCATAAACTGTAACTTCCTCCTCGACATCGTCAACAAACAGGAGTAGAAGTGGTGTGTTTAAGGCGGTTGCCACTCTCTTAAGGGTTATAAGCTGATAAATACTGCAGAAGTGCCGGGAAGTATGTTTCTCCTCTGCAACTAACCTTATACTGTTTCCAACTTCAAGAACGTAATCGATGTTTGTGATGACAATTCCATCATCAGTTTGAACTCCATTCAACGCTTTATGGAGGGAATTTTCAAGAAATTGTCCACAATACGGGCATCTCATGGCGAATCGACCTCTTTAACTTCCCCTTCATCAATTCCAATATCAAACTCAGAATCAATCTCAAATTCCTCCTCGCTATTCGAATCGACAGGAATGAGAAATCCCTTGACTTCTGGGTGAAGAGATTCATAATCACTTAGAGGAATTTCGAGAACTTGACCTGTATCCGCCTTGTATTCCCGTCCATTCACTATGATGTGGACATAGTCAATTGCCCTAACTTTGATAGTCTCTTCAACATCTAACACAGCTTTCGGAAGTTTTCCACTCTCAACAAGATACTCAACTCTCTCCCTTACTGCTTGAACTGATCCAAACTCCTTCCTAACAGCTTTGATGAATGCTGATGGTAAGAGATCGGATGGAACAGACTTCTTGAAGTCGTTGTATATTTGTAATATCTTGTTATCAATATCAGAATATTCTTCGTCCTTTGTCGTATCTTGGTTTACAGATTCCCGTAAACTTTGATCGTCATCAGTCGAATCTTTTTTCACACTTTTATCTTGCTCTTCATCCTGTTCTTCATGTTCTTTACCTTCGTGTCCTTCCTCGTTGTCTTCTTTAGCATCCTCTTTGGTAACAGATTCAACAAACTCATTCCAAGCATCTTCTTCCTTCTTCCTTAATCCCATTGCACTCTCAACGCTGAAATCTGAAACATCTGTGTCATCGCTATTGTCTTGGTCATCTTTCGGATTATCGGGAGATTCACTTTCGGAGTTTGATCTATCCTCATAGTCTCCGCTCAGGAATCTTACAAACCCCGAGAATGAAACCTTAATTGACTTACAGTTCCTACCGTTAACCCTGTGAACTCCATACTTCCAGCCAAATCTCTCAGCTAATGATTTGAGAGAGTCAATTCCTGTATCTTTCAAAATCCTCATGACTGCGCTTGTTATTACTACATCCTCTCCTCTCAGAAATGCCCATGGGACAAACCCTTCCTGTAACAACGCTTTTAGTCTCCTTTCTAAGGTCGTGCTTGTGTAGAGGTCATTTTGATTTTCGCCGACTATTTCGATGCGCGATATGTAACGCGCATACAAGTTGTTGATACTCTCGAGCAATCTTGCCCTGATCTCCTCGTTTATCGTCTCATTAACCTCCTCCTCAGTTTCACCTTCATAGAATTCATTCACCCACTCTGGAACATCTAACTCTGCAAACTCGAAAGCTTCTCTAAGTAGCTCGGTAGCTAAGACTTGCCAAGCTTCCTTTAGTCTCTCAGGATTCTCTGAGATTTTTTTGAAGATAAAACTACCTAAAAACCTTAGATCTCCAAGTCTCGGGAGAACTTCCTCTGTGAACTTCTCTATTTCATGTTGAGGAATTTCATCTGACAGAGAGAAATGGATTCCAAAAAACCGTTTTCTTACAGCACCTGTGCCGTCCAATGGTAGTTGTCCGTTCATGGTCATAAAGAATGGCGCTAACGAAGGAAACTCTATATAGACACCGTGGGAGTGCTTTCCTCTTACGAAACGATTCTCGACAGCGCTTTTGTATTCCTCTAATAATTCCTTATTGTTAAATATCCCCTCAACCTCATTAACAACAACAGGGAAGGTCGTCAAGCTTCTTAATCTTCCATGCTTTGCCTTTGTATCAGCATCACCGCTTCCCCTGACAATCCTTCCCTCTTCGGGAGGATTCCAAATAGACAAAATTATCTGAGCTCCAATAGTCGTCTTTCCTGTATTTCGTGCTCCATAAGCTACTAAATCTGGGAAATGAACCGCTATTGTCCCTCTAATCTGCTTGATTGCGTAGGCAAACGGTGCAATTAATCCCCATTTGATCATTGTCGTGAATCTTTTTCCCGCTTTGCTATACCACTTAGTTCTAAGTTCATCTAAGAGCTTGAGAGCTTTAGCCAAATCTTCTTTGGAGAATTCTTCAGGTTGCCATTTTACTGCCTTGATTTGTCCGTTGATGTAATAGAATCCCGGCTTTTCAAGCTCTCTTCTTATTTCCGCTTTTCCCTTCCTGATGAATGCTGAAATTATGGATGAGAGCGCATCCCTAAGTAATCTGGAATGTTTCACAACGCCCTCTGATTGCAGTCTCGAAATTACAACATCAAGCTCAGCCGGTCCTATTGTTAGGTTCCTAAATCCATGGAATTCGATTTCAAACTTAGTAAGTCCTCCAAGAGGATCTTCATAAACAACAACCTTGACAGGACAAATCTCCGCCACTATCTTCTCGTAAACGATTCCTCCGCTCTTATCTTCAAACGCTCTTGCAATAATCCCTCTCTTCGGGTTTGCCACATAGTAAGCTTTCTTCCTAAAGTCGATCAAGGAGAAGATCGAATCTTTGAAAGGAGAAGATTTGCCAAGTATTTCTTCAAGATTTCTGATCAAATCTAAAGCTCTTTCCTCTCCTAACAATGTTTCTGCTATTTCTTGTAATCCTGCTTTGCCCTTGAGTTCCTCCTCAGTTGGAGGATTGCCTCTCAATCCGTAGGTCCTATCCAAGACATAAAGCCTAAGATTTAGTTCCTCATCTTTCTCTGCTAAGAGTTCAACGATCTTTCGAGCGGAATTGTAGCTTACCCCTGCTTTTTTAAGCCATCCCGTTAGAGAGAAGACGACTAAATCGCGATAACCGACCTTGTAAATCGGTCTGAGGATATTAACGATCTCAACGATCTTGCTCTCCTCTAATTCCCTTCCTTCCCCATCTTTAACCTCAACTCTTGGAATAGTCCTCTTTTTACCCTCTAAAAAGCTGAGAAGTGTTTGATATTCCTCCCAAGTTAATTCAGCGATCTCTTCCGGCTTGTGAACAAATCTGTAAACCTTTCCCGAGGGATGCGGAGATGGAGGAGCAACAACGTATCCTCCATTAGCCCGTATATCAACTCCCGGTCGGATACCAATCCTATTAGTGAATTTGTTGGGATCAGGATTCTTCACCTTGAGATAGTAGTGGAACCCCTTCCCTGTCTCGACAATCCATGTATCTAAGATCTTGCCGTAGAGATCAGGATGCTTGTCCGCTAATTCTGCTAATACTTCACTCATAACCTCTCTTGAATCAAAGTCGACAACCGTTAAATTGCCCGAAATTTCACCTGTAACAATAGCTAAACCAAGTTTGTTCCCCTTCCTTAGAGCTGGAAAATCGGGATGTTTAAACCACTTTTCAAGCTCTTCTAAAGTTGGACGTCTCTGCTGGAACTCTTTCCATTCTACTGCCGAGATTTTGTTGCCTTTCGGATTATTCTCCGAGGGAGGAACAATTATGACAGGGATAACGCTGAATCCTTGCTCTAAATAGTGTTTTGCCCACTCAAATAAGTCTGCCATACTTCAACACCTCCCTAAGTAGGCATTTTTGTGTGAGAAAATCGCCACAAACTGAGGAGTCTGTATAACAGGAGTGTGGCAAATCCGAAAGCTTTATGACCTTGAACATCCTTTCTTTTCTAAGAGGAAGACACCCAAGCATTGGACAACACCTTTTTATTTTTCTCTAAGAATCTTTACAAGAAACACTCTTACTTTCAAGAGCTTCCGCGATGATTCTTCTTAGGACTGCTGAACGCGGATTTCTCTCTTTTTGTGCTATTTCGTCAATCCTCTTCAGTAAATCATCTGGAAGTCTCAACCCGACATATCCCATATGCCATCACCCAATGTTTTCACTTGTGTTTAATTGTGTTGCTTTAAGTTTAAAAGGTTTTCGTTGAAAAAGAAAGTTTTAAATTGTTTTAACTGTAAAATGTGGATATGGTCAGAGAAGCTGTCGAAAGACTAATTCAATTAATAGAAGAGGAAAAGATAGATTTTAGCGAATTTGAAGTTCTCCTAAGTGCAGAGGAAAAAACAATACTTAATGTCCTAAAGAGAAAGAAAAGAGCGATGAATATCAATGAAATTAGAAATACGATAATTGACGACTTCATCAAATTAATCAAATATTATGGACAGATAAAAGAATTAGAAGATAAGATTAGATCGTATAGCGAAGAAAGGAAACCTATCTACCCATTGCAACGAATATCGGAAAAAAAATACTCAAATCGCCTTAATCTAAAGTTTAATATTGACAAATCTTTTAACATAAAAGTTATAGATATTTCCTCCTTAGAGAATGAGCTTAACAATCTTAAGAGAAACAAACCACGAATGGAGTTTTGGGAAGGTGAGTTTGAAGACATACCTGAGCTGTTTATCAAAGTATATGAAGAACTTAAGCAGAGAAAGATATTGAAAAATGGGAAAATCCTTGAGAGGGATAAAAGAGTTGTTGCCGAATTAATCAACAAACACGGTATCGCAAGAATCCCATCTTACAAAACAATAGAGCGAATACTAACTGAGCTTGAGGCTGGAGGTCTTGTTGTGTCTCGACCAGATAGTGGTGGTAGAGGTAAAAAATTATACGCTATTAATCCTAAGCTATTGAAGAAATTAGAGGAATAATCGAATGTTACTGTTCTTCCGCTACCTGCATAAAAAATATGTCAGGTAGCGCCTATCATGAATAACTAAAGGAGAGTTCTCCTCCCTTCTTTAGCCGAAAGCGAATTTTATAAGGGTATCATATACTGCTACCGCGCTACCTCACTTATACACAAAACCCATACTTTGAATCCATAAAGTGAAAGTCAGGGTAGCGCAGGTAGCGCGGTAGCGGGTAGCAACTCAAGGTAAACCCAAAGTCGAGGTAGCGCGGGTAGCGAGGTAGCAGTTATAAACTAATATGTTATGTATAAAAGAATTGTAAAAAAGAAAAAGATTATTCCTCTCTCTTAGCGGGAGGGATTTTCAACCCTACTGCCAACTACCTTTGGAAAACCTTATTTTATTCCCATATGATTATCCATGTATGCCCCGCAAACCTTCAGGTAGGATCGATGTATGTTTGCGCATTAAAGCCGATCTATATCAGCGTTTGAAGGAAATAGCCAGAGCTAAGGGCTGTTCTATTGCTGATCTCGTTGAACCAAAGCTTATTGAGCTTGTAGCGTTATATGAGGCAGGGATTGAAATACGCCCGGGCCGGGATTTGAACCCGGGTCGCGGGCTCGACAGGCCCGCATGATGGGCCGGGCTACACCACCCGGGCTTGATCGCATTAGGTTTGTGAGGTTTTTAAAACTTTTGCAACTCATTAGAAAGAGTTAAATAAATTGGTTTGAGCTTTGCGAACGATGTTCAAGTGCGTTCAGTACAGCTGGGACGATGTCTACAAGCTTTGTAAGGAGCTTGCAAGGAAGATCAAGAATTCAGGATTTAAACCAGATGCTATAGTGGCCGTTGCAAGGGGAGGATGGGTTCCTGCGAGAATTTTGGCGGACTTTTTGCTGATCAGGGAGCTATACAGTGTTAAGGCCGAGCACTGGGGAATAGTTGCAACCGTAACTGGTAAAGCTAGGATAACGCAGCCACTCATGGTTGACCTGACTGGAAAGAGCGTCTTAGTTGTAGATGATGTTGCAGACACAGGTGAGACTGTGGAGATAGTTGCCCAGCATGTGAGGGAGAAGAATGCAAAAGAAGTCAGAACTGCAGTAATAGACTTCAAACACACATCCAAATTTGTCCCGGATTACTATGCGAGAGAGATGGAAAAGTGGGCATGGATTGTCTATCCTTGGAGTATCTACGAGGATGTTAAGGATCTGATAGTGAAGCTTAATGAGGGTGGAAATGCGGAAGAAATTGCCAGAAAGTTGGAGGAGAAATTCAACCTGAAGGTGGATCCTTCAGTCGTTGAAGAAGTTTTGAAGGATTGCTGATTTCACAAACGTCAAATATTTTGATTACTTCTTACGATCATGCAAGTTGAAGAGCTAAAAAAGCTGATAGATGTAGCTTCTGGTAGAAGAAAGGCGGATTTGGTTATAAAGAATGCCGAGATCGTGAATGTTCTGACGGAGGAATTTATCAAAGCGGATATAGCTGTTTGTGGTGATAAGATTGCTGGAATCGGTAATTACGACGGAATTAAAGAGATTGATGCAAGCGGACTTTACGCAGTTCCCGGTTTGATCGATGGGCATACACATTTGGAGATGTCGATGTTAAGTGTTACCGAATTTGCAAGGTTGGTTGTTCCTAGAGGGAACACAAGCGTAGTTGCCGATCCTCACGAGATCGCAAACGTTTTGGGTAGAGATGGGATAAGGGTTTTGATCGAAGAAGCAAAGACCACACCGCTTAAAGTGTTCTTCGAAGTTCCATCTTGCGTTCCCTCTTCACCGCTCGAGACACCCGGAGCTATTATAACTGCTGAAGATGTTGCGGGAATACTTGAATGGGAGAGTGTCATAGGTTTGGCTGAAGTAATGAACTATCCCGGTGTTGTTAATTGCGATGAAGATGTTTTGAAGAAGATTGCCGTTGCTAAGGCTAAGGGAAAGATTGTAGACGGGCACAGTCCTATGCTTAGAGGAAAGGAGCTGAACGCATACATCTCATCTGGAATAGGCTCGGATCACGAATGCATTGATGAAGAGGAGGCAATGGAGAAGCTTAGATTGGGAATGAGATTGATGATTCGAGAGGGATCTGCTGCGAGGAACTTAGAGTCTCTCTTGAATGTTGCAAAACTTGGAAATCGCTGGACTATGCTTGTAACAGATGGAGACAGAACTATCAGAGATTTGATGGAGAAAGGATACTTGGATTACTGCTACAGGAGGGCAGTTGAAGAAGGGATAGATCCGATAAAGGCTTTACAGATGTGTACGATAAATCCAGCTGAGTATTTCGGAATAAACGCTGGTTTAATTGCTCCTTCAAGAATTGCGGATATTGTTTTGCTAAGAAACTTGGAGAAATTTGAAGTTGAGAAAGTTATAGCGAATGGTGAGGTTGTTGGCGAGATAAAAAGGGTGTACACCTATCCAGACTTCGTTAAGAGCAGTGTCAAGCTCAAAAAGCCGATAACTCCAGAGGACATTAAGATAGAGGGTAAGGGAGTTGCGAGGATAATCAAGGTGATAGAAGGTGAGATAGTCACCGGAGAAGATAGAGAATATGTGGAGGGAGTTGATGTGAACAGAGACATTCTCAAAATTGTAGTTGTTGAGAGGCACAAAGCAACGGGGAACGTAGGGAAAGCGTATATAAGAGGATTTGGGCTTAAGAGAGGTGCGATAGCTCAGAGCATAGCGCACGATGCACACAACATAGTGGCTGTTGGTGTTAGAGATGAGGACATATGCAAGGCTGTAAACAGGATTGCCGAGTTGCAGGGCGGAATTGTTGTCGTGGATGGGGATGTTAAGGCAGAGTTACAGCTGAACATAGCTGGATTGATGAGTGAGGAGAGGGCTGAGGTAGTTGCGGAGAAGTTGGATAGAATACATGAAGAAATCAAAAGGCTGGGATGCAAGCTGAAGAGTCCGATTTTGGCTTTGTCCTTCATGGCTCTGCCGGTAATACCAAAGTTGAAGGTTACAGACTTGGGACTGGTTGATGTTGAGGAGTTTAAGGTTGTTGACGTCTTTGTTTCGTAATTACCTTTTAGCTTAAGAGCGTAGCGTATGGTGAGTGTTATGTTTAAATTACCTGTCATCTAGGATATGAAGGCAATGATGACAGGGCCCCTCTGACTGGTGATGAGGGTCTTGAGTGCTGAGCTTTTTATACAATTAAAGCGGATTACCCTAGAATGTCGTTAAAAGCAGATCTGCACATCCATTCAAATCACAGCGACGGGAGGAGTAGTGTTAGAGAGATCTTGGAAACTGCGATAGCTAAAGGACTCAAAGCTATTTCAATAACCGATCATGACAACATAAACGGCTCGCTCGAAGCTATCGAGATAGTCAAGGAAGAGCATCTGCCAATAGTTGTGATCAGAGGTGTTGAGATTTCAACAGCTCAGGGACACCTTTTGGCTTACGGAATAAATAGAGACGTGGATAAAGGTATAGATCTTGTCGAGGCAGTCAAAATCGTCAAAAAGCTCGGTGGAATAACCTCCTTAGCTCATCCTTTTCAGTTTTATAGGCAAGGAGCTTGCAGACTCAGATATTTCAAAGTGGTCGATTGTATCGAAGTTTTCAACGCCAGAAGTCTTCCGATCTTCAACTCGTTGTCAAACTTCTTCAGGAGAAAATACGGAAAGGGAATTACTGCCGGTAGTGATGCCCACAAAGCTGAATTTGTTGGAAGTGGTGTCGTCATGCTTGAAAAGGCAAGCGATGAGAAGTTGATAATGAATGCATTGAAAAACGGACAATGCATTGTCGAGGGCGAAATTTCCATTAAAAATGTTTTCTGGCGCATTGTTAAATAACTGTTAAGCTTCCCTCACGGTCAAAACGAGCCCAAATATTATCATAACAAATGCTGCTCTGAGCATAAGTCTAAAACCGAAGAACTCTGCCAAAAAACCGCCCAACAATGGCCCGATAACCCATCCAATGTGAACTACGGTGTTGTAAACGCCCATACTCTCTCCCCTTCTCTCACTTATATCCGCAATGTACGCCGGTGCGTTAACTCCCAAAGTAGCCCAAGCAAAGCCTTCAAGCACGTGAATTGGATAAGCAAAGATGTAGTCGTTGATTATGGAGTAAAGAAGCATGACCAAGCCGAAAAATATCTGAGAGAGAACAATCAAACTCTTCCTACCGATGATATCAGAAACCTTACCTACAGCTATGGAAACAATTGCCCCGGTCAGAGCGCCTGTGGTAAAAAGGGAGCCAACAACCATTTCGCTAGCGTTCAACTCCTTTGATATGTATATCGGCAGAATTGAATAAAACATTCCAGAGGTTATCATGAGAGGTAAAAGGCTAAGGCAAAATCTAACGACCCTCATATCTCCTCACAGAACTTTAACTCCTTTTTAATCTGCTCGTAAAACTTGACCAAAAACTCATGCCTATCTTCAGCCAATTCCCTTGCCGTTCTTGTGTATAGCATGTCTTTGAGCTTGAGTAACTTCTCTTCGAAGTGCTTTAGAGTTTCTTCTATTGATCTGCCCTTCTCCCCGCTGAAAAGGAATGCTCTTGCAATCCCTATAGCTCCAATAGCATCCAGCTTGTCAGCATCACTTAAAACCTTAGCTTCGAGAGTTTTTGGTTTAACACCTGAGGAGAATGAGTGTGCTTCGATGCAGTGTACAACTTCCTCTATAAATTTCTCATCGTAACCTTCTCTCCTCAAAATCTTTCTCGCGAGCTTTGCAGATTCTATTGCATGATTTGGCCTATCTCTCGCTATGTCGTGTAGTTCTGCCGACTTTCTCACAACTTCAACGTTTGCCCCTTCCTTCTCGGCAATGTAAACTGCCAATTTCACAACCCTCTCAACGTGACCTTTATCGTGAGATGTCATAGTCTCTTCCTAATAACAGCTTTAACACCGCTTCTCTCTTCAAATTCGGCAACAACTTCCAGCCATTCTGGATTTAAAGCTTGATAAATGTCGTTGAAGACCTTGCAAACCACAGCCTCATGATGCATCTTCTTGTCAGCAAACAATTTGAAGTAGGAATCGAGTGATTCGTACTCCAAAATCCTGTCTTTGGGTTTGTATCTGATTTTAATAGTCCCAATATCCCTCAAGCCCGTGACAGGGCAGATGCACGTGAATTTTGTGTACGTGAACTCCGCCTCATGATCAGAGTAAACGTTTGGAATAGTTCTTAATGGAGTTTCAAGCTCCTTTAAGGCCCTTACAAGCTCCTCTTCACTCCTAACAACTTTGTTTGCGAAGTAAATCGGCCAAGGAGATCTAACCTTTTCAGGACAAAAAGCTACTACTGGCTTACCCTTCATAGCCGATATTACCACTTCCGCCATAGCCCCAAAGCTCGGATGTTTTGCTACTAGAACGATCACATCGGCCTTTTCGCAAAGTTCCAGATCCCTTGTAACTATCTCTCTACAAAGCTCCTCGTTATCTCTAAAATCATCAACGTGACTGTAATCGTGCTCGAACTGATCCAGAACTTCGAAACCTTCTTTTCTCAAAATTTCTTGGATCTTTTTTATCTCCTCCTTATGACCGTAACCTATCGATCCGCAAACCATCACTTTCATGGAACTCGAAGCACCGCAGAATTTATATGGATAGCTTTGCTGTCTTGTGTCATGCGAGAGATAATCGAACTTAAGGGTCACATAATAGACTCGATGATACTGCCGAGAATTTTGGACACGATAATGGACATGGGTGGAGACTTCGAGATACTTGAGCTCAGGGTAGGTAAGACCAAGACGGATGAGAGCTACTGTAAGATGATCGTTGAAGGTGACGAGAAGCTTTTTGAGGAGCTTGAGAAGTTGGGAGCTATTTTACCCAAGAAAGAGGTTAAGGTTGCTCCCGCCCCAGCCGATGGAGTTTTACCTGATGGATTCTACGCTACTACCCATCACCCGACTTACGTTTACATAAACGGAGAGTGGAAGAAAGTCAAGCACATAGAGATGGACTGTGTAATCGTCATAGAGAACGGAGAACCCGTTTGCAAGAGGCAGGGGTTGGTCAAGAAGGGAGATCTAGTCGTAATCGGTAGGGAAGGAATAAGGGTTGAGCCGCCTCAAAGGCCGAGAGAACCCAGCGATATTTTTGGATTCATGACTTCAGAGGTCTCAGCTGAGAAACCAGTGAACTCTCTCATAAAAAAGCTTGCAAAAGAGATGAAAAAACTTAGGGATAACAACGGCTTCATCATTCACGTAGTTGGAACTGCAATCGCTCATACCGGAGCTGATGAGGCTCTGGCCGAGCTAATAAGGATGGGATACTGTCAGGCTTTGTTTACTGGGAACGGATTTGCAGTGATGGATGTGGAAAAGCAATTGTTCGGAACGACTCTGGGTATGGATAAGAACACCGGTAGGGTTTACAAGGGAGGATACAGAAATCACTTGGTGGCTATAAACGAGATAAGGAAAGCTGGAAGCATAAAGAAGGCTGTTGAGATGGGAATTCTCAAGTCTGGAGTGCTTTACGAATGTGTGAAGAACAACGTCCCCTTTGTAATAGCTGGATCGATAAGAGATGACGGTCCTTTACCTGACACGATAACTGATGTCATGAAGGCTCAGGATGAGATGAGAAAGTACATCTGGGAAGCTGATGAAAGGGGAGGAATGTGCATGATCTGGGCTTCGATGCTACACGGAATAGCAACTGGTAACATGCTTCCTTCGACGATCAAGACGGTTATAGTCGATATGAACCCCTACGTCGTCACAAGACTGCTTGATAGAGGAACAACTCACGCATTGGGAATTGTCAGCGATCCTGGCGTCGTAATGCCAATGCTCGTTCAGGAGTTGAAGAAGCTTGAAAAGGGTGAAGAGTAATGTATTGGAATTCTAGTATCGAGAGATTACCTCAAAAGGACTTGGAGGAAATTCAGGAGCGAAAGCTCAAAGCCTTAGTTTTTTACGCTTACGAGTATTCACCGTTTTATAGGCGTAAGTTTAAGGAAATTGGTTTGAACCCTTGGGATTTCAACGGCTTGAGGGATTTACACAAACTTCCTTTCACCTGTAAACAGGATTTGAGAGATAACTATCCATTTGGGATGTTTGCTGTACCTTTATCACAAATTGTTCGATTTCACGCTTCGAGCGGGACTACTGGGAAACCTACGGTTGTTGGTTACACAAAGAACGACATAGACGTTTGGGTTGAATGCCTTTGCAGGGCTTTAACATCTTGTGGTGTTACGAACAATGACATAGTTCAGATTTCTTACGGATACGGGTTATTCACCGGTGGACTTGGATTCCACTATGCAGTTGAAAGGTTGGGTGCTACAGTCATTCCCGCCTCAGCTGGAAACACACGAAGGCAGATAGAATTGATGAAAGATTTGCATGCTACCGTGATCTGTTGCACACCATCTTACATGCTCTACATGAGCGAAGTTGCCAAGGAAATGGGTGTAGACATTAAAAGAGATACGAAACTTAGAATGGGTATATTCGGTGCTGAACCGTGGAGTGAGGAAACTAGAAAAAGAATTGAGGATAAAACTGGAATAACTGCTTATGATGTCTACGGCACATCCGAACTTGGAGGACCACTTTTTACGGAATGTGTTGAGAGGCACGGTATTCACATATGGGCTGACCACTACCTGATAGAGATAATCGATCCGAAGACTGGAGAACCGGTTGGAGAGGGGGAGAAGGGTGAACTAGTAGTTACTACGTTAAGCAAGGAGGCTCTACCTTTGATTAGGTGGAGGACTGGAGATATAACGTATATGGAGACTGACAAGTGCGCATGCGGTAGAACGCATCCAAGAATCATGAGAATCCTCGGAAGAGCTGACGACATGATAATCGTTAGAGGTGTCAACGTATTCCCGAGCCAGATTGAGCATGTCTTAATGCAGATTCCAGAACTAGGAGAGCACTACGTTATAATACTTGACAGAAAGCCTGATGGCTTGGATGAGATGACAATTCAGGTTGAACTTAGCGATAAGGCGAAAATTGACAGAACGACAGATATCTTGGAGCTCGAAAAGAGAGTTGAAGAACTTCTTAAGGAGTATCTGAACGTTAGAGCTAAGGTTGAAATAGTGAATCCGGGAACACTGCAAAGATTTGAAGGAAAGGCTAAGAGGATAATCGACAGGAGGAAGATATGATTTTTTATTTTTGCATTTGGCAAACAAATTAATAAGTCGGAATCAATTCACATTATGCGAATCAACCTGCAGGAGTATGCTAGGTCTTTGGGAGTTGAAGATGTCAACCTTGTTAACATCTTCAAAAAGCTCGGCTACTTCGACGATGAAATATTTAGAAATGTAGTGGTAAATCATCCACTGATAACACTCAAATTCGACTACGGTCTAATCAAATACGAAGTGGATAAATATGGAATGGTCGTTTGCATAGAAGATGTTAACGATGAGAGCGAGAGAAGGCTTGAAGGGATCTGCAAACTTGTAGGTGCTAAATACGGCATTCTAACTGACCTCAAAAATATGATAGTTTTGCGAGAGGATGGAGCACACTTGGACTACATTCCCAACAGGGACACTTTAAAGCTCGAACTCGGTTTGATCGATGCGTGTGCTTTGGCAATGAGCTACGAAGACTTTGAGAAGGTTGACGATGTTGATTTTGTCGTTGAGAACAGCAGATACGTCTATTCTGACATTGACAATGACAGGGTTGTAGTGTTTCTCCCTAACAGAAGGTTGATAAACTGGCTTAGGGAGAAGAAAGTCGAATTTGAAATTCTCGACGAAGAAGAGGCTGGTAAGATAGTTGATAAGTTCATTCTCTGAAGTAACGATTTTATACTGCTTTTACAAATCTGAAATATGCTAAAACAGATCTCCGTCTTCGTTGAAAACAGGCCGGGAAAGCTTGCAGAAGTTACGGGAGTCTTATATAGGGAGGGAATAAATCTGAGGGCTTTCACGATAGCTGAAGCTGGTGACTTCGGTATCATAAGGATGGTTGTTGATAAAACCGAAGAAGCTTACAAAGCCTTGAAATCCGCTGGATTTACCGTAGCTCTGACAGACGTTCTGGCTGTTGAGGTCAAAGATGAGCCGGGAGGTCTCTATAATATCGCAAAAGCTTTGGGAGATGCTGGTGTGAACATAGAATACGTATACGCCTTTGCTTTTGAGAAAGAAAGAGCTTTGATAATTCTGAAGCCAAACGACTTGGAAAAAGCCAGAAAAGTATTGGAGGAGAAGGGATTTTTGTTTAGAGAGAAGCTCGAATGAGGTGCGAGTGTGGAGCTGAACTCAGAAGTCCAACATCTTACTGCTTAGTTTGTGGAAGGGTTCACGCATTGGCTTGTGGGGTTTACATAGGTGAGAAAGTTTACCTTGTGGCAATTGGTAAGGTTGTAGAAACGTTATCTTTTGATATCTACGAGGAAGAGGAATCGATAAGAAACTTATTCGAAATTTTGGCTGAGAAAATTCACGAAAGGAGGGTAAATGAAGTCTACATTAGCGGGGAGGATGAATCCAAGATTAGATTCGGATTTGAAAATGTAAGGCGGTTTGCTCTAAGCGATTTAAGGGTTTATGCGACTCAACCCCTTCCTCTTGATGAGTTTATATCTAAGCTTAGAGAATTTGTGACAAGGAAGGAGGAGTTAAGGAAAGTTGATATTCCGCCGGAGGAGAAGATTCAGGGATCCCATACTACTATTATTGGAGGAAGATTAGGTAAAGAATTTTTATATAAGGTTGCGCTTTGTGAGTACGTTAAGAAAATTGTACCGGGTGTTATAACTGGTGGAGCCTGCTCTTTGGGTGGTGGTGTGAGGTTTAAAGTTACGAGGTGCGATGAAAAGGGCAACATTAGAGCCTTACTCATAGACGGTTCAAGCGTTCAGGAGATATACATAGTAACAACGGCGAAAAATAAGGAACAGGGAGAAGTAATATTAAGAATGCTTAAGAGCGTTTCTTCCTCCTGATTACGACGACATCTCCGAGCGTTGGAGTTATGGACTTTGACTTCTGAATTTTTACCTCCTCAACCTTTTCTCTCAGGCTAATGCCTAGGACTCTTTCGAGCTTCTCAACAACATCCTTCTCGGGGGTAATTTCACCTTTCTCGATCTTTCTTATGAGTGTAGCCTTCTCTTGAATTCTCTTAGCCAAATCCTCTTGCGTCCAACCTTTTCTCTCCCTCTCCCTCTTTATGATCTCGTGAAAGTTTTCAACGAGTTCGTAGTCTTCGACTATTGGCTTTGGAGTCTTACTAACTCTCTTCTTTACAACTACTCTTGTCGGCTTTGCTTCTATACCCAACTCTTTGCACCTTTCACAAACTGTGAGTTCACTACCTTCTACTATTATGGTGTACTTCTTACCAACAATCTTACTTCCACAAATTTCGCATTCCATAGACATCACTGCCCGAACTTTGATTTCTGCAATTAAAAAGTTTGAGGATTAACTACTTATACTCCCAATTTTAAGGTTATATCGAATGAGCGAAGTTGATTACTCATACTTACTAGAAAGACTCAAGAGGTTGGAAGAAGAGTTCGAGAGGCTGAAGAAGATAGAGGAGGAATATTACAAGCTTAAAGAACACTATCGCAGACTTGAAGATGAAAAGAGGTTCATAGAATCTGAAAGACTCAGATATGAAAGGGAGCTTAGAAGATTAAGAAGTGAAATTGAAAGGCTTAGGAGTCCTCCTCTCCTAATAGGGACTATTTCAGACGTTTTGGATGATGGAAGGGTTATAGTTAAAAGTTCAACAGGTCCCAAGTTCTTGGTTCACGTTTCACAGTTTGTCGATCCAAAAGATTTGAAACCGGGAGCAAGAGTGGCAATGAATCAGCAGACCTTGGCTGTCGTAAGTGTTCTGCCACCTTCAAAGGATCCAATGGTCTATGCATTTGAAGTTGAAGAAAGACCTAACGTAACTTACGAGGACATCGGTGGATTGGAAAAGCAGATTGAGGAGATTAGGGAAGCAATAGAGCTTCCTCTCTTAAAACCAGAGCTCTTTGAAGAAGTTGGCATAGAGCCTCCAAAGGGAGTGCTGCTGTATGGTCCACCGGGAACGGGTAAGACACTCCTTGCTAAAGCTGTTGCGAATAAAACAAAAGCCACGTTCATCAGAGTTGTGGGAAGTGAGTTCGTTCAGAAGTACATCGGAGAGGGTGCTCGGTTAGTCAGGGAAGTTTTCGAGCTGGCAAGAGAGAAATCTCCATCGATAATATTCATCGATGAACTTGATGCAATCGCCGCTAGAAGAACGTCAAGCGATACAAGCGGAGATAGGGAAGTGCAGAGAACTTTAATGCAGTTGTTGGCAGAGATGGATGGTTTCGATCCGAGAGGAGATGTAAAAATAATAGGTGCCACGAATAGAATCGACATACTCGATCCAGCTATACTAAGACCGGGTAGGTTCGATAGAATAATAGAGGTGCCGTTACCAAGCTACGAGGGTAGAATTCAGATATTCAAGATTCACACTCGTAAGATGAAGCTCGCGGACAATGTCGACTTTGGTGAGCTTGCGAGGATTACCGAGGGTGCCAGTGGAGCGGATATTAAAGCAATATGCACCGAGGCTGGAATGTTTGCAATCAGGGAGGAAAGAACGGTCGTAACCATGCAAGATTTCCTTAGGGCTGTTGAGAAGGTTCTCAGAAGGGACATGAGCTACAGGGAAAAGGGCGTCATGTTCGTATAAATTTTTTGACACTACCAATCCTCAATGAGCTTTTTAACTTTTTCAATATCTTCTTTGTCATCTTCTACTTTAAGCTGAGGCCTGTAGCCCAATTTGTCACCGTAAAGCTCAACAACAAACCTAGCGGCAAGCTTTGCAACATTTATCATGTCTTCATCAATCTTTAAGCTTTCCCTTCTCCTTTCTCTCCTCTTATCCACGTAGTTGGGACAGAACAGGCACTTGTAGATGTTAAGAGGTTCTGGCGCTTTCTCCTCAAAAACATCGTCGAGACTTTCGAGCATGCAGAACTTTCCATCACTGTACTTGCAGTACTTCACCCTTTCTGACCCTATCTTCTTTGCGTAAGCTACGAGTTCGGAAATTTCAAGCGGCTTGGCCTGATATCTTTTCAGAAAGTACCATTCAAGTAAAGCTAAGATAAATTGGGAGGGAGATACTCCCTTCTCTTCGCATTTCTTTAACAACTTCTCCTCTATATCTGGAGGAATCTCTATCGTCACCTTCATTTCTTCTTACCCTTCTTTTCTTCAGATGACTCCTCCTTCTTTTCGGATGAAGTCTTTTCCTCTTTACTCTCTATCTTTTCGCCTTTCAGCATCTTAGCCAGTTTGTAGAATCCCTTTGCGTTTGCCGTTATGGGATCATCGGGTCTAACAACGTTTGCAATCTCCTCAAATTCCCTTTGAAATTCATCGTAGACCATCGGAAGCAGACTTCCGCCTCCAGTTAAAACCAAATTCTCGACTATGCTCGTTGAGAGACCTTCCAAGAGCATCTTGACCCTGCTTGCAACCCTGTCCACCCATCCTCTGACTATCTCTTCATAGCTTTGCATAACATCCTCCTTTCTAACTACTATCCTTTTTCCTCCCCTTATCCTCCCGACCTCCTTTTCTTCAAGCAAAAGCTTTGCCATCTCTTCTGGCGTTATACTGATTCCGAATTCATTCCTAATAAACAGTTCCAAACTCCCATATATGTCGTCAATTCCAACTAACATCGTGTCTCCCTTTAGATACTCCATATCAAACAGTACGACCACATCGGTAGTTCCAAACCCTATATCTACACAAACACCAGTCTTCTTGCCCATGTGTATTAAACTCCCTACGGGCTGTGGCAAAAGAATTACATCGCAGTTCAAAGCCTTTCTCAAGCTGTTTGATACCTCTTCTCTCTCCTTCTTTGAAGACTTAACGGGCAGTCCGGTTGCTATGACCTCCGCTTTGCCCCCGAGCTTTTCAACGGCATACCTTGCAATTTCGATGTAAGATTGGTGCATGATCCTGCCTTCGTGTAGAGGCCTTAGAACTTCAACATTTTCCATTGTCTGAGAAACAATCATCGCTTCTTCCCCGATATAAACCTTTTTAGTCTCTCCCTTCAAGCTCCAGTCTTTTTCCTCGCCGTATACAACCAAGCTTGGAAAGACGACAACATTGCTTCCATCATTAGTAGCTTTTGTCAGATTAGTCCCAACATCTAAGCCTATGATCATGAATTTGCTTGATCGGGTTGCCTAATAAACGTTCCGAAAGTTATAACTTTCATGAAAAATAAATGAAAGCTAATGATAATCTATGGAAACGTCTTTTACAAGGGTAGAATAGTCGAATGCGGGATTGAGGTTGAGAATGGTGTCGTAGTTGATATTGGTAAGGATAAAAAGGGTAAAAACGTTAATGGGATAATAATGCCAGCTGGTATCGATGTTCACGTTCACTTCCGGGACTTTAAGGAGAGTTATAAAGAAACAATTGAAAGCGGGAGCTTATCAGCCTTGTATGGAGGAGTCTGCTTGGTTGTCGATCAACCAAATACGAATCCCCCGATAGTTGATGAGGATATCTACTTCAAGAGAATGAATATAGCTAGGAAAAGCACATACATAGACTATTCACTCAATTTGGGTTTGGTTGAGAGTAATGTCGATAAAATTGACGAAATATTAAAGAAAATCGAAGAAAATCACTATGTCCCGGCAATTGGAGAGGTTTTTCTAAGGGGAAAGATGAGTGTTAGCTACAAAACTCTTGAGAGGGCTAGAAAGACTGTCGACAAGCTTATAACGGTTCATGCCGAAGACCCGAATGAAGAGGATGATGTAGCTGCTGAGGTTAAGGCTGTTGAGAGATGCCTCAAAATTGGTAAATTCCACTTCTGTCACATATCAACTGCCAAAGCCTTAGATCTGATTTACAACTCGGAATCAACTTCCGAAGTTACACCTCATCACCTGCTGTACTCAAGAGAGATAATAAAATTCAAAGTGAATCCATCTCTGAAGAGCAATGAAGAGAGAGTAGCGCTCGTGCGAAACTTCCATAAGGCGGACATCTTGGCATCCGATCATGCACCCCATACGCTCGAAGAAAAGAGAGAGGGGGCTCCGGGATTTCCCGGCGTCGAGACTACATACCCTATGTTCTTCTACATGGCCAAGAAAGGGTACATCAGGATAAACGATCTCGTGGAAAAATTCGTCGTTAATCCTGCAAAAATCTTCGGCTTTAATAATTACGGTGAGATAGAGGTAGGTAACTATGCGAATTTTGCAGTATTCGATCCTCACAGAGAGAAACCAATAAGAGCTAGGGATTTGCATTCCAAAGTGGGATGGACAATTTATGAAGGATTGATGGCCATATTTCCGAAGGAGGTTTACATAAGAGGAGAGAAAGTTTTGGAAGATGGAGATGTTTTGGTTGACAAGGGGTTTGGTAAAGTTATCTAACTTTTAGTTGTTGACTAAAACTGCGTAAACTTCATTACTTCACTGAGCAAATTGTATCATGAAGTTCGTTCAAGTTGAAGTTTCTACGAAATGCCAGTTAAGCTGTGTTATGTGCCCTCGCACGGTGTTTAGGAAAGATTGGATAAACGCAGACATGGATTTGGAGACTTTCAAAAAAATTCCTTTTAAGAAATTCGATTTCGCACACCTTCAGGGCTGGGGAGAGCCTCTTCTGAGTCCCAACATAGGTGAAATGATTGAAATCGCTAAGAAACATTGCAGAGTTGGTTTAACAACGAATGGACTATTATTGGATGAATTTAAGGAGATCGAAAAGCTTGACTACCTTACAGTCTCCATTGCAAGTGCAGATGAGGAGAAGCATAAAAGGATAAGGAGGTGCAGTTTAGAGGAGTTAAAAGAGAAGATAAAAGCGGTTTCTTCAAAGGTTCCAGTTACTTTAGCTTTTATGATGTTGAAGGACACATATCAAGAGCTGCCTCAGATAGTCGAGATAGCGAAGGAGGTTGGAGCTAAGGAAGTTATAGCAAACAACTTGGATTACATACCTTCAAAAGAGCTTGAAAATCAGGCAATATTCCTTCAAAGTGTTGATGAAACTCCCATTGAGACTGCAAAGGTTGTTGCTGAAAAACTTGGTGTAAAGCTTACTGTAAAGCCGATAAGAATGGAGGAGGTTCTTGTATGTGCTGAAGATCCCATTAACAACTGCTTAGTAACCTATGATGGTCAAATCACTCCCTGTGTCTACCTACACTTACCAACGAAGTCCGATAAGATTGTAAGGGTCTTTAGAGGAGAAATTGTAGAAATTGAGAAAGTTTACTTCGGAGAGGTTGGGGATAAGAAGGCTTGGAAGAGTTACTCGAATTTTAGAAAAATCTTTGAAAGGAGGAAATCTGTAATGTGGTCGGTTCTTCCAACAGAAATTCCTCCACTTCCAGACTGCTGTAAGACCTGCTATAAGGCTTATGGAGTTTAAACTGGCTTCACGTAACCCCACTTTTCCAAAGCTTTCGCCAATTCTTTATGATCCTTCGCATACTCATCGAGTGGAATTCCGAGCTTTATGGCCTCTAGAGCCTGCCTTACAGCCTTAGCTCCCGCCTTGGGTCCATCTGGATGACCCATAACACCACCACCAACCTGAATGATTATGTCCTCTCCTAGGGCATCTATAACTCCAGCTACGTTACCCGGATGTAAACCTCCAGATGAAACTGGCATTGCTGGTTTTATGTGGTGGAACTCCTGCTTTATGTGGAAGATGTCCTTCTCATCTGGCACGTAACTGCTTTCCCTGAGTATCTTTGCATACTGAACGACCTCCCACATCCCCCCTTCAAGCTTTCCGTAACCTGCAGTTCCTATGTGAAGTTGATCGACACCAATCACTCTGTAGAGCTTAGCTAAAACGAACATCGATATTCCGTGGTATCTGTTTCTCGTAAAAGCTGAATGCATCGCTCTATGAGCGTGAATGGCTAATCCGTAGTCGTTTGCCAGCTCTCTCATGTATTTAAGAACGCTCCATCCAGCTATGACAACATCAATCATGACATAGGGGTTACCGTAATCAGCAACTATTTTCATTCTCTTCTCCATTTCTTTAACGTCTCCAGTGATGTTTGCAAACCAGACTTTTTTCTCTCCGGTATCACTCTCAGCTTTATCTATGGCTTTCATTATCGCTTTAGCTCTTTCTTCAAACTTGCAGAAGTCCTGACTTGTTAAATTCTCGTCGTCCTTGATGTAATCCATTCCACCGCTGAGAAGCTCGTAAGCCAACTTTTCAACCTCATCTGGTGTGTATCCGACTTTAGGTTTCGGAACTGTTCCTACGATTGGTCTATCGTAAACTTTGAATATTTTTCTAACATCTTTACCAAAGTTAGGTCCTTCAAAATATTTTAAGAACTCTTTTGGTAGGTAGACGTCTTCAAGCCTCAAACCGGCTACCCTTTTCATTCCAAATATGTTTCCCGCTATCGAGGCTAGTAAGCATGTTATACTCCCCCTTTCAAAAAGTTCTACGGGATAGGCTATTTTAACAATCCAAGATCCATCCTCTAAATCTATAAATTCGTAAGCCTTTGCACTCAACTTTTTTATTCTATCTTTATCACACCAATCGTAGAGAGTTGTCCAAGTTCCCGTACTACTTTCAGATGCTATTGCACCAGCAACATCCTCTATTTTAAAACCCTCTGATGGTTTAACTCTAAAAACGGCAATCAAATCTCTTTCGCTCGGCTCATAGCTTTTGTCTACGTATTCGAAATACATTTCGAAATCTGGCATAACTCTTGTCCTATGCAACATTAAAAACTTAATCGATTTTTAGGACGACCGTTCTATTGAAGTAGTGTGGATGAAACTGCCTAATCCATTGGGGAATTGTTTCGTAATCAAACTTCATGTGGACTTTCACAGTTCCTTTATACCCCAACTTTTTCAGTTCTTTCGCAATCTCTTTATCTAATTCATCCAAAGTGTCTGCACGAATTACCAAACCGTTTCCCTCTGCAATCCACGAGAATTCAAACCTCAATCTTAATGAAACCTCCATGAAGAATAGCCGAACACGAGGATTAAAAATTTAAGGAAAAAATTAAGGTGTTACGTGTGCTATCATCGACCAGCTTATGTAGTACAGTATTGCCAATAGGATTACTGCCAGTATTAGGCTTATACCGACGAGTTTCTTTTCAACGGGGAGTATCTCCTCTTTGCCCATTATGGTGTATTCTCTTCCACAATTTGGACATCTCAGTACTGTTCTATCCTCCATTTCAACAACGTCTGCCAGCGCTCCGCAGTTCGGGCAAGTTTCCTTCCTAACTACTTTCTCCATTTACATCACCTCAAGAACAACCAGTGGACGTCGTGGAAGAACAACCAGCTTATGAACAGTCCTATCCACAGTATGAATCCGAAGAGGCAGACGAAGTACACTAGTGCAAGTCTTCCGAGTCCCTCCTTTTTCAGCGTTGAGAATTCTGAAATCACTCCGATGCTGAAGAACGTCAGAGCGAAGAATATCCTTCTGAAGTTGTTCATCTCACTGCTTACAGCTAATTTTAGTGGCGCCAATGCTTCAGCGTACTGTTCATAAGGAACTCCAACTACGAACGCTTGGGCAATTAGCATAACTATGAAGAATGTCAGGAAGTAACCGATGACGAACTTTGGAAATCTGTACCATATCTCCAACTTCTCAACTTTCTCGCCCGGTCTCTTCTCTATGTAGTATACCCATATGACTGCCAGTATGAACGCCCAGACACCTATGAATATGTCAATGAATATCTTTGTTATAACAGCTGCATTTAGAATCCATCCCTTAAGTGGTGCAAACTCTGGGTGCAATCCTGTTATCAAAGCATCTACGATCTCACCGCTCGCTGCAGCAGCTCCATCTGTCTTAACAGCCAATCCCATCCAAGCACCGGCTACAAGTGGCTGGTTCCATAGGAACTCTACGGCCAAGAATGGTATGAACAGCAATTCTATAACTGCGAACACTATGACCAAAGATGCAACCATTACTGGTACTATTGGCCTAGCTCTGATTGCACCACCCGTAGCTATAGCTGCAGAAACACCACAGATGGATATACCACTAGCAAGAGGTGCTGCCCACTCCCTTGTTAAGCCGAAGTATCTTCTTGCGATCCAATATACCAACGCCCAGTAGATCAGGTAAGCTTCTACTATAGCACAGATACCTCTGAACAGGAAGTTTGCAAGAATCTCTGGTGGAACAGATGGCGCTTTCAAACCTACAACTGCACCCAGTAAAACTATAGCCGTCTTAATGAACCACTCAGGCTTTGCAGCTTCCTTCAACCAGTTTGCAAACCCTTTGAATACGTTACCTATTATTAAACCGACTATAAGTGCTACTATGTATCCTGCTTCACCAGTCATGTGTGCTGACCACGGTATTCCGTATTGTTCTGGCTTTGTTGCAGCAATCCAAGCGTTGTGTCCTATAATCCAACAGATCCATGTTATGAAGAATATTACTGTGAATCCAGCAGCAAATCTACCCACTTTCCATCCCATCGCTGCAGCTCCTATTGTGGTCAGTATCAATAGGACAATCCAAGTTACGATCAGCGATCCTATCGGGCCAAGATAAGCGTAGTTCGGTGAGCCAGGACCCATTGCCTTAGCTGGATCGATCCAGACGCTTGCTTTGACTACCCAGCCCATTATGTCGTAGCCGTAGGCTGCTGCAAGGCAGAGGAAGAATATCAGCATTCCAAGCCACAGAGCCCACCAGTCCTCTTTTTTATATAGAGAGCTCCAATCTATTTTTCTCTCACTCGCCATAACCCACACACCCCTCTCGTGGGCCTTGTATTCCTATCGGCCCATTATGTAGTAATTTTTTGAACATATTTATAGCTTTCGAAAATGGTAAGATAAATACCGTCCCTCTACTGCGCTCAAAAATTGAACCTTCCAGTGTGATCTCAAAGGCAATTAGTATAGTTAATCAAGACAGAACGTTAAGATATTTACTATCCAAATTGAGAAAAATAGCAAATTTTAAATATATAGCTTCAGCGCTTCTAACGTGTGTTATCCTTTGCGACGGTGTAGCATTTAGATATTTAATCTTCAAAACGCTAAAGGGTGATAAGCATGGAAAGCACGGAAGTTCTTGAAAAAATTAGAGAGGCTGAATTGAAGGTTGAAGAGGACATTGCAAAGGCAAAAGAGGAGGCCAAGGAGATTATCAACAAGGCAAAAGATGAAGCAAAGAAGATAATTGAAGATGCAGAAAAGGAAGCTGAGAAGATTAAGGCTGAAATTTTGGAAAAAGCTAAGGCTGAAATCGAAAAGGAGAAGCAAGAAGTCAAGAACTCGCTTAGTAAACAGATTTCGGAGATCGAATCAAAAGGTAAGTCAAATATGCAGAATGCTGTTGAGTTCTTGTATAAAGAATTTGTCGGGATGATCGAGTATGCTTAAGCCCGAAAAGATGATTAAAGTTTCTGTAGTAGGTCCCAGAGATTACTTTGAAAAAGTATCCGAAATTCTCTACGATCTAAACGCCCTTCACATTGAGGATCCAATTGAAACCGAATATTTCAAGCTTGGCGAACCTTTTGAAAAAGCCAGTGGAGTTTCAAGAAGACTCGTTCAGCTTAGAAGCATACTGTCCTACCTAAAGCTTGACCCGGAGAAGTATTTCCCAAAGAGAAAATTCAGAGTTGATGAAATTGCAGCGGAGCTTGATGCGAAGCTTGAAGAATATCGAAACGAAGTCGGTGCTAAGATCGATAAGATAAAAGAACTTCAGGAGAAGCTTAAGGCTTTGGAAGAAGAGTTGAAAGTGCTTGAGCCATTGAAGACTTTGGGAATTCCGCCAAAGTTATTGAAGGGCTACAAGACAATTAGACCCTTTGTTGGATTCGTGAGGATTGATCCGAGACCTAAGATTAAGGAAATTACTGACGATTTCCTAGCCATTCTTAAAGACTACGGAAAGGAATACGTTGTTGCCGTCTTCGTTAAGGTTGATTACGCTGAAGATGTCTTCAGAGTCTTGCAGGAGTGCGGATTTAGAGAGGTATCTATTCCTGACATTGAAGACTTTGATGCAAGAATAAATGAAATAAAATCTGAGACATCTTCAATTCAGGAGGAGATAAAGAGACTTGAGTCCGAAATTGAGGAGACAAAGGCTAAGGAAGCAGATCTAATGTTGGCTATCGAAGAGTACTTGAGCATGGAGCTTGAGAAGTCTGAGCTGCCTTTAAGATCCCTCGTATCCAAGTACGCATTCGTAACGGTTGGATACGTTCCTGCAAAGGACTTTGAGAAGTTCAAGAGCAGGGTTGAAAGCGAGACCAATGGAAAGGTTGCTGTAGAAGTTTTGGAGGACAAAGAGAACTTTAACCCACCGACAAAGCTTACAAATCCAGCTTACGTAAGAGACTTCGAAGTTCTTTCAACAACGTATGCCATACCCAAGTATCATGAAATCGATCCGACGTGGATCATGTCCATATTCTTCCCGCTGTTCTTCGGTTTAATGCTCGGTGACATCGGTTACGGAGCCATAATCACGGCCATATCATTGTATCTCAAGAGGATATTCAAGACAGAGGGTTGGCAGAGGCTCCTGAACATTGGTGTGTACTCCGGTATTGCATCGATAATATTTGGATTCATCTACGGTGAATGCTTCGGACCGTTTGTAGTTGGAGAAGGTCTGAAGCCGCATGAAGTACACTGGTTCGGAGATCTAATGGCGTCCATATACGCATTCAATCACGGTCACCCCATCTTTGACAGAGTTGAAGCTTTCGGTGTGAAAGCTCTGCTGTTCATAACGCTCGTCATAGGTATGTTCAAACTGCTATGGGGATTTGCATTAGGTTTCAGAAATGTGGCTGTTGAACATGGAATTAAGGAGGCAGTGCTTGAGAAGGGATGCTGGTTCTTGGGTGTCTTAGGTTTGAGCTTCATCATATTCGGTTTCGCCTACAACTTGGGTATTTTCACCGCACCACCACCCGAAGGCTTTGGAAAGTTGTTGCCAGACAACCTGTATGTATTCGGACCTTACACGGTTGAACAGGGTAGAAGCGTTCCACTGCCGATACCCGGACTTGTAAAAGGCTGGGAGGCTGGAGTAAACATCTTCTACTTGGCAGCGCTACCCTTGCTCATAGTTTGGTTCATACTCTTCGCCAAAGCAGAGATTCCGAAGATGGGTGCGATGGGTATAATAATGGGTGTAGAGTTACTCACATGGTTCGGACAGATACTCAGCTTCGCTCGATTGCTCGCTATAGGTCTTGCATCTGTCTACTTTGCCTACGTATTCAACTACCTAACGCTAAAGATGGCGTTCCCGCCAGGAATGGCAATACTGCCAGTCGCGATAATAGTACTATTGCTCGGACACTTGATCAACCTGATACTTGGTATCCTTGACCCAGGTCTACAGTCACTTCGATTGCACTACGTTGAGTTCTTCACAAAGTTCTTCGAGGGTGGTGGTGTGTTGTACAAGCCGTTTGGTAGAATTAGGAAGTTTTTAGAGTAAAGGAGGTGGTGTGAATGGTGGAGGCTTTGATAAGTGATGAAGCGTTTATAAAGGGTTGTGCGGCGATAGGAGCTGGTTTAGCTGTAGGTTTGGCTGGTATTGGTGCTGGAGCTGGTGAGAGTGGAATTGGAGCTGCTGCGGTAGGAGCGATAGCAGAGGACAGAGGATTCCTTGGTCTGGGACTGCTGTTCACAGTTATACCAGAAACAATCGTCATCTTCGGATTGGTCATTAGCTTCATACTGATGTTCGCTTACGGCTAAAGGACAGCGACTTCCAAATTTTTTAACTATGATCGGCGAGAAATTCGTGCTGAAAATTGCTGAGAAGTTGGGAAGTGAAAAGAATATTGAGAGGTTTGTTAGATATTACTGGCTGGTATCTACATTTAGAATGGCGGTGGGATTCACCATAATGGCTTTGATATTGTTGTTTGGGTATAAGTTTGAGGATTTGGTTAAGTGGTTAGGATGAGGTGGTGTGAATGGTGGAGGCTTTGATAAGTGATGAAGCGTTTATAAAGGGTTGTGCGGCGATAGGAGCTGGTTTAGCTGTAGGTTTGGCTGGTATTGGTGCTGGAGCTGGTGAGAGTGGAATTGGAGCTGCTGCGGTAGGAGCGATAGCAGAGGACAGAGGATTCCTTGGTCTGGGACTGCTGTTCACAGTTATACCAGAAACAATCGTCATCTTCGGATTGGTCATTAGCTTCATACTGATGTTCGCTTACGGCTAAAAACAAATTTTCAGGGTGTCTGCGATGGCACTTGAAAGCGTGATTAACGAGATTTACGAAAAGGGAAAGCAGGAAGTTCAGAGAATCAAGGAGGAGGCAGAGAAGGAGGCTGAAAGGATAATTGCTGAAGCTAAAGCTAAGGCTGAGGAAATAATTGAGAAGGCTAAGGAGGATGCTGAGAAAGAAGCTGAAAGACTGAGAAGGCAAGAAATCTCAAGTGTAAAGCTTGAGATGAAGAGAGAAATGCTAAACAAGCAGAAAGAAATCTTGGATGCTGTATTTGAAGCTCTGAAGCAGAGGATTAAGGAAATGGACATCGAAACTAGAAAGAAGATAATCGAATCCCTGTTAAAGAATTATGCTCAGCCCGGAATGGTCGTATATTCCAACAAAAACGACGAAGATTTGGTAAAGTCAATAATTCAGGAGCTCAAGCTCGATGTCAAGTACGGTGGAAACATCGAGTGTTTGGGAGGTGTTGTATTAGAGAGTGAGGATGGTGAGGTCAGACTTAACTTAACCTTCGATGAGTTGTTAAACAACCTCTACGAGCAGAAGATGAGTGAAGTGTCTAAGATCCTCTTCGGGTGATAACTATGTTTTCGCTGACGGGAAAGCACGCTACTTGGGCGTATATAGTTGCAAGGGTAAAAGTAATGAAAAGGAACCTCATACCCAGCGAGGAGTACAAGAAACTTCTCAACATGAGCTTTGATGAGATCGTAAGGTATCTTGAAGAGACCGTCTACAAGAAGGAGATCGACGAACTTGCCTACAAGTACAGCGGACCAAGACTTCTGGATTACGCGTTGTCTTTGAACTTAGGCAGGACATACAAGAAAATTCAGGATGTCTCATTCGGCTTGGCCAAAGAGATAATAACTGAATTCCTGAAGAGATGGGATGTCTGGAATCTCTTAACAATAATAAAGGGTAAGTTGGCCGGTGTAAGCCCAGAAGAGATTGAGGAGGCGTTGGTCCCAGTCGGTAGTTACACACTCGAGTTCTGGAAGACCTTGCTTCCAAAAGATGTCGATGAGATCATTAAAACATTCGAAGGCACTCCTTACTACGAGCACCTGTCCAAGATAGGACAGGCAAGTCTTAGTGAGATTGAAGACGAGCTTTACAAAGTCTATTACCGCAGAATTCTTTCAATGAGGCCGAGTGAACTAGCTCTAAAGCTATTTGTCGACTTCATCAAGATGGAAGTTGATATAAAGAACATCAAGACAGTCCTCAGGCTTAAGAGGGAGGATACGCCAGTTGACGAGATCATGAAGAGGATTATACCTGGAGGATTCGAATTGAGTGAAGATGAATGTGCAAAGCTCGCAGCTATGCCTTGGGACGAGTTAACAAAAGCTCTCGAAGGATACTGGTTCGGTAAGGGCATTGAAATAACGGACAAAGAGCTTTCAAGAGTAGAGATACAGTTTGACAAGGTTTGGATGCAAGAAGTAGCTAAGAGGGCTAGCAACTATCCGTTATCTATATTACCTGTGCTACAGTATATGATACTGAAGAAGATTGAAGTAGATAACCTAAGAACTTTGGGATGGGGTAAGTGGAATAACGTGCCCAACGAGGAAATTGAGGCACAGCTGGTGATACTATGAAGGTGGCGGTAATAGGTGATCCGGATTTCACTTTAGGATTTAGGCTTGTGGGTATTAGGGATGTTTACGAGGTTAGTAGTGACGAGGAGATCGTTAAAGCTGTTGAGGATGTTTTGAATAGGGATGATATAGGTGTTGTTGTCATAAAGTATGACGATCTTAAGAAGTTGCCCTACACGTTGAGAAGGGAGATAGATGCGAGAGTCACTCCCACGTTTGTTGCTGTTGGTGGTGTTGGAGCGGTTGAGGAGATTAGGGAGAAGATAAGAAGGGCGATAGGTGTTGACCTATGGAAGTGAGGACGGTAGGTTCGGTTGGAGAGATTTACAGAATCTCAGGGCCTTTAGTGGTAGCTGAAGGTTTGAAGGCAAAGATGTACGACGTCTGCAAAGTCGGTGAGGAAGGTTTGATGGGTGAGGTTGTAGGTATAAGAGGTGACAAAGTCCTAATTCAGGTTTACGAGGATACATCTGGAGTAAGACCTGGAGAGAAGGTAGTAAACACAGGAATGCCTTTGAGTGTTGAACTTGGTCCGGGAATGCTTACCACGATTTACGATGGAGTCCAGAGGCCACTGCCCGTTTTGAAAGAGGTTAGTGGTGACTTCATTGGCAGAGGAATCGAAGCTCCCGGCTTAGACAGGAAGAAGAAGTGGCACTTCAAGCCGACTGTCAAGAAGGGAGACAAGGTGAATGGTGGAGAGATAATAGGAACAGTTCAGGAGACATCGATGATCGAGCACAGAATCCTCGTTCCACCAAACGTAAGCGGTACAATAGTTGAAATCTACGAAGGTGATTTCACGGTTGAAGATACCATTGCAGTTTTGGACAACGGCATTGAGTTGAAGATGTACCACAAGTGGCCAGTTAGAATACCGAGACCTTACAAGGAGAAGCTACCGCCCGAGATTCCTCTGATCACGGGACAGAGAATCCTCGATACGTTCTTCCCGGTAGCTAAGGGTGGAACTGCTGCCATTCCCGGCCCATTCGGAAGTGGTAAGACTGTTACACAGCATCAACTTGCAAAATGGGCTGATGCACAGGTTATCGTCTACATCGGTTGCGGTGAGAGAGGAAACGAGATGACTGAAGTACTGGAAGAGTTCCCAGAGCTTGAGGACCCAAGAACTGGAAAGCCCCTGATGGAGAGAACAATCCTGATCGCAAACACTTCGAACATGCCCGTAGCTGCAAGAGAAGCTTCAGTATATACCGGTATTACCATTGCAGAGTACTTCAGAGACATGGGTTACGATGTAGCTATTCAGGCTGATTCCACATCCAGATGGGCTGAGGCGATGAGAGAGATATCCGGTAGACTTGAAGAGATGCCCGGTGAAGAAGGTTATCCAGCCTACTTAGCCTCAAGAATTGCTGAGTTCTATGAGAGAGCTGGAAGAGTTAAGACGTTGAGCGGTCACATCGGAAGTGTTACTGTCGTTGGTGCAGTTTCACCACCGGGTGGAGACTTCTCTGAGCCTGTAACACAGAACACCTTGAGAATTGTAAAGGTCTTCTGGGCGCTTGATGCTAAGCTCGCTGCAAGAAGACACTTCCCAGCCATCAACTGGCTACAGAGCTACAGCCTTTACGCTGACATACTGAGACCGTGGTTCGAGCAGAATGTAGCACCGGACTGGGGTGAACTGAGAAGGTGGGCAATGGAAGTATTGCAGGAGGAAGCTAACCTACAGGAGATCGTACAGTTGGTCGGTAGCGATGCATTGCCAGATGCTCAGAGAGTACTGCTTGAGGTTGCGAGAATGATCAGAGAAATCTACCTGATCCAGTACGCTTACGACCCAGTTGACACATACTGCCCACTCGAAAAGCAGTACGACATGCTCAAGGGTATAAAGATGATCAACGACTGGATGTTCCAGGCTCTAGAGAGAGGAAAGCCAGTTGAAGAGATAATTGCAGTGAAGGGTAAGGAGAAGTTTGCAAGAGTCAAGTTCGAGAAGGACTACAAGCCACTCCTCCAGGAAGCTTTGGAGGAGATTAGAAAGAACCTCTTGGGTGAGTGAGGTGGTGATTTATGGGTAAGGAGTATAAGACGATAACGGACATTGCCGGTCCTTTAGTTTTTTTGGAGAAGACTGAGCCTGTAGCTTACGGTGAATTGGTTACGATTACACTACCAGACGGATCAACGAGAAGAGGTCAGGTGCTCGATACTGCTAAGGACTTTGTAGTCGTTCAGGTTTTCGAAGGTACGAGAGGTCTAGACAAGTCGTGCAGCGTTAGGTTTACGGGAGATGTAGTTAAGCTGAACTGTTCAAAGGACATGCTCGGTAGAATCCTCAGCGGTTCTGGTGAGCCAATTGATGGAGGTCCTAAGATAGTTCCAGAGGAGAGAAGACCCATAATCGGTGCTGCTATCAACCCGTACGCAAGGCAGTATCCAAGAGAGTTCATTCAGACCGGTATATCAGCTATCGACGGAATGAACACATTGGTTAGAGGTCAGAAGTTGCCGATTTTCAGCGGTTCCGGTTTGCCACACAACGATATAGCTCTGCAGATCGCAAGACAGGCTAAGGTTAGAGGACAAGAAGAGGAGTTCGCTATAGTCTTCGCTGCTATGGGTATCACGTATGAGGAAGCTCACCAGTTCATGAAAGAATTTGAAAGGACTGGTGCTTTGGAGAGAGCTGTCGTTTTCCTGAACTTGGCTAGCGACCCAGCTATCGAGAGGTTGATTACTCCGAGAATGGCGTTAACGGCTGCAGAGTTCCTTGCCTACGAATACGACTACCACATCCTAGTTATTCTGACTGACATGACCAACTACTGTGAGGCTTTGAGGGAGATCTCGGCTGCTAGAGAAGAGGTTCCGGGTAGAAGAGGATATCCGGGTTACATGTACACTGACCTAGCTACAATCTACGAGAGAGCTGGTAGAATTAGAGGTAGGAAGGGTACAATCACGCAGATGCCAATCTTAACGATGCCCGGTGACGATATAACACATCCGATCCCGGACCTGACAGGATATATTACGGAGGGTCAGATCGTTCTGAGCAGAGAATTGCATGCTAAGGGTATCTATCCACCTATCGACGTACTTCCATCGCTCAGCAGGTTGATGAAGGAAGGTATCGGTCCAGGAATGACAAGAGAAGATCACAAGGAGTGGAACGACCAGATGTATGCAGCCTATGCAGAAGGTGTCGATCTGAGAGGTCTAGTGGCTATCGTCGGTGAAGAGGCGCTTTCAGAGAGAGACAGAAGGTACCTCAAGTTCGCTGATGAATTCGAGAGAAGATTCGTCAATCAGGGTAAGTACGAGGACAGAGACATCGAGTACACATTGGACTTAGGTTGGGAGCTCCTTGCAATTCTGCCAGAAGAAGAGCTTACTAAGATCAGACCAGAGTATATCAAGAAGTACCATCCGAAGTACAGGAAGAAGGCTGCTACTGAAGAAGGTGAAGCGGCCTAACTTTTTCTTTCTTTTGTTTAGGGTGATTATATGGCGATTGTTAAGGTTCAGCCAACGAGAATGGAACTAATTAAGCTCAAGAGAAGGATAAAGATGGCTAAGAGAGGACACGATCTGCTTAAGAAGAAGAGAGACGGTCTTATAATGGAATTCAGAGAGCTCTTAGAAGAGGCTAAGAAGGTTATTGGTGGAATGGCCGAGAAATACGAAAAGGCTCAGCAGAAGTTGGCTTTGGCAATAGCTGTCGATGGTATCGTCGCTGTTAAGTCAATTGCACTTTCAAGACAGTGCGAACCACAATTCGTCATGATGAAGAAGAACATCATGGGTGTCGTGGTTCCGGTTATCAAAAGAGAGGAGAAAATCATCAAATGCGCTATTGAGAGAGAGTATGGTATAATCGGCACGACAGCAAGAATCGATGAAGCAGTTCAAGCTTACGAAGAGCTTGTTGATGCAATATTGGAGGTTGCCGAAGTTGAAACAACGGTAAGGAGACTCATTGAGGAAATCGAAAAGACAAAGAGAAGAGTTAACGCTCTTGAATACAGAGTAATTCCGACGATGGAAGAAGCGGCGAAGTTCATATCGTTCAAGCTTGAAGAGCAGGATAGAGAGAGCATCATTAGGTTGAAGAAGCTCAAGAGCAAGAAAGCGAAAGCTAAAAGCTAGAGATACATAGCATCCAAATCTTTTCTCTTTTCGAACTCGTAGTTAACGCTCCAGATTATGTAAAGCTTACACTTGAAAACTTCTCTCAAGGCCTTCATTAGCTCTGACTTCGTAAGTTCTTCCAAATACAAGGGAACTTGAAATTCAATCTGCTTAACGTTTTCAGCATCTGGAATCATTCTGAATTCAGCGTTTCTGAAGAGCAAATCTATCTTCCATCTGTGTATCAAGGCTCTCTTCTTCTCTTCGGGTAGAGAATGAAGAGCTTTGTAATGATCATCACTTAAAACTATTCCACTCACGACCAAAACAATGTCCTTATGTTTTAACTTGATCACATCGCACATCTGCTTCGAGTTAGGAGGAAACTCAACTAAGAAGTGCCATTCAGCATTCTCATCCGGAACTTCAGCTTTCAGTATCCCTTCCTCAACAAGCCAACTCTTTACAACATCTTTCATGGAGAAAGTTCGCTTACAAGCTTAAACCTTTACCATAGCTTTGATTATAAAAATTTATGAAAGAAAAAGGCCAAATCTAATATATACGTTCGTTTAAGTCGTTCGATATGGAAAAAATAGAAAGCTTGGCAGATCAGATAATATCGCAATTCAAAAGCTTAGGCTACGATATAGATAGGAATGAAGTGGTGAAGAGGCTCAAGCTACTCATCCACGAATTTAAGGTTCCTGAGAATGAGGCTGTTAGAACTGTGAGAAACTGGATAATTAAGGAGTATGATATTCCGAGAGAAAAGGTCATAGCTGAAGCACCACTCGTAAAGATAAAAGACATAACTAAGCCGGGTCAGTGGGTAAGTCTGAAAGCTAAAGTTGTCCAGATATGGGACTCCTCAAGTCCGAGTGTTTCACAAGTTGGTTTAATCGGAGATGAGACCGGTATAATTAAATTCGTCATATGGGCT
The DNA here is from genome assembly GCF_000025285.1 of Archaeoglobus profundus DSM 5631. GTDB lineage: Archaea > Halobacteriota > Archaeoglobi > Archaeoglobales > Archaeoglobaceae > Archaeoglobus_B > Archaeoglobus_B profundus. Next base: position 1,404,313 of record NC_013741.1, read on the forward strand.
AAGTCTGGTAAGAGAGAGGTTGAGGAAGGCAAGTGCTACCTTTTCAAGAACGTCGTAACGGATAGTTTTCAGGGTAGAATGCAGATAAATGTTGGTAGGACGAGTGAAATAATAGAGATTGATGAGGACATTCCTCTACCACCGAGAGAAATAGAGGTCGTTGGGGCTTTAGTTGCTATACAGCAGAACAGCGGATTGATACAGAGATGTGAAAAGTGCCATAGAGTTATGACGAAGGGTATATGCCCAATTCATGGGAAGGTTAAGGGCTACGATGATTTGAGGATAAAGGGTGTCTTGGATGATGGAGAGAACATCTATGAAATAATTCTTAATGAGGACAACATAAAGGATCTTACGGGAATAGATCTGCAGAAAGCAAAGCAGATGGCATCTGAGAGACTCGATAGGAATGCTGTCCTCTCGGAACTTAAGAAGATGTTACTCGGAAGATACTTTAAGGTTGTAGGCGTTAGAGGTGGTAGATATCTGCTCGGTAGGAGTGTCGAAAAGATTGAGGGTGTTGATCAGAAAGAAATAGACAGACTCTTGGAGGTGCTGACATGAACGGGATCAGGAGGAGAGAGGTTGCTAGGAGGGTATTTGCATACGAGCTAAACAGATCTACTTACAGATTTCCAAGAGAGGATGAAAAGTCTCCAACTTACGTTCTAACCCCGTTAGGCGTTAGGGTCAACAGGATATTTTTGGTCGGAGCTCTGCTTGATAAGGAAGAAATAAAGCCGGATTCTGGAATATGGAGGATAAGGGTAAGTGATCCAACTTCAGCCGTTTACGGTTACGTCAGCAGATTTCAGCCAGACGCATTGGAGAGTTTGATGGAGATCGATGTTCCGGAACTTGTAGCGATAGTTGGTAAGGTCAGAACTTTTGAAGCTGGCGCGAGGATATTTGTTTCAATCAGACCAGAGTACATAGCACCAGTTGAAAGTGAAGTTAGAGATTACTGGGTTTATGAAACTGCTAAACACACCATAGAAAGGATAGAAGCCATGGAAAAGAAAGAGGATGAAGACGTGAAATTGGCTTGGCAGATATACAATCCAAACTTAAATGAGTATAGAGCCGTAGTTAAGCAAGCACTTCTGACGCTTAAAGAGGGCGTAGTTGCTGAGGGAGAGGAAGAAGAGGAGGAAATCAAGGCATTTGAAGAAGAATTTGAGTTTGAGGAGGAGGAGTGGGATCTCAGCGACATCTTGAAAGAATAAATTAATAAACAGCAGTTGAGGGATTGATTCATGGCGGAGATGATTATTCCGTATCCGCAACTGAAGAAAATACTCGAAGATACATGTGAGCTGGATGTTTACAAGGCTGAAGCGAGTAAGATGATGGACATCGTAGAAAGGAAGCTCGCAGACCTCTTTGAAGTAGCCTACGATAAGGCTAGGGCTGAAGGTAGAGAAATGATCATGTTCAGAGATCTGCCTCTTACAAAGGGATTTCTCAACTCCATGGAATTGTTCAGAAAGGCTATAGAAAGGCAGAATGTCGATGTAGAGCCGATAAAGAAGTTCGTGCTTAAGGGATTGCCAGTCGATGCTCCTCTTCAGGATGAACTTGTCGATGAGCTACCCATAATAACAGGAACGCTATTTGTTCTTATTGGAAGAGTCATAAAAGCCCTTCATCCGGATGTAGAAAGGGTTAAGGACGAGCATATTGATGAGGCTAGGAGAGTTCTGGATTACACCCTCTGAACTTTTTAAATTCAATTCAAATTTTTGTTCGTCAAAATAAGAATTCTTAAATTACTCTCTCAAAATCCTCTTCCCTGCTCAAATATTTCGTTGCATCGATCCCCCATTTCGCAGTCGTTTCATCTGCTGAAGGATCCAAACTGCTTCCTCTCGCCCCTTTAATTACGATAAAGTCCTTATCTGCCTGAAACCTCGTAGCAATTGCGTATTCGACATCTTCGTAGCTGTAAATGTCTATATCATTATCAACGACTATAACCCCCTTCAAGCTCGGATTCGCTGATAGAGCTGCTATTATCGCATTCTTTCCATCTCCTTCCGTGATTTTTTCTATCTGGACTATCGCATGGAAGTAGCATCTGCTTCCAGTTGTCATCACAACGTTCTTAACCTTGCAAACGTTCGAAACAGCCTTGTATATCACTGGCTCGTAAGGAATACCCATGAGAACCATGTGCTCGTAGCTTGCGGGAGTTATGGAGTAGTATATGAAATCGTCGGCCAGAAACATCCTGTCTATCTCTACAACGGGCTGTTTCCTGACTTTATCGTAGGTTCCAGTTATATCCACAAATGGACCTTCATCGACGAGCTTATCCGTTATTCTCCCCAGCAAAACTATCTCAGCGGGAGGGATCAGAAAATCTTCAATTCTGTAAACTTTCAAACCACCCATTAAAGCTGAAGCATATTCGAACTCTTTTCCGAAGGGCAATCGAGTTGCGGAGGCAAAGAGAAAGAGGGGATGAACTCCTATGACGATCGCTACGGGCAAATCTTTTCCCTTCTCAATTGCACTCCTCCAAAGAAGATAAGTATGGCGAGGCTCAACCAACCTTGCGACTAGCTTATCCTTACCCAAGAGCATCATTCTGTGGATCGATGCATTGAAGGAATCTGGTTTTACATCAGCATCGATATCTTTAGCAATAACAACTCCTGCAGTGATGTACCTTCCTCCATCTTTAGGATAATACCTCAGAATCGGTAGCTCTTCCAAGTTCACATCAACCTCTTTCAGTGAAAATTCGTTTGAAATCTCGACACTACTATATCCTAAGCTTGAGAGATGTCTGCACAAATCCTCTTTTTCAATACCTAAGTATTCGCAGAGTAGATCTCTCGTGCAGATGAAGTTCTTTGCAACCCTATTCCCTTCAACGTTCAGAATTACGGGTGTTCTCTCAAGCCCTTTCTCCTTGATAAAGCGGACTACCTCATCGTGCTTAAGTTCCTCCTCAAAAATTCTAACCCTTCCTCCCAAAAATTTTAAAGCTTCTCTGATCATCCAGCTTGCACTCCGCTCAACATAGACTTAACCTTGTTCTGAAGCTCCTGCAATCTTTCTTTTAACTTCTCCTCCTGTCTACTCAAGGCCCTGATTCTAACTTCAATTGTTTCCTTTTTCTCGTTCAACTCCTTCAAAACTTCATCCTTTTTTGTCTTAACGAGAACAGTTCCGACGGTCTTGTATATTGGAGTATCTTCGCTAGCCTTCTCAACCTCCTTAATAGCCTCCTCAATTTCCCTTAGAGCGTTCTCAAGCTGAAGTTTTTGGCTTACGACCATCTGAAGCTGTTGCTGGGTAGTCTGCAATTGAGCTATCATGTTCTGAACCTGAGGTGGTAACTCACCCATGCAAAGCCTTAAACCAACCTTTTAAAAGGTTTGCTACAAGACATCCAAACAAGCTTTAATCGTTCTAAGCCAAGCATTCACACTCGCTCTAAGCTCGGCCAAGTCCTCAGCTTTAATCCTTATGATAAGCTTCCCGTCAATCAGATCGATCTGAGTTTCGGTTAAAACGTGCTTTTCTTCAACTTTTAAAGCCCTGTAAAGAATTTCAGCATCCGGCAATTCAAACACGAACTCAGCCTCCAATTTTATCACCCCTAATCCTCATCTTGAAAACCATAACGTCCTTAAAGTAGAACTCAAGCTCGATCCATCCATTCTTTCTACGGACGTAAACCCTTTTGGGCGTATCAATCTTTCTTGCCAACTTTAAACCAGCCTTGTCCTGTGGTAAAGCACCCAAAATCAAGGGATCGAAAGGAGCTTTACCTATAAATATAACAGGACTGTCATCCATCTTAACCTTCTCAACATTGCTTACACTGAACCTTATTCTGAGTAATAGATTCCGATTTTTATCGTAGACTTCGAGAAAAGCGGGGTTACCCTTCACTTCCTTCAAAATAGCAAGCTTGTCATCGCACATTTCAAATAGATCATCCATACTCTTCTTACCCCTGTTTATGTAAGTCCAGTTCATGAATCTTGCAAGAGCTTTCGCCAAGCTTCTAGTCCTCCTGCTCGGCTTTCTTGAAGTTGTGAGCAACACGACAAAAATACTTTGAGATGTTTATTGATATTTCGATGAAATTCTCTTCAATATCATTTCGTGAAGTTTCCTCAAAACTTCCCTCCTATCTGCCATTAAAACTACATCCTCCCTTCCCGCAAGGTACATGTTCAAGGCGAAGGGACTCACCATTGGGAGCTCTAAGATCTCAACTTTTACCCTTCCATCGGCAACCCTTCTGAGATAATCTAAAGCATTCTCTATGTCCATGTAATCCTCAACTATCTCCCTATATGTCTCTCTCAAAACGGGGAAGCTCGGATACTTCTTCTTGAGAAGTCTTAGGAGGTTATCGGCACTTATCTGTTGTCTGTAAACGCTCTTCTCCTTTCCCATGTAGTTTCGGAGTATCATGAAACTTCTAACAGCCACATGCCTAAACCTTCTTCTGAGAAGTTCCGTTTTATCAAGCGATGCGATTAAATCTTCCCTGAAGTTTTCCAAGCTGAAGAGTGCTTTAATCTCATCCTCGCTGAGCTTGAAAGGTAATTTGAGCATGAAACCGTTGTCCGTTAAGCTTATCCCAACATTGCATCTCCTTTCTCTTCCAATTCTGTAGGCAAAGACCCTCGAAATAGCATCGTTAGCTCTCCTACCAACTAAGGTGTGAAAAACGTGGTAGTAATACCCATCCTCACTAAAAATCTCAATCAGAAGTCTTTCATTCGTTGGGATCTTGCTGAACTCCTCCTGCTCGTAGAAGTAATTGTATATGGCTTTAGCGGACTTGTAATCCAAGTTGTAAATCTTCATCAAGTGCTCTATCACGAATTCTGGATTCTCAATATTTTTCTCTATGAAACCCCTGAATTCCTGAATTCTCAAGGCTAAATCGTAGCTGAGAGGGAGTTGTTCGGAGAACCAGCTTGGAATTGTAGGCTTTACCCCCTCAACCTCCTCGACGATTATGCTCATTCCTCTCGAATAAAGATACCTGAAAGTCCTACCAGCCAAGACAAAAACGTCACCCTCAACCAGCCTTTCCGCAAATTCTTCCTCAACCTTCCCTATGAACTTACCATCCTTGGTAACAACGCTTATCGCAACCTCATCTGGAATCGTTCCGACGTTTAAATAGTAAATTGGTCTCAAAAGTCTGCTACGCTTTCCAAATTCTTTTCCGTCAAACCAAATTTTCCCGTAAACTTTCTCCTCCTCAAGCTCGGAAAATCTACCGCTCAGATAATTCAAAACGTCCAAGAATTCCTCCATAGTCAAATCTTTATAGGGATAAGCTCTCTTAACAAGTCTGAAAGCTTCATCAACCTTCCACTTTCTCTCCAAAGCCATTCCGATTATATGCTGACAGAGCACATCTAACGGCTTCTTGGGGATGTGAATTCTGTCTAACCTTCTACTCAAAGCTTCCCTAACCAAAACCGTGCATTCCACAAGATCGTCCTGATCGACCACAACAATTCTTCCAACACTTACATCTTCAAGCCTGTGCCCAGCCCTTCCTATTCTCTGCAAAGCCCTGTTTATGCTCTTCGGCGACCCTATAAGGATGACAAGGTCTATGTATCCTATGTCAATCCCCAACTCAAGGCTCGTTGAACTATTCTTTGAAATGAATCCGTTCACGATGTAGTTTTCAGTCTCTGAATTTATTATCCCGTAAGCTTCTTCAAAGTCAATCTGCTCAATTCTTACAATCCTATCGAAGAAAATATCACCCCTTGCCAAATCGAGCAGATAGTCGATTTCGTTTAGATTTCCAAATCTTTGATAATATTTAAGAAGTTTTATTAAATTTCTTCTTGAAATATTCTTTTTACCACTTTCCACCCTCACAGGGTTATATCCCAACTCCTTCTGAACTCTATATGTGCTTAAACCGAGTTTGCATCTTATATTCCTTAAAACTTTTCCTATGTTTGGAAAAACGTCCCTATTGCAGTATCCATCTCCAACTCTGTATCCTCTGTATCTTATCACCCTGTAAGGTTTCAAAATTTTAAGGAACTTTCTAAGGTATTCTCCACCCAAAACCGTAACCGTATAGCATTTACCTCTCTTTTTAATCTCTCTACCCCTAAAAATCTGAATTTCATCGTAATTTCTTACTCTAATTGAAGAAACGATACCGAAGTGTAGTAACAAATTTCTCAAACCTTCGGCGAAATTTTTGCTGAAAGTTGTAAAACTGGCTGAGTAAATCCTACCGTTTCGAACTTCAAAGTAACCATCACCATCGAAATATCCAGACAGAAACTCGATCTTGTGTTCGTCTGGTAGCGTGTAGATTATCTCAGGAAAATCACCAAATTTCGACTTTTTGGACATACTACCAAGTAAACCTTTAAAAATTTCAAATAGAACGCAGAAGGACAGATCAAATCTGTAAAGGTGTCTGTCACGCCTTATCTTCACCTTCAAATCGAATTCTTCTTCTACGATCTTCGCATACTTCTCAAGCATTTCTAAATCGTTGGAGTAAAATCTGAGCGCTTTTGAAGTCCAAGAACCGTCAGATAACCAAAATCCCAAGAGTCTCGCCATCGCTTTTGTAAACTTCGTTGTCCTTATCTTGGCTTTATTCTTGTCACTCCTTATTGCTTCGATTGCGTTATCTTCAATTTCAACGTTAAAGATTTCACAGAGCTTCTTAAGAACTTCAAATCTTATCGGATACTCACCTCTAAGGCTCTTTGCAAGCTGACTTGCACTAACACCAAGAATTTTGGCAGTCTTCTTTAAACCAAACGACTTTGCAAGAGTTCTAAGTTTGTCGAGGAAATCCCTTCTAAGTTCGATATAAGCGTTGTTAGGTAGGTAGTTCAAAATTGAGATTTCTTTTGCTTCCAATCTGATTTTTCTAACCACAGCCACAAAATCTCCAACTTTAAAGTCCTTAGCTTCTTTCCAAACCAGTCCGTTATCTAAAGTTAGAAATCTGTGTTCTGGGGTGCACTCTATTTCAAAGCCAAGTTTTGTCCTTATCCTGTATCCCTTACGACATTCAACTTTCAAAGGTTCTTTGAAGTTTACCAATGTAGTTCTAAAGTCCTTTAATCCCAAAATTTTTTCGTTTTTTAGATTTTTAATATCGACGAACCCTCTCTCCGTGACGATCTTCGTATTTGGTGCAACGCAAACAACTGCTCTAAGCTTTCCTTTCTTTAATTCCTCTTCCACTTCAAGTCTGACCTCTCTCGAGAGTGAGCTGTGGTGAGCTTTTATCGGATAGTCTGGTAAAAGCTTCTTCAAGTGATAGACAACTCTTTCAGTGGCACTTCGAGTGTTTGTGAATATCAGAGCAGTCCTGCACTTTTTAATCATCTCTGCAATTGTTTTGTAGAGCTTTTCGCTTATCTCTTCAGCGGAAGTAGCGAAGAAGTCCTCTATCGGAGAGATTACTTTGATATCCATCTTTTTCTCGAACGTTACATCCGCAACTATACAGTCCCTTTCCCTTCCATTCTCATACCCAACCAAAAACCTCGCAACTTCATCCAGCGGATGAATCGTAGCTGATAGACCTATTCTTACCATCCTTCCCTCTTGAAGTTCTTCAAGTCTTTCTATGGAAAGTGTGAGATGCGTTCCTCTCTTGTTCTCTGCTAAAGCATGAATTTCGTCAACTATGAGATATCTAACCCCTTTGAGGTACTGAGAGAATTTCGGAGTTGAAAGAACTATTGCTAAAGTTTCGGGAGTTGTTATGAGTATGTGCGGCGGTTTTCTAAGCTGTTTAGCTCTTTCTTCGGGAGTAGTATCTCCAGTTCTCACTGCAATTCTTATCTCCTGCAAATCAACTCCCTTCTCTTTTGCAAGCTCGTATATTTCCTTAAGAGGTACCTCCAAGTTCCTCCTTATGTCGTTGTTCAAAGCCCTTAGTGGGGACACATAGACAGCGTAAACTGCATCCTCAAGCTTCCCCTTTTCAGCCAAACTCACAAGATCGCTTATTATTGGGAGAAAACCGGCTAAAGTTTTCCCGCTTCCAGTTGGAGACGTCACCAAGACGTTCTTCCCCTCCAGAGCGGGGACTATCGAATACCTCTGCGGTGGTGTAAATGTCTTAAACCTTCTTTTGAACCACTCGGCTACTATCCAGTTTAACCTCGACAAAATCTCATCGTCGCTGTAAGCTCTGCCTTTGACAATCATTTTTTGAGAAATATGCAATGGAGAATAAAAGCTTACCTGAGTAGGCTGAAAATCTTCCTAACCTTTCTAGCATCCAACTGTCCCGGAGCTACTGCCTTGCTTATCGAGCAATATATGAAAGGAGAGCCCAAAAAGCATGCAAATATTCGAGTCCAAGCGAAGTTTTCACCCATGAGAAATGCCACAACATCATCGTATTCGCACAGCACTCTCGTAATAGTTAAAACATCCTCTTTACATCTACCCATCGTCGCAATTTTGAATATGTCTCCCCTCTTACCTTCTATCAAATCTCTGAGGTATTCGTAGTTCGGAGTTTCCTTGAAATTGTGGTACGACTCTATAACTTTGCACTTCATAGCTTTGAAATCTTCATCTCGCAGATCGCACTCCAAATCGACGTAATCGGCATAGGCAGAATACCTCGAAAGCATTTCAATCCTTCTGCGTTCATCCCCCTTGTACATTCCACCTTCTTGAACTCTCCTGATTGTAACGATTGTAGGCTTTTCAATGCCCAAAAGTTTTCTCTCATCTGGAAATACCGAAAACAAGTCTAACCTTAGTTCAATTATATCTGCAACGCTTGTGGCACTTACAACATCTGCAAAGCTTGTTGCAGATACTACTATCTTCACGAAAGAATCTAAAATTATTTGCAGAAATCACTTTTGGTTTCTTCTCTCTATCTCATCAATTGCTTCCCTTGCAGATTCTTCGACATCTCCTCCCTCTTTCAAGAGCTCTTCAAGAAATTCTCTATCGCTTTCATCGCCTATATCTCCAAGTAACATCGCCACATCCTGCCTGATCCTTTCATCTTCGTGTTTTAGAAGTTCTCTCATCTTGTCTTTAACCTTCTTAACGATCTCTGGATTCTCCTTTGCCAGTTCTTCGATAGCGACCATAGCACCCAATCTTACCATGAAATCGTTGTAAGTTAGAAGATCCACAAGAACACTAGCATCTCCGTCCTTCTTAACTTCTCTAACAACATCTTCAGCACCGCCCTCCTTTAAAAGCTTTGCAAAGTACTCTTTTTTATCGTAACCCCTTTTTATCCACTCCAAAACCTCCTCTCTGCTTACCTTTCCAACAAGCTTGACCTTTCCTATAACCACTGTGGGTGTAGCCATGACATCGTATTCATCTGCAATTTCCGGGTAGTCTGTAACGTCTATTATCTCAATCTTCTTTATGGGTAGAGAGCATATGTCTTCAACGACGTGAGGGCAGACTGGACAGAGCGGAGCTATGAAAATCTTTACCTCAGCATCAATATCTCCTCTGTCTTCAAGATTTTTTTTAAAGATCTTAAGAAACAGCTCCTTCTTCTTATCAACGTCGCCCAGTATCACGATTTCTCTGGAATTCCTTATAACAGTCTTAGGTCTCTCAGATTTCACTAGTTTGCCATTTGTAAGTCTGGCAAAATCTTCCGATGTTGTTTCTACTATCATTCCTGATCGGTTGTTGCATCGTCGTTTAAAATTTCCTCTGGCAGTTCAACGTGGGGCTTTATCCACACACCCTTCCTTCCAACTATTGATCCCTCTACGACACAGCCCTCCTCCATGTAGACGTTATCCGCTGTGATTTTACCCAAAACAACACTACCTCTGACGAGGTAAACATCTCTACCTTCTATAATCCCGTGAACTCTGCTACCCTCTACGATAACGTTTCTTCCTCTAACGCTACCGTAAAGTTCGCTCTCTAGGATTTTTGCATCTCTACACCTAAGATTTCCCAAAACTCTACTACCATCTATTAAAACATCTTTCCTCGTCTTTATGTAATCGAGATCCACTTCTGAATTTTCTGGTATTTCCAAGGGGGATAAAAATTCTTCGGGTTCAAAAAGCTCCTCTATCTCCTCATACTTCCCCAATCTCAGCATGGCCAGAATGTAGAGGAAAATGAACATTACAATGGGCATGGGATCCTGAATTGTTATCAAACCCCTAGCCTCAAAACCGTTCTTTATCTTAACATTTCTACCTATCTCAAGATCACCGTAGACAGTTAACCTTCCCTCTATGCTCGTAAACTCACCTATGTACGCATCACCCTTGCTAATAACATCCCCCTTAACCGTACACCAAGCTCCCAATCTGACCTCTTCCTTTCCCAAAATATCTCCTTTAATCTCTGTTCTGTCTCCAACTATGACTTTTCGAGCTATTATACCGTAACCCAGTCTTGAGTTGGCTCCTATTAATGCGTCTCCCTCAAGCACTATGCTCCTTTCATCGAACTTCGTATTTTTTGGTATCACGAGCTTCTCCAACATTTCAGGCACCGAACTTCTTCGCTTTGTTTATCAGGTCGAGTACTATATTGAACAAATCGTTTCCAGTCATTCTGTGAAGTCCACCTTTATAAGCTTTTAACTCTGAAAACTCCTCAACATCATCAGTCCTAACATCTCTGTAAACGATCGTTACTGGGACTGGGTCCGCCGTATGATCCCTAACGTTTATTGGTGTCGAGTGATCTGCTGTAACTACCAAACAGACTTCCGAAAAGTCTAAACTCAACAGAGGTTCTATAGCCTCATCAATCTTCTCTATGAAGGCCTTCTTGCCCTCAAAATCCCCGTCATGCCCGTACTCGTCTGTAGCTTTTATATGCAGTAGAACGAAATCGTACCTCTCAAGTGCCTTCAAGCTTGCCTCAACCTTCGCGTTCAAATCGGTATCCTTCCCTCCAGTTGCGCCCTTGACATCGAGAACTTCACCGCCTAAGAGCCTTACAACACCCTTTATCAAGGCAGTTCCCGATACACATGCCAGTTTCATTCCGTATCTATCTTCAAATTTTGGCAGATGTGGAACCTTCCCAGCGCCTCTGAGTAGGAGCACGTTTGCTTTCGGAAGACCTTTTTTCTCCCTCTCTAAATTGAGGGGATGACTGTCCAGAATTTCGTGCGACCTCTGAACGAAGTAGTTCACAACTTCAGCCGTCCTTCTAGCTTTTTCATCGTCTTCGAGTGGAACACACCTCTTTACCTTCTCACCAACCTTTTTAGGATCTACATCGCTGACCTTATCCGATAGATCATCTCTGAAAACTACGGCACCTCTGTGTCCGGATCCCCTCTTGAAAACGAATTCGACTCCAAATTCACTTAAGTCAACACCTTCATTAATGGCTTTAACCAATTCATCAGTCTCACTAATTCTGCCAGCCCTCCTATCAACTACGATTTTATCGAAAACACTACCTTCTCCTTCAACAGTTCCAAAGTTTACTCTAAAAGCCACATCACCCTCCTTAAGCTCTATACCAACTCCAGCAGCCTCGATTGGTCCTCTACCCGTATAACATTTAAAAGGATCGTAACCCAGTAAAGCTAAGTGGGCCGTATCGCTTCCCGGTCTTACACCGGGCTTTATCGTGTCCATTATGCCATTTATACCCATCTTAGCCAACTTGTTTAAGTTTGGCTTTTTTGCAGAAGAGAGAGGCGTTACATTTCCCCTATCACCAGCGCCATCTATTATAACCATGAGAACTTTGGGCATGAAACCAGTTAAATGGGATATTTAAAAAGCTTCCTTAAATCGTGAGCTATGTAATCCAATATGCTACCGCTCGCTTTGAGAAGTTCGAGATGATCCACAACATCTCTGAATACACCTCCGTTCAAGCCATTTGCAATTATGCAAGCTCCTTCAGCCGAAGCTTTTACACTGGAAAGTTTGAAACACTTAAACCCGGTATAATCCACGAATTCATCGTAGTATAGATCGAAGAATCTTCCAGAGACAACAATCTGGCAACATTTGCCAATCGAAACCTCCATAACCTTTATACCTTTTACTATGTATTCAAACATCCAACGTAAAGCTTCATCAGGGATTTCATCTATCTCGCACTTTAAAAAATCCTTAAAACCTCCCCTAAACACCATTTCCTTTGGATAATCCTTTAAGAGTGCTACTACCTCCAAGTCCAAAGCTCCAGATGAAGAAAATGAAGGAAAACCTGAAGTTCCACCCAAACCATCGACAATCTTACCGTCCTTAACTGCGATGAAAGAATTGAATCCGTATCCCGCTTCTACAAGCACAAAATTCTGATCCGTAAAGTTGATACCCATCTCTTTTAGCCTTACCAATGCCAAGGCAACTGAACAGACCTTGTCGCTCGTTCCCATGTCTATCTTGTTCAGCTTTCTGTAAGCTGGAACTGTCGGTAGAAGCTTTACCGATGGTATCGTATATGATATTTCACCTAAGTATTTTCTAAGAGCTTCTATCAGCAGTCTAACGCCCATAATAGGTCTATCAAAGCTTAAAGTTAGAAGTGTAAGTACTCTATCATTAAGCTCGGACAGCCTCTTAACTGGAAGTCCGTATCCAAATCCACAGGCAATAGCTTGAGGAGAATGGTCTCTCAGAAATCTTATAATCTCATTGATTTCATCCTTCAGATCCTCTATGAAGATGTAATCGATAATCCTGCCATCTTCTGAAATCATTACACAAGAGTCCTTTGTTCCTACATCGATGCCTGCCGTTATCATGTTGACGATATGAATTGAAAGAAGTGCTCCGGCCGGGATTTGAACCCGGGTCACGGGATCGAGAGTCGAGTTTTGTTGAATTGGACTATGATTCCTACCGTTCCGAACTTGTGCAATGGTTCAAGAGGAAAGGCATCAAAGATGGCATGAAGTATATTAGATACCTTGACAGGATGCTGTCCGGTAAAGTCATTAGGCATCCAAGAGAACTCGCTCAGATCGTTCAAGACAAAACACGACACCATAAAGTTGCTGTGCGAGATTTTCTTAAATTCCTTGTGGAAAGCGGTTATTATACAAAGAGTCAGATAATAGACTATCAGGAAGTAGTGAAACTCGAAAGAACTGGAATTAGACCGGCATCGCAAGCATTCACGACAACGGATAAGATCATCAAAGCTTATGAATACCTCAAGAGCATCAACAGCGAGAAAAAGATCATCCTCCTGAAACTGCTTATTTACAGCGGTTTAAGACTGACTGAAGCTTGCGACATTCTCAAAAACTTCAACAAATCTGAATTAACCATTCTGGAAGATAAGGGAATCGCGAGATACGATCTGCTTGCTATGTATAAGAGGATTGATAGCTCAAAAGCCAAAGCGGAGGTAACAAAGAGGGCATGGGTTGCATACATGCCGGCTGATTTCGCTAAAGAATTACTTGAAGTTTGTCCTATTGAGATAAGCGAAGAGGCTATGAAAGGAAAGAGATTCTGCAATGGGATAATCCTACCAAATCAGCTTAGAAAATGGTTCTCCAATTTCTTAAAGGATAATAGCGTTCCAGAGAGGGTTATAGAGTTCATGACTGGTAAAACCCCTGAAAGAGTGCTTAGACAATTCTATTTCGATTTACTTAGGGAAGCTGACGAGGAATATTCCCGGATCGTTGATAAGTTTCCTATCAGGTGATGGGTATGAATGATGGAGATTATTATGGAGAATGGTTGCATAGGGGATGTGGAGGCAATCTGATAATTCTAATTGATGCAGGTAAGAAAACAGTTGAAGGAAAAGAGATTGAAGGCTTGGTTTTCAAGCTGAAGTGCACTAAATGTCCTTACGAGAGTGAGTTTGCTTTTCTTGGGTTTGAAGGTTTAGAAGAGGAGGGTGATGAAGAATGAGTCTAAAGCACAGAATTATCAAATTCTTTGAAGAGCAAGATCCGATAAAAGAGGACTACAAGAAAATAAGAAGAGCATCATTGCTTTGTAGCATGATTGCGTTATTCTGCTTGGCAATGAGTGCCGTATTTTTAGTCTTTTTCGACGATGTAAAGCATTCGATAGTACTCTTGATATTCTATGCTATTTTCAACGAACAAGCTGAGATGTGGGATTTGGCAGAAGTCAGGAAGAAATTGTACGAATTAAGCGGTGGTGAGGAGTTATCAGGTGGTTGAGATGCTGATAAGCGTTGAGAGGAGGAATTTATGTCCTCTCAAGACTACTATTTTCATAATCTGTCCTAAATGCGGTAGAAAAGGGAAATTAGGAGTAAAAAAGAAGAATGCATTCGGGCAGAGGAAGTATATGATAATTCACGAAGATGGCAAGTGCTATGTTTCTCCTCTCGACGGTGAGCTTTGGGAGGCTTTAGACAGGCTTTATTCTTCAATCAGAAAAACCTAACTGTCATAACTTTATTTATCGTGTCAACTTCAACGAGAACCTCATTTCCATACTTCTCGATAAATGCTGGGAGATACAGCAAACAGAGTTTGCTGTTTCCGTTTCTCCTCTTGACCAATTTTCGGGTAAATCTTACGATTCCATTATCGATCTCCTCATACCTCATATACCTGTAATACACCATTAGAGTATTGGGTGTTTCTGAAAGTAAGTGTATTTCGCTACACGAATGTCCACACAACAGTATATACATTTTTGTTCATAAGGCGAAATATTAATTATATTATAATACTATTTTTTATCGTGGTTTTGTTAGCAAGGGGGTGAGAATGGGAGATGAGGTTGGCAAGTTTGGTTGTAGGGATTGGTAGAAAAATTCTGAATGTTGGTAGAGAGAAATTAGCGTACAAGCTTGCAGAGAGGTACGGCATCTCAAGAGAGGAGATAGAGGAAACGAAGATGGAATTTGTCGCTTGGGCTACTGAGCACAACAAGCCTTTGAACATGGCATCTTACATTGAATTCGTCAAGGATAGGAAGGGTACAGTAGGTCTCGTGGATTGGATCAAGGGAATAATAGTGCTGGCGATCTTGGGTGTTGGAGTTGCAATTCCGATTGTAGTGAACACGGTTCAAAGCGTTTCTGTGAACGATACGACTACGCAGTTAGTTCTATCGTTCATTCCGCCAATCCTTGCTGTCACAATCCTACTTGGATTCTTAGGCAGGTAAAGAGAACATGGACTTCCAGCTATTCATTTTTTTAACAGTAGTTGCAGTGGTTTTCATAGTTCTTGGGTTCAGAGTGTTCACTTTCTCGGTGATTGGCTCTCTTACGATGATCATCTTGGGAGTGCTGGCGTTGCAAGGGATAACGCAAACCTACGCTTATCCCATTGAGAACAACACGAGCGTTGAATGGGTGAACATGACGGTAAACCTCCTCGAACCGCCATTGTCCTACGCAGTTCCTCTGATTTGGATTTTCATAGGTTTGGCTGGTTTGATCATCCCGATAACAAGCGGAGGTGGGAGAAGTGGCGGATACAAACTTGGTTAGTAATCAGAGCTTAAATCCTGTCGTCAGTCACATTCAGTTCCAAGAGAAGTACTATCAACCGGAAACAGACTTAGTTACTTCTGACGTTACAAGGGCTTTTCTCAGCAGGGAAGGTGTCAATTTCGTTAGAAGAGGAACTCTGCTTGTTGCGATGCTCGAGAAGATGGGATTCTATAATTCCGCTGAAGTCGTCAAAGAAATTCTTGGTGCTTATGCAATCGTGACTCTTGGAATGGGTAACTTTGCCTCTATGGTTACCAATTACGCATGGGCGACAAGAGCGTTCAACTATCCGCAAGATATTCCGCAGGATGACCTCATGAAGAGCATGAAGACTGTTTTCGAGAAATTAACCCCTAAGAGGAGGTAGGTATGTCGAAGGTTAAAGGTGAAGAGGTTAGGCTTTTGGTTATTGGAGATGGATACATAAAGGAGAAGAAGGGTATCAAGCTGAAGGAGAGCGTAATTATAACAGAGGATGGCAAAGGTTATCTTAGAACTCCCAAGATGGGAACGAGCTTGGAACTCTTCTTGCATGCTCATCTTGAGAGAGGCGATGAAGACATCTCCTTGAACGACCTGTATCAGCGTTACTTTGAATTCTGCCAAGCTTACGATCTGGAGATTCTGAACTTTGACAAGTTCGTTAGAGGACTATCGAGGTATGTTCCAATTGAGGAAGTCGTCGAGAAGGATGAAGAAGGGAAGAGCGTTGTCAAGTTGGTTGCGAAGGGCGTTTCTTTGACCAACAAAACCATCATGATCGAGAATGGAGCTGATAGATACTTCTACATAAAGAAAGGATTGTTCAAAAGAAAACAAATCCCGGTGTACGTAGTTGTAGAGGGCGTTCCTAAAACCTTGAGTTTCTCTGAGGTTAGAGGGATTGCAATCGATGGAGGAGGAAGCTTAAGGGTGATCGATGACGTTGGAATGGGGCAACTGCTAACGGAAACGCTATTGATGGGTGCAACGATAGGCACTCAGAAGATTTTCAAGGATATTAAGTTCTTGGTGCTGATTGCTGTGGTTTTCTCAATGCTCGCCATGATATTCGGAATTTACGACATGATCTACATGAACAACTTGGTAAAAGCCGTCCACAGCTTGCAGGGGCAGGTAAACTCTCTCGTCAACGCCCTTAAGGGTGTGATAACATGAGGGTTGTTAGCAATCTTAAACAGGACATCAAGGAGATTTACGGAGAGAAGTTCGAACAGCTTGACTTCAAGTTTACAGTAATCTCGAAGAGCTATCCCTTCTTTATTTCAGTTGTTTACAAGGCTAATTGCTTGAGCGAGATAATTTCGTTGTGCAAGGCAGTTCTTGACGAGGAGTATCTATCACCAGAGGAAGTTAAAAAGTTGATCAAGGATGCAATTATCGCTCAGCACTCACAGCTGATTGACTTGGCTGTTGATCTTGAACACCAGATGAACGAGATTTACTACTCTCAAATTCTCCCAGATCTGATCGAAGCTGGTTTCTTGACGAGATTTACTGTTCCTACTTACGTTTGGGAGGAGGATGAAGATGAGGAGTAAGGAGAGAGTAACTAACAGCGTTGTGGATATGATCAAATACGCTTACAATCCACCAGATGGCAGAAAAGCGTTTGTCGACTTCTTCATATTCTCTCCAGAGTTGATGAAAGGTGTTGGTAAGACTTCTTTCGCTTTGAGAGTGATGTATCGAGTTTACGGCGATTGGGATGAGGCTTTGAACAAGCTCTACATGAAACCCGAAGATGCCATTCAGCTTCTCGTCGATCTAGTCAAGAAGAGGAAGAGGATCCCTGTTTTCGCAATGGATGATGTAGGAATGTGGTTGAGCGGTTTGACATTCAGCATGAGTAAGGGTAAGCAAAGACAAGCTATAACGAGCTTTTACGAATTCTACAATGCTATTAGAACGGTTTCCGCCTCATGCTTGTTCACCGCTCCTAAAAATGATATGCTGAGAACGTTGCTCGATCAGGTCAACTTCAGGATTGCGATATCACCCTATTCGGAAGAAATGAGCTTAGCGAAGATTTACAAGGTTAAGGCAACACCTATGTTCCAGAAATTCATCAAGACACATCACCAAGAGGTTTTCCCAATTAGGTTACCAGATGAAATATATCGCAAGTATGAGGAAAAGCGTTGGGATGCTCTTGAGTGGAAGGCGAATGAGTTAGTCAAAGTGTGGAGTGATGCAAAAGAGGATGTTCTCGAAGAAAGAATGCCTAATATAGTTAAAGAAGTATATATACCCACTACTCAATCAGTAAATCCGTTAGATATATATAAAAATTATAGAATGGGAAGTCATGACACTTATGCGGATAGTGTAACTTTTCCAAAGGCATTATCTAAGAAATACGGTTTACACAAAGGTGATACTTTCGTTTGGATCGATGTAGGTTTTCCAATCGGTGTTCCAGACATTTATTTTGAAGAATTTATACAAACATTCTTTAAAAAGAAGGAGGAAGATGGCGATGCTGACATGGACAGTTCCAGCTGATTCTCCTCTTGCTCATCTATTAGCATTGATATTTTTCGGAGCTTGGGCGTGGGTAGGAGTCAACATGGCCTTCTCCTTCAGGAACTTCGAAATGGCTTGCAAGAAGCACAATTTGAACGATGTAGAAGTCTTCTTCAAGCCATACAAGAAATATCCTGATGAGGTTAAGCGGTTAGCTTGGAGAAGCTGGTTCAGCTTGGCTTTTTGGGTTTTGTGCACTAAATTGTTGATGTATGGTGGTTAGGATGGTTTTCGGGAAGATTAAGCAGAAGTTGTCGAGTTTGAAGATGGAAGGACAATTGGCGAAGAGTGCTGAGAAAAAATTGGAATTAGCTAACATGAAGAGAGAGGCAAGAAGATATGTTAAGCAAGCCAAGTCTGCTGGTGTTAATCTTTCTGAGGATGAAGCTCTCGCTTATATAAAGTCAAAGAGAAGAAAGGAGAGATTCTCGAAGTTGTTTACTTACGCTTCTCGTTCTTTTGGTAGTTTTGTAGGAGGTGGTAGGAGTATGGCGAGAAAGAGGAGTAGAAGGAGGAGTAGGAGAAAGGGTGGAAGGAGAAGAGGAAGGAGGAGGTGATTATGGCAAGAAGAAGGAAAAAGGATAGGTTGGGAAGGGTGATGAGTAAGGTTGCGAGAGGAAAGAAACTCTCGAGGCGGGATAGAGCGATCCTTAGTGGGGCTATTGATGGGGCTAAGAAGGCTCGTTCTGAAAGGAGAAAGAACAGGAAGTGATGATTATGGCGAGAAAGAGGTTGTCAGGAACAAGATATAGAAAAAGGCAGAATGGTGGTAGGAAGAAGAGTAGAAGAAAAAATATTGCCAAAATCAAGAAGAAAGATCCAAGAACTGGTAGAAAAACATACTATTTGGGTTGGAGGGTCAAGGATACAGGAAAACCCGGATTGGATTCTGTTTCTGAATGTGAAAGAATTGCTAAGGCAATCTACAGAGACTACAAAGCTGGAAGGCTGAACAAAAGGGAAGCTAATGGCAGATTTGCCAGATTGCACAATACTGTAATTCCTAAGGTCTTCAAAGGTAGAGAGAAAGTGAAAGCCCAGAAAGCGGTTGAAAAGTATTGGCACAAGTTGTAAGGTGATTTAAATGCCAGTTTATTATGGTGGGAGGGGTTTAGCACCTGGAACATATTACGGAGGAGGTGGTCTAAAGCCGGGAACATATACACCGAGTGGTTATACTCCTCCATCACCACCTTCTTCATCTTCAAGCGGTAGTAGTAGTTCATCTGGTGGAGGAAATGGTGGTGGAGGACATCCATCAGCCACTAAGGGAAGAGGACTCTGGGGTGCATCAGGAAAGCCGAGCGGTGGATCATCTGGAGGCAGTTCAAAATCATCTTCAAGCTCTTCAAAGAAGACGAGTAGTGGAGGGAGCAAGAAAAGTTCTACTCCTCCTCAAGTAAGCAAGGGAAGAGGACTTTGGGGCAGTCCATCAGGTTCTGGAGGTGGTAACGAGATTTCAGGACTGATAGGAGGAGAAGGTGGATTAAGGGTTGCTGCTTCGAAAGCTAAGAAGGAAAAGATAGCTGAAATAGGACAGATCCCTCCAGATGTAAAGATAGCAAGGACAGAATCGGAAATCAAGTCCAAGCCATATACAGAGCTTGAAGTTGAAGCTTACAAGCTGTCTAAGGAGTTAGAGAAGGAATACAATCAGCTTTTGATTGAAAAGCAGAAACTTGAGGAGCTGATGCTGAAAGCTCAAGTTCGCAACAATCCCTCTTTAGCAAGGCAGGTAAACGAAAAGATCGCTAAGTTCAATGAGAAGGTTGCAAAGTTCAATGAGAAGAGGGCAAAGCTGGAAAGAATGAGCAAGGAGCTTGAAGTTCGTGCTCCTCCAGAGGTCAAGTTCATTCAAACTATTTCCAAGATAAGAAGGGATTACGAGAAATACTTGGAATCTCAGAGGTTCGGTCCATTAAAAGGAGTTGGAATGGGAGTTTTCGACATTCTTACTGGTGCACCAATTATAGTAGCTGAAGATATACACAGAAAGAGGGCAGAAGGAGAAGCAAGGGCTGGTCTTACAAGTCCTAAAACATACTCTGAATTCTTAAGTATGCGTAATGAGGTTTTTGTCAGTCAAGTAGGTGAAAGCGTAGAATGGGCAAGGTCAAAACCGCATGAAAGCGTTCCTTACGTTGCCGCTTCGATAGTTGCAGGTGTAGGAATTGGCAAGGTTGGTGGAAGATCGATAGGTGTTGCCTCCGACATAGGAAGAAGCTTGAAGTTCAAGCTGACAGAGTTTAAGCCTACTGAGGCCTTGCTAATCACAGAGAAGGGAGCTAAGAAGATCAATCCGCAAGAACCTCTCATCCCACAGGTTGGACTCACCAAGCTTGAGACAATTAAACCAGTTGTCATGGAGACAACTGAGAAGGGATTGGTCAAGACTAAAGAAATGCTAACGCTTGTTGAGAAATCAGCTGGAGTCGGAAAGGCTTTGCAAATAAGCAGATCGGAAAAATCCGTTAGAGGAGCAGAGTTCAAGGCTAAGACAACAAGGCTTGGGTATCAGTTGGGAGGAGTAGAGCCTTTCGAGGTTCTCTACAAGTTCAAGAATCCATTAGGGCAGAAGGCTTATGCGAGAGTGCGTTATGGAGAAGGAGAGACTTCTGTCATGTTCAAATCCCCCAAGAAGTCAGGATTATTGAAGATTGCAGTTGAAGAAACTCACCCAATTGTTGAGAGGTTCGATGAGGCTTTTATCAAGCAGACTAAGCCAAAAGGAGGAAGAGGAGGGAGCAAGTCAGCAAGATCTGAAGAATTCAAGCCTGAAGAAATAGCAAGAGATTTCGAGGAGAAGGTTGGTTTTGACATATTCAAGGAACAGGCTAAGGCTAAGGAACAGGCTAAACCTACTGAGAGGACTTCTAAGGCTGAAGGGCAAGAGGTCAAAACAGTTGAGAGGACAACTGGAAGAGTTCACTACTTCGACATAGACGTTGGAGAGTTCGTAAGGAGCGAGGTTATGAGAGGACCAAAGCCTTCGATGTTTACACCTGTAATGCCTATGGTTGCACCCGCTCTCAGCATCCCCACAATGACGTCAATAGGTGGTTTAGATTTGCTGAATATTCCTCAAGTTTCTCCTGAAAAACCGAAAACGAAACCCGAAACTAAGCCGTTCGTCGATTTGAGACCTTATGTAGGGACTGGAACTGGCACAGGAACAAGAGGGAGGACAAGGACAAATACAATCCCATTCGTTGGAACTGTTCCTGATATCACAGTTACTACCGGCATAAAGCCGATCGAGGGAGTTAAAACCGCTCCATCTGTAACGACTACTCCTCCACCACCTAGCACTCCACCAAAACCTGTAAGTCCTATTCCCACCCTCGTTCCTCCATTCCTTGTCCCACCGATTCCTCAATTTGGAGGAGGAGTTGTTGGCACGACAGCAGGAGGAGTCAAGCCGACTGGTAGGAGAAAACAATCATACGTTGGTTTACTTGCGGGATTTGCAGAATTAAACGCTTTCGAGTTGTTCACGGGTAAGAAAGGAGCTCATTTACTCGTTCCAGAGATTGCATCTCCTTACTGGGAGAAATCTCTGGCAAGTGCAGGATTTGTTGAAGTTCCAACCGCTCAGGAGATTTTGGGTAGTAAGAAGAAAAAGAAGAAAGGGAGGGGGAAGAAGAAATGATTAGGAATAGAAGAGGGCAGTTCACGATCGCTGGACTGTTCGCATTGCTTATTATGTTAGTCGTGAGTGTCAAGCTCCTACCTATGGTGTATCAATACTGCGAGGAAGGTGCTCAGTTAGCAGAATCTAAAGGAGATGCTCTAACAGCCTTCCTACTACGTTTAATCCCTGTTAGCATAGTTATAAGCGAGTTAATGGCAATTTACTACTACGCAAAACCGATAATAGTGAGGGAGTAGTATGAGGCTGAAATTATTTTCACTAATTATTTTTATTGTATTATTGTTTGGGGTGGTAGGGGTAGCGAGTGCTGGAGTAATTACACCGCCGTTAGCGGATGATCCTTCTCTCGTTCTGAGATTGAGTTTTGACGACTACAAATTCTACCATTTTGGATTTGAGCAGACATTATATGACGACAACAACAGTGAAGATTTCAATTCGTACGGATCACTATCTTATTCAACAAATTGGAAAACGGATGGAGAATACAGCTTGTATGGAGATATTAGTGGCGATGAGGCAGCCATATACGAGGCATTCGGTTACAGGATAGTAGTAACATATGATGTATTTGTTTCTGGTAAGGTAAACAACGGAGAGTTAAGAGTGCTGGTAGGCGGTTCTGTCGTAAAGAGCTATACGGGAGGAAAATACCTAAACGAAAGTGTGACTGTTCCAGCTGGTGAAGACATAAAGTTTCAATGGTATGCTCCCACTTCTAACGATCGCATACAAGCATACATAGATAACATCCGCATTCTCAAGGTTCAAGCCGACGATCAGAGCGGGAACGGTAATAACGGTAATATCTACGGTGCAAACTGGACTGTCGGGCGTTACGGTTACGCTTTGAGCTTTGATGATGGAGAATATGTTGAAGTACCTAACTCGTCAATTTGGTGGGATTGGAATGAAATAACAGTTTGTGCATGGGTCAAGTTTTTGGAGCCACGTAAAGAGAGTTGGGATAGACTTGTAGATTCAAATAGATGGACTGGTAAAGGTGCGTGGTTACTTTTCGCAGATAAGTATAGCTCAAATACACTGTTGTGGGGTGTTACTGATAAAGACGATGCAGGCAATGTATACTTTTATCAAGTTGCTTATAAAAATATACAACCCAATGAATGGTATTTCGTAGTTGGAACTTACAACGGCTCTTATGTGAAACTGTATGTAAATGGAAAGCTTGTTTCGCAAAGAGATGCACCCACAATGAACATATCTGCCAATGGCGTAATTATAGGATTTAAAAACAGTCCAACTGATGATACCTTGAGAATTATAGATGAAGTCCGCATATACAATCGTGCTCTCAGCGATGAGGAAATCAAGGCAATGTATGAAGCCCTTCGTGTCAAATTCTACGACGAGAGCACTGGTCAAAAGATAAAAGCCAACGCTACCATCTTCAACGCCAACCACAGCATTAACCTCCAAGTCGATTCAATTACGAAAGAGGCTGTCCTGTTCCATGCTGACGTGCCAGAATACGGCAAGTATCAAGTAAAAGTCGAAGCTGGAGGATATTCTCCAAGATATTACGGTGTAAATCTAACAGATGATAAAAGAATAGAATTAGACACTTATTTACCTCCAAGTGACAAATCTGTGCTGATAATCTTCCAACTCGAAGATAACGCCAATTTCTATAACAACAACACGATGCTAATCCTCAAAAAAGCCTTTACAGATGGATCCAAGACTGTCTATCAGAACTACTTCGACATCGAGAAGAAATGCAGTGTTTATTTGATCGCTGACGACATTTACCACGTTTACGTTGATAACGGAATCGAAACGAAATATCTTGGAATTTACTCGAGCTCAATATCAACAACCGCAACACTCAAAATCGGCGAAGAGATCAGTCAAATTATTCAAAAAGGCGTTACACTACCCCTGCACACTGTAACCCTAATCGTTATAAAAGCCCTAAAACCCTACGCTCACGTTCCAATAGCTATTAGAGACACAGTTCACGGCAACAGCTATGTAGTCTACACGGATGACGAAGGAAAAGCAGTCATTTGGGTCAATAGCACCATCCCCTACGAAATCGACGTTAACAACAGCGAGAAAGTACTTACAACATTCCTACCTCTCAAAGAGAAGTATATCGTAGTCGTTCCTTATAATGTAACTCCACTGAATCAAACCTACAACGTCTTGTACAATGTAACAAATGGTAGCGTTCTTCAAATTGGCAAAAACATAAGCTCTCAGCTGTCTCCATCCGCGAGAGGTATTCTGACGGCTATAATCCTGTGGGCTGTGATGCAGAGTACTGTAAGAGTTGTCGGGAACGTCAGCGTGGTAGGCTTGGCAGTTTTGGTCATATTAACAATCATTGGCTTAGCAGATCCGATGTCCTGTGTGTTCGCCGGGACGTTCGTTGTTGGAATGTATGTGTTGAAGAGGTGGTTGTGATGTTGGGAACGGCAAGCAAAATCATAATTTTAGGAATAATAATTGGTGCTTGCTTTCAGTTAGCTGAACTTGGAACGCCTCCCGTTGCTACAGAACTTTATACAAATCTAACTACTGCTAAAAACCCAGTAGCAGTCGTTGATGCTCTTACAGGATATCTTACTATGGCTGGAAGGTCTTTATTAGGACCAATAAGCCTATTGGCTCCTGTATTCGATTCTAACACACCACCAGAAGTTAAGGCAATCATGCTCATTTTTGCCCTTCCATTAAGTGTAGCATATCTCTTGGCTTGGTTAAGCTGGTTGAGGGGGAAGGTGCTATGACTTGGTGGAACCTAACCCAAATCCAAGCGGATATATTTAGCATGTTTCTAACAGTATTCGGCAGTACAGAACTCGTTTTCGTGTTCGTGTTGGGATTCTTCGCGTTCCTTTGCGTAATTGGCAACTTAAAAGTAGAAGAGGCAAGCATAGTGTTCATCCCGCTCGTGTGGGGGATCGTTGCAGATGGTTGGCTGCCTGTGTGGGTTAAAGCAATGTTCGTGTTGGCTATCGCAGTTGTATGGTTCATGGCATTCCTAAGAGTAGTTAGAGAAGGGTGATAGCATGAGTAAGGGTAAGAAAAGTAGTGTAAACACAGGATTGATAGCAGATTTAAAGCTTTGGGAGAAACAGAAACACTATCCATTGCTTAAAGGAAGATTCGAAGGACATACCATCGAAGATCTAATAAGGAAAATAGAAGAAGTATTAAAAAAGAAAATAGGTTAATAGGTGAAACTATTATTTTTATTATTGCGTTATGTAAAATTCCTCTCAGCTAAAATCTCGAAGTCGGATGAGTAATTGAATTGTCCTTCAGTAACACCGCTTGAGAGGAGATAAATAAGAAGGTATCAGAACGGTTATTTCAGCTGGAAAAGACTTCTCAACCCTTCTTGTGTAACTACCTCTTAGAGAAAATATAAGAGCGAAGAATAGTAATACCGACTTGGAATCATGTCCATGTCTAACATTTGATATAGAATAAAAAGATTAATTTTTGTTTGTTTTGATGATTCTAAAGTTGCAACCCATTCGGAGGGACGACTTGCATGAGAGTAGCCGTTAGTATGATGGTGCTCGCACTGCTATTTATGCTATTTGGCAGTACAATCGTTCAAGCGAACAATCTCGAAATCAGCTACACCATACACGAAAATCACAACGCATGCGGTGGCAAATCAAAATATTTGGTTGAAATCAGAGTATATAACCCAACAGATGAGTATATTACGGGCTTGATACATACTTACGTTTTCAAAGATAAAGAAATTTACACCCATTGCGAGCCAAAAGATTTGGTTAACGGTTTTTACGTCAAACCGCACGAGACGAGTGTCTATCGATATTATTACACCGACCTACCAAAGTCCGGAAGCTTGTTCGTATCTCTATCGATTGGAAGTAAGAAGGAAAAATATGTATTGCCATTTAGCCTGCCGTTAACTCCAGCAACTACACTTACAACTGTCACAACTGCTACGACTCTCCAACTGCAGAATGTTGAAAGAAGCACGAATATCTTTCAGAAGGTCAGTCAAGAACTCAACTACTACCTTCTGACAGTCTACAACTCTTTAGGATTGAGGAAATACATACAGTACGACCATTTTCTGTACGCTTTAACTACTGTGCTGGTCCTTGCTGTCGGAAGCGTAGTTGTTGCTTATCAGAAGAGGAAGAAAGCTTACAGGTTCTACATTGATAGATACGAGGAAGCGTTCAGCGAGTACTCTCGACCTTACAAAATATCCTCCCTGAAACTATTTGCCAAGTGTGAGAAGTGCGAAAAGTGGGTGTACCTCCCATTCAGGTGCAACTACTGTGGCAACTACTTCTGCGGAGATCATATACTGCCTCCTAACCACAACTGCCCTAACATCGACGAGTGGAGGAGGAAGAGGCCTCCCGAAGGAGGCATATACCGGTACAGGTTCAAGAAAGGTTTGTAGCTACCGCTTAGCAAGCATCAGTTTGATTACCAAATATTCGTCTTCAATGTATGCCTTAATCCAGAATCTGTTGCACTTCAAAACATCCTCCATAATCTTTTCGTTCTTCTTAATTCTGTTCAATACGTAGTTTACAAAGCATTTTTGGAACTTTGGATGATAAAATGACTCATGATAGCGTAATGTCCAAATTTTGCCATAACTGTAGCCACTTGGTAGATAATCTCTTTCGTCAAGATCGTATAAGGAGTAATCCCTCTTCAGGCGAAATCTTTCTTCAAACTCATTTATCAGATCCAACTGTAGCGCCCTCAGGTCAGATTGTTTAATTTTATAGGCATATTTCTTGAAATCATCACTCGTAAGCTCCTCTACCTTTCTAACACTGGCAAATTCTTCTCCTTTGTACACCGCATAAACTGTGGCATTCTTAATTCGTTTACCTTCTTCTTCAAACCAATGATAGTAGTAATCGCTTAAATCCCAGACAGGAAGGTGCTGATCTAGCATGAAATACTGCCCATCTACTTTTATTGCCGTTGCGACATGCCCATCTTCGTAATTCTCGTAATTTATGTAGAAAATGTATACTGGTGAATAATCCATTGCTAGGAGAAGGGCAGCTGTCAGAATGGCATAATCACTACAGACTCCTTTTCCCTTCTTAACGGTTTCATACGGCGTTTGGTAGTAGTAGATCTCCGTACCTCCCACTACCTCCACATCCGTAATAACACCAGTATAAGGATCTTTTTCGTAGTATATTAAGGGAGCAGGCAGACTAGCTTTAGAGTAATCGTATTCAATATTTTCATCTTCCCACTCGAGAATATTCCAAGCACTTTCACAAATATCCTCACCTTTGAGTTCATTGGCTAAATCTTGTATTTTTGAAAGTTCTGAGGAGGATAAAGCAACTTCAAGCGCATATTTTAGTTCGTATCGCCAGAGTTTTTCTCTCAGGTCTACCGGAGTTGGTGTCGGTGTTGGTGTGGGTGTTGGTTCTGGCAGTGTGGCAGGTGTTGAAGTAATTATAGGAGTTAGTTTTAGAATCTCAATCGGTGGCGGTTGAGAAGGAATACTTGCAGGTGATTCTGACACATTCAGAAAGTTAGTTGCAAAAGCAAATGCTACTATTAAGAATATGATTGCTCCTATCCATGCTTTGATGTTTCTTCTCTTCTTTCTCGGTGAAGATGAATAAGTGTGAGTAGTGACAGGAGGAGTAACGTGTGGGTAAGGTTTGAAAAGTACTCCCTCGCTATGCGATCTACGACTTAATGAGGGTGGTTCCCTCATCCTCCACAGGTCGATATTGATACAGTTATGATTGGGAGGTAAGCGGTGATCCTCGCAAAAGAGTCCACCACAATATCTGCATTTGTAAGGATACGCTACCTCCTTACCGCAGAAATCACATTTAGCCATTGCTACCACCCACAAGAGGTCATTATCCCCAAACCCAACCTGCTATGCTAAAACTTAACCATTTCGATTTTTCGTGTTGAAGGTTGCAATAAATTATGGCAAAAAGCAGAGAAATTTAAAAAGCATTAAATTATTTTTCTATAGCACGTAAATATTTTATGCTGTACGTAGGCTCTTGGAAATAATACTGTTGCCACTCCTTTGCAACAAATCCTCTTCCGTCCTTCCTTTCTCTGAGCTCCTTAAGCTTCTCAATTAACTTATCTCTATCGACAACAAGAGTTGTCATTTTTACTCACCTCTCGGGATTTAGTTCTCTGCTATAATAATGTTTTCTTTTCACCCATTTAAATCCTTCGTGTTTCGTAATCGCCGCAATCTCTATTGGCCCTCCTATAGTTGGTGCACCAGGTCTAAATCTTGCAAATTTAATCGCTGTATCCACCAAGAAGTCTGCAAGATCTATGGCATCTTGAATTGGCATAGCAGGGTGAACTAATGTTATTTCCAACCTCTCACTCAAGTACCGAGATAGATCCTGTAACATATCTTCTTGAATCCCTAACTCACTTAAAACATCGAGCAACATTGGTGAGTAGCCTTTAACGATTCGGCTGATAACCTCGTATTCTCCATCCCAAGCGAGGGGAGAATCTACTTCACTTTTCTTAAAATCTCCAAACCCTATGTCTAATCTGTAAACCTCTGGATGAGTACCATTCGCAGAATAACCAGCAATGTAGAAACCTATGTACGGCTTATCCTCATCGTCCAAATCGTTGTAGGCCTCTAAGTAGTTCTCAACATACATAAACTGCAAGAATTTGTCAACAACTTCTTCGATCGTGTAGTTTTCTTTGTCTATCTGGTAATCCGGATCAGAGCTTGCCAACTTCTTCCTGAAATCCTTAACCAATGTTGAAATTGATAAATCACCAATGTTTCCACTACCCCAAGTTACAGCACCAATTGGAAGACCTTTATAGAGGTTGAAAATCTTGTTTGCATAGTTGTATACATTCCAAACCTCACCACTGGCGTTTAATATAGTCCCAGCACTATCAGATGCCAGAACTACACCATCATACACTTTAACGCAAATGGCAATCGTCATCCTAAGACCACCGCACACCACTTAGTTCAAGAACTTTTTAACTCTTTTTTCGTGTTGAGGAGTTAGGTTTGCCTAAGGCTGACGGCAACGGTTAACCAAGATTGAATATTGCTTTAATTATGCTCTTAACCTCGCTTAATTTCCTATCCTTTACTCTTCCGACCTTTTTGAGAACTAAGTTCTTCTCAACTGTGAAGATAGAATGACAGTGAATGTAGCTGATCTTTTTGAGTTTGCCTTCTTCTAAGTCTTCAGGCTTTAGCTCTACCTCAAAGTCTTCCAATTGCTTAGAAGAGCTTATTTTAGCCACTATTAAATCTCTTGAGATTTTGTTTAATTTTTCGGAACTTAAAACTAATACGGGTCTCAATTTCTTACCGATTAAATCGGTAAATGGTAGTTCCAAGACTACTACGTCCCCCTCTCTAAAATTCGAAGAGGTTTTCTGCATCTTCTCCCTCCCTTAGAAGTCTAAGATATGAATACAGCTTTAAATCGTCAATAACTTCTACTTCCTCAATGCTTAAAATTACTTTAGACCTTTCTGGAATATTCAACTTTTCTAATGGAATGAGAACTCCCTTCTCGTAAATGCATTCAATCTTCTTCATATCTCTTGTTTCGCATCCACCATATTTTAACCTTCACAAGGTTAAAGAAGTTGCTAAAGACTGCTTTAACAACCATTTTAGGTTATAAATTGGGATATAACTCAGCTAAGTGTTTAATATCAAAATTGGGGTTTATCGAAGTACTGCAATATTCATCGACAAATTTAAATATTTTATGCTTATTATTTATAATATCTTTTTCATCTAAAGTTACAAAAACTATATTGCCTCGATAATGAGATATTATTATGCAATCTACGAGAATTTGCCCATCATTAACATTATTGATAATGTTTCCAAGAAGTTGTCCCCAACTTATTCTTTCATGAGGATATGGATGAATTTCATCAACATCTATTATCTCCTTAATCTTGTTTAGGGCATTTTTAACCCTTAAATCAAATATCTTACTGATGTATCTTAGACTTGTTATCAAATGAATTTTATCATGCTTTGTTGATATTCGTATCGTGCTGAGTGACTTCAATATTTGTATTAAATGATCTCTTAGTTTGCTATCATCAATTTCCATGATAATTTGATCTATGTCCAAGTTGCTCTCTAAATACCTACAAACCTTTTCATAAAGTTTTAAACGCTTATATCTAATACGATCAAGCTCTTTTTTCACACTCTTAGAACATATTCTTTCGTGATTCTCGCTGAAAAACTTTTCACAATGTGAACCATATCTCTCCACATCAGCTATTATCTTAATATATGCGGCATATCCTACAATCACACAAGTATCAACAAAATATTCTACCAATTTTTCACCTCCTTTAAATATCTCGTAAAGCTTTGAGGAACTCTTTCGCTGGAAGGCTTGATTCAATCCTTTCAAGTAGAAAATCTTCAGATGGGTTTAATTCCAACTCGTCAATTCTTTTTTCGTAAATTTTTAGATAAACTTTAACATTATTTAATGTTATGTTAAAATTTCTTTGCAAGTTTTGGAGAACGTTTCTACTGTTTTGTCCTTTAATAGTTCTTTTAGCTATCTCCGTTGCTGGTAGCTTCCAGACTTCGTTATCATAATAAACGTAAGCTTCCTTACAAAATTCTATCAACTTTTCAGTTACTTCATTATTTCGTGCTTTTTCCTCTATTCCAAGCGCAATAGTCTCGAGTAATGTCGTGTATTCTATAAAGACATTCACTATTCTATGATCTTCAATTGTTTTAGAGATTGCCATATGTAGCTCTGATAGTGACTCAGAAACTATTGTCGAATCCACATCTACGAAATATAATCGCTTATTAGGGTACAATTGTTCTATAAACGACTCAAAACTCTTTTTAAACTTTAAATTTGTTATATACAAGTCTCTAAACTCGGAAGGGGCAAATCTCCTATATATTTCCTCAAGAAAATGATAGCCTTCACTCTTCAGCCTAAAGACACCTAATTCTTCAATAACAGATTTTATAGTATTTACTATAGTTTTTGCAATATCTTTTGGAATAGATGATATAATAGTATTTATTGAATTTATATCTTTACCGCTTAGGAAAGCTTCAATCGGATCATTACACCAAATATAACATCCTCTCATGTACCACGATCTCGTTATATTATCCAGATTGAGTCGCTCAGCAACATTATAAACGATTTTATGAACCTTAGTCTCATTGATATATTTTTTGTCAATTCTTTTTATTCTTAATACTTGATTTAAGCCTGATAAAATCAATTTAACAAGAACATCCTCATCATAATTATTTAGTAAGCTGGTCATAGCCCATCCCTTGCATGGGGTTTTCTATTTAAGTCTTCTGATTTTGAACAACTTCTAACTTTCGATTTTCGTTATTAATTAGTCGTTAAAGAAGTTGTTAAAGATTGCTTCAACGACCCTTGTCACCCAACTTGGTTAGTCGATTGTAGATGAAAAGATGTTGTTAGTTCGTTAGTTGTTTAACAATTGTTATAATATGTTATAACAATTGCTATAATAAAAGACTGGAAAGCAATAATAGTTCATGCTCTTGAAGAAGCCTTATATTGCTTCTTTATTATTTTTTCGACATCAATAGTAGATTACTGTGATATAAAATGAAATATTTTAAATTTGTAATGAACAATGCTATGCTATGTTCTTAATTCCCGGATGGGTCATAGCTGTTTTGACCTTTCCCGGTGTAATTATACACGAATTTGCACATAAAATAGCTTGCGATTTGATAGGTGTCCATGTCTACAGAGTTTGCTACTTTAGAATAGGCAACCCGGCAGGTTATGTAGAACATGCCCCTCCAAAGACATACAAACAAGCGTTCGTAATATCTACAGCACCATTCATAGTAAACTCAGCGATAGCTGTAGCCATCTTCGCTATAGCCGTAAAAACTCCATCCACTATTAAAATTTTTGGCATTGAATTTAAATACATCCTATATTGGCTTGGGATATCGATAGCAATGCATGCTTTTCCAAGCAGTCATGATGCCAAGAATGTATGGGATTTCACATGGAAAGTTTGGAGACGAAATCCTCTGGTCATTCTCGGAATTCCAGTTGTAGTCTTGATTTACATAGCGAATGCTTTGAGTTACTTCTGGTTTGATGCAATCTATGCTTTAATCCTGCTTACATTAACGGTTAGTATCGTAAAAGCTCCCACAACCGATGCAGTCACGAGCTTTGCTAAAGATATCTCTGAAGGTGTCATCAGCCTCGCTAAGGATGTTACAAAAGGGCTTGAAACATCTCTTGGAATATCAAATGTTGAGATAAGCTCAGACTTTCTATACCACAACATCCCCTTAGCAACATTCGTAGTTGTAATAGCGATCATCTGCTTATTCGCTATCAAAAGTAAAAGAAGAGGGATTCCAACAAGAAAGAGATACAGAATTAAGGAAATCTCCGAAGTAGGCGAATACTATCCACCTCCACCAGATGTTACAACCAATACCACAACATATTATTCGAACGAAACAACAGAAACCAAAGAACACGAATCGCTCTACGCTAAATGTGCCTTCTGCGGTAAAACAGTCTATCTGCCGTATAAGTGCAACTATTGTGGGCAATACTACTGCGATGACCATCGTTTACCTTTCAACCACAATTGTCCGGGAATAGACTCCTACAAAGACTCTCCACCGCCTAAAGGGGGGATATGGAAATACAGAAGAAGAGATTGATTTTTTCTCATTTCTATTTTATTTTTTCGTGTTGAAAATTTAGGATTGCCTAAATGGGTTTTCGTGTGAGTGAGTATAGAAGATGTTGTTGAGTTGATGACTTAACTAGTTGTTCTTATTCTATTAATTAATTTTAACAGAACCGCCTCTAAAATATAACAGAATTATTACACTAACAATCTATTTTAACACACAACCTATATTGAAGAATGGTCGTTAAAACAGTCTTCAACACCCTAAAGTTCTCTACTCACAACTCGACCATCAACCTCAACAGCCTTGAACTCCTCCATAGCATGGTCAACAAACACCTTAGCATATTCAGGAGCGAGTCCGTAACAAATGGAAATCTCCTCGATTATCTTTTTCTTGGAATACTTCATAACTTCCCTTCGGTATTAACTAAATGTATCCCTCTTTTTTCAGATAACGGATGTAATCGTCACGACTCATGGGACATTCTATAAAATCTTCGAAATCCTTTCGGCTCTTAAATTTTAATTGTTTCATAATCCTCTTTTGAATTTCTTTTGACAAATCCTTTGCTGAATGACTGATAATTGTAAAAATTGGCTGTTTCTTTTCGTCAATGTATAATATATATTTAATATGTTTTGATCCTACTTCCCTGAAACCTTTTTTATTTAGTGCCCGCCGAATATCTGAAGCTTTATATATTTTAGACATATCACGACACCTCGACGTATTCTAATAGCTTTTTCTTCAGTTCTAGTGACTTCTCAGATAAAATGTCATCAGATTCTTTAGCATATTCTTCGATCAATGCCTCAAAAACAACTTCAAGATCTTTCTTAGCTTCTTCAAGATTTTGCCCACATCCGAATAAATTCAACTCCTCATTACATAAGCACCAGACATTATCGAAGTTATCGTATTCAACATTCAGTTTTATTGGCTTCTTCAGCTTATACCCAGCAAAAATTCCTGTTAATTCTTCTTCAGTCCAAGATCTAATCTCAAGAACATCCTCCATAATCTTTTTTCTTCCTACCTTCTTTAGATGACCTACAACCTCTACAGGCATTCTTTTGATATGTTCGTAAATTACATCTTCTAATTCCGGAAACTCCAGATGATTGTAGTAGCATCTAATTCTCTCACCGCCAGTAGTTATGATCTCAAAATGGCGCTTTTGACCGTAGAACTTCCATTCAACAATAGCACCTTTTACAGTTTGTGAAACTAGCTTGATATACTCTCTAATTAGCCCGTCAACCTTTTCTCTCTTTTTAGGATCTAGGACAAATATTTCATCTGGACGATTGTGTCCAACTCCCAACTTTACAGTAATGCTGTCTTCCGACCAAATAGCCTTCAATCTCTTTAACTCTTTTATGATCTCCTCAATATTAGCTTTAAACTCCGTTTCAAGATAAGTCTTGACTTCATCGATGTTATCAAGGCTTTCAGCTATGTTCTTTATTGCATTCAAAGCCTTTAAAGGGAAAGGCTCATGCAATACTCTCGGTGGTTCGAGTGCTATACGAATACTCCCCTTCTTTACTTCAGATAAATATAATTTCAAATATTCTAATCGTTTAACCCCTTTAGCTCTTCCATAATCTGTTATGAACCTTTGAAGATTTGATAAAATGTCAGCTAGTTTGAGAACCTCAATTCTCCCAGATTCTACTTTTTTACCTTCTAATATAATCCAAATTTTTTTAATAATATCCCCTTTACTGTTAGAGAAGGACATTCCCATCCTCCCGCCAATATAATCTTATATAACCCTTTCGACTTGTTTCGAATTGTTTCGTTATTAACAGTTGTTGAAGACTGCCTTAACGTCCCTCCTCTCCCAAGTTGTTTAGTCGATTGTAGATGAAAAGATGTTGTTGGTTAGTTGATTGTTGTATTAGGTTGTTGGAGTTAATATGTATGTATATTAACTCGCTCCAATTAATATATTAACAGTGGCAATTGTTGTTATTAACTCATGAATAATTACTCTATGATTTCAACCTTAACGCCTCTCCTTACCCAACTTGATTAGTTGATTGTAGAAGAAAAGATGTTGTTGGTTAGTTGATTGTTGTAGTTATATTGTTGTTAGTTACAATTGTTACAAACGCACTCAATAATAGTTATAAACAAGTGTAAACAAAGTACCTAAGTCGATATCTTTTCAACCTCTTTTTTATCCAAACATTCAGATATAATTTTCTGTAATTCGCCCCTAAACTTGTCTGTTTCCCTCTTTAGACTATCTACATACTTCCTTAACTCATTGTAGGTCTCTTTACTAAGATTTTTAGATAATTCCGGACTCTTAAGAAGTTCTTCAAAACGATTAAGCTCTTCTTCAAGTGCCCAATACTTCTTCAAAAGATTAAGTAAACCTTTTTTCAGTAAGAGGGACATTCTTCTCAATTCATCATCTGTAAGTTCCAAACAGCCTGTTTTAGAACGCTTCTTTTCAAGTCCCCACCCTATACAAAATGTTACAGCTTTTAGGAAATCAACTGGTTCAAGTCCTTGCGCCTTAGCCAACCCTTCAAGAGCTTCTTTAGTAATCTCATCAACACTATATTTTACTTCAACGACATTTCCTTTTTTCACAAACTCTACATTGATATCTAATGGTACAGCATTCTTTAGTGCCTCTCTACCTTTATCAGTGATTATGTAGTAAACTGGAGGAGGATATTCTTTAGTTGACGTTTCAACGACTCTCTTAACATATCCTTTTTCAACTAAATGCTTTAGATTTCTTGAAAGTGTTGCTCGTGCCAAACCAAGTTCTTCAACAATCTCATTAAAGCGAGCTTTACCCTCATCTTTTTCTGCAAGGTAGCTGAGAATCTTGATTTGCGTTTTAGTTAGTTCACTCATGAACTAAAGTCTTGAAAAACAGTTCTTAAGCTTTAGGTATTTCTAATGAGTTTTCGAAAAACTTAAGTATTGATTGAACCTAAGTTTAATCATGGGTTTGATGAAACCTACATGGCGTAGAAAAATAAGAAGAGTTGGAGACGAACTGGTAATCAGCATCCCTTCTGAGCTAAAGCACTGTTTTGAAGGAGTTAACAACGTAATATTGACAATAGAAGGAGATAAAATTGTTATTTTTGCTGAAAGAGATGGAGGTGTGTCTAATGGCTAAAAAAACAATAAGTATAGGTTTTTCAGTACATATAGAAGATGATAAAGACATTCTTGAAATTCTTGAAGCTCATAAAGACAATAAGAGTGAGTTTATCCGCAATGCAATTCGTTATTACGCTGGTCTCCTTTCAAAAGAAGACTCTAACAAAGTGGATAAATCACTTCTAAGAGTTATTCAATTAGAAAAGAAGCTTGCAGAGTTGGAAAAGAAGGAAGAGGAGAGGTATCAGAGGATTCTTGAATTAATTCAAAAGGAGTTTGAAGAATCAAGGAAGGAGAGGGAAGAACTGAGGAAAGAGCTTGAGCTAATCAAGAAGGCACAAGAGAGCCTAAGAGCGAAGGAAGAGGAGGAGAAGAGGAAGGTAGACCTTGCAAAGAGGAAGAAGGAGGTTTTGAGGGATTTAAGGATACAGAAGTTGAATCCGGTGTTATTGGAATTCAAACGGAAGCCGACACCGCTGATATACGAGCAGGTTAAGAGTGTTATCAAGGAGGCAGTGGAGCAATATCCTGATCTTTTGACTGAAGAGGAGTTATGGGAGTACGCTATCGAAGTTGCGCCGAGGATTCGCCATTATAAGGAGATTGAGATGAGGAGGAGGTACGTATGATAAGCAGTGAAGACCCTCTTGTCGATTTTGTATATTACATTGATGCTAAGCTTAAGAATGCTGTAGTTGGCGAGAACATCGTTATAGACTTCGAAAAAGACGGACTTACCACTTTCCTCATCTCAAGAGGATTCTGGGACAAGTTCAAGGAGAATCCAGTTGAACTCCTCAGGAGGCTGGAATCTCACATCCTTGAGAGACTCAAGATGTACGATGTCAAGGAGGTCAAAGTAAAGTACACGAATTGGCCAAAGTTCCTCAAAAAGGAGATCACGGAGGTAAGAAGGGTTAACAATATTGGCAAACTGGTCGTTTTTGAGGGTGTCGTAAGGAAGATCACGTCTGCTTTTTCGAGGATTAGGAACATTCAGTACCATTGTACGGAGTGTGGTAGTCCTGTAGAGGTTGAACCTGTGGATGGCAGAATTCCTAAGGTTGCCTGTCCTAAGTGCGGTTCTAAGAAGTTTGAGCTTATTGCTGAGGAAAAGAAAGACTGTCAGGTTATAGAGGTTCAGGAATACCCGGAGGGGCTGAGGAGACAGCCAGAATCGATCAAGGTCTACCTCTATGATGACTTAGTTGGCTTAGTTTACCCGGGAGACAAGGTAGTGGTAGCGGGAATACTCAAGGAGGTAAGACCACCGAACAAGTCATACGGAGACTTTGTAGTTGAAGCGATAAGCATCGAGTTTGTCGAAGACGACTTGAGGAACATCAACCTGACCTCTGAGGATGTTCAAAAGATCAAGGAACTTGCCAAGGATCCGCAAATCTACGAGAAGCTTGCAAAGAGTTTAGCACCAACGGTAAAAGGACACGATGCGATCAAGCAGGCTATAGTCTTGCAACTCTTCGGTGGTGTGACGAAGGTTTATCCAAATGGCACGAAGAGGAGGGGCAACATCCACATTCTCCTCGTTGGAGATCCGTCCACAGCGAAGTCACAGCTTGCCGAGAGCGTTGCGAAGGTTGCTCCTCGTTCAGTTTTCGTGGATGGAACATTGATGACAAAGGTAGGGCTAACGGTAACGACTTCGAGAGACGAAGTGACGGGAAGGTGGACGATAGAGGCTGGTGCTCTCGTTTTGGCTGATAACGGTATTGCGATCATTGATGAAATCGAGAAGGCTAAGAAAGACGATTTAGAAGGCTTGGAGAGACCGCTTGAGCAACAGGTCGTGAACGTCTCCAAAGCTGGCATAAATGCGACACTGAATGCGAGGACATCCGTTTTAGCATGTGCAAACCCCAAGAGAGGCAGATTTGACAGACATGAACCGATAGTCGAACAGATTAAGCTTAGTCCTCCTCTACTTTCGAGATTTGATCTGATATTTGTTCTCTTGGACGAGCCGGATGAGGTTAGAGATGCTGAGATTGCTGATTTCATTTTAAGCGGAGGTTATGAAGAGCCACCGATTGACCCGGAACTCTTCAAGAAATACATTCTCTACGCAAGAAACAACATCACAAACGTTGAACTGAGTGAAGGAGCGAAGAGGAAGCTCAAGGAGTTCTATACTGAGATGAGGATAAAGAGCAAGGAGACGGGTTCCATTGCCATTACAACGAGGCAGTTGGAGGCTTTGAAGAGGCTCACGGAAGCTTCTGCCAAGGTTAGGCTCAGCAACGTTGCAACGGAGGAGGATGCGGAGAGGGCGATAAGGATCTTCGAGGAGAGCATAAAGCAGGTTGCGATAGATCCTGAAACGGGCAACATCGACATCGATTACGCTATAAGCGGTGTTTCTGCCAAGCAGAGGGATGATATCAGAACGATTCTCGACATAATTGAGGAGTTCGAGGAGCAGACTCCTTGGGGTGCGAGCGAGGAGACGATTCTTGCAAAGGCTGAGGAGAAGGGAATTCCGCAGGGTAAGGCGTTGGAACTCCTTGATAAGCTGAAGAAGGAGGGGGACATCTTCTCTCCAAGATTTGGGTATTTTAAGAGGTATGGGAGGTGATTGTGGTTGATTGTGGATGTTTACGAGTTAGAGATGGGGAATAACTTGTTGGTAATAGATTTGGGAGTTATTGTTAGGGAGATTCCGAAGAGTCCTGAAGAAATAATGGATATCGTCACGAAATGGGCTAAAGAAATCAGTTGTTTGAGATTCTGCAAGAGACACTATGTTGTTCGAATGCCGAATTGTGCACCGTGTAAACTTCAACGCATTTTTGAGGATTTAGCGAGAAGTAAGCATAAGATTGCTGAACTTCCAGACGACACTCACTACTTTGAGGAATTTCTTGAAGGAAAATACGATCCTTCAGAGGTACACCATGTCTTTGTCGATGTAGGCTCTCCATTTAGATATCTATATCTCTTGAGAATTGGGAATGTTGAAGAGGGGTATAAGCAAGCCAACATAGTTGGTTTGCCAGCGGTATTGTATGACAAAATTGAGTTGAGCATTGAGTTTTTCACAGTAGATTGGGTACGGTTGAAATGCCAGTTGGACTGCCCTTCTGAAGAGGAGCTGAAGATTGCTGAAAAAGATGACTCAATTTTGATAAGGATTCCAAGTTTGGCGAAGAGATCATTCTCTCTCTGGCTTCTTGATTGTGCTCTCTCAAGCTCCTCCCGTCATCGAAGGGAGGAAGGGGGTGGTGTGAAGTGTTTGTGAAGGTAAGGGAAGGGACGTATGTGAATTTAGAGAGAGCGGTGTATATAAGGGTAGTGCCGTGTAAGACGGCGAGTGGAAGAATCAGCGACTACAGTTTTGAGTTTGGGGTTGGGGAGCCGATAGGATACGTGGTTTCGAAGAGGTACAAGATTTCCAAGGAGGTAGCGGACAATGTTGTGAAGTACTTGCTTGAGCAAAACGGTAGACCGGACAGGAGGATAATGGACCTGGATGCTGTCGTGCAGGGTATTGTCAGGAGAATAGAGTCGTGCAAGGGATGCTCATTCGTCAGGGCGGATAAGTTGGTGGTCCACTCTTCTTAATTTTTTGAGGTGATGGTTATGGAGGGTTTAGACTGGAGCGAGGAGAGGGAGTTATTCGAGGGGTTGGGAGAGTTCTACTATTCTGAGGACGTCGACGACGTATGTGATTGTGATGGAAATAATGATATACTTAGGGAGAAAGCGGAATTCTTGGAGAAAACGATCTGGGCACCAGAGAGTGTAATAATTTTCCACATCTGTGCAACGAAGAGGTGTTATCCTGACGATTGTCCGAGCTTTGACGAGAGAGTTTGCTTCCTAAAATACGACGATCCTAAATGGCTTGAAGAGGTAAGAAGGTGATTTCTGAAGGAGGTCGATTCTGATGGCTAATCCGATTTACATCATCGAAAAAGTCAATGACACTCATTATTACATGTACAGAGTAGATCAAGTACAACTACCTGATTGGGTTGGTATCCTACTAGTAATCTTCGCCGCTTTCGTGGTGGTTTTACTGGCTTATTCTATCAAAAAAGAGTACAATCTCAGAGAAAAGAGGGCTAATGAGCTTAAGAGACTGAACGACATTCTTGAGAGGCTTGAGAAAAAGCTTGAGGAGGGCGATTCTGATGCTTAGAAAGATAATAGGAATTATCGATAAGAGGATTAAAGATATAGAAGAGGATGAGTGGTGGCATATTGACAAAAACTACGATGCTCCAAGCGATGCTGTTCTTAGGGAGCTAAAGTGGTTAAAAGAGCGTATTATTGAAGAACTTGAGGAGGGCGATTCTGATGATAGTTTTGAGTGAAATAAGGTATAATGAGGACAATTTTAACGGTTGGAAGGAAACGCAAGGAATCTAGTGGAGAATGGTAAAGAGCGATACAAATCACATTTGGCGGATTCAAGTCATCTGTCCTCGCTGTGGAAGATTGGGTTACTTGTGGAAGTCAAGGAGCAAAAAGCACAACGGGTTCTACATTGTTCACAGTGGAAAATACGATAGGTGTTATTTTGGCTGGACTCAACCGGAATACGATGCTTTCGATGCGATTTATCGTAGGGTGAGAGGGAGGCAATTCTGATGGCGTGGGTAATAACGAAAGAGGGTGTTAAGAAAGGAGAACTGAAGTGCAAGATTTGCGGAAAAATACTGAAAGGTGCTGAAGGAATAGAAGATGCAGAGTTTCACATTTTTGAGTGTCATCCTGAGGTTGCTTGGGAAGGTGAAAATCCGAGAGACTATATCGAATTTATTGAGGAGGTCGATTCTGATGGCTAAGGAATTGCTTTTATTGATTTGTGTGGTAGCAATAGCAATAACAATACCTTTAGCTTGGTGGAATACGCATACGAAACCGATATGCCAAGAGCCAATGAACACAATGGTTAAGAATACCATAATAGCTTGTAACTGGTGTGAACAATTTTTGGAGAATTACAATGGCAGTTTAGAGGAATTAGTGGAGAAATATGGTGTAGCACCAGCAATTTGCATGGGGCGTGGAACTTGTGAAGCATGTGTCAGATTTTACAGGGCTTATCACAATCTGACATTTGATGAGTTTCCAACTTATTGCTGGAGGAGTGATGAAGGTATGCCTTGCATACCAAGGTGATCACGATGGACAGGCTTGACTTCTTGGCTATTTTTTATCTCGTTTTCGGAATAATAGTGTTGATTGTTGTGGAGGTGGTGTAATGCTATACAGGCAAGTTCCTGTTTGTAAGAATTGTCCGTATTTCACCGGGATTGATCTGAGATTCAAAACTCTGAATGGTGTAATGATGAACTTCATGGATATTGATCTTGTTGGAGAGATTGACAAGAGGATCGAGTTCATAGCGGAAATAAAGAGATACAACAATGCGGAATATTATAACAGCTTTTACATGCCTGCCCACGAATACGTCTTACTTAAGAAGGTTGCAAAGTGCTTGAAGTGCGATTTCTATTTCATAGTTTTCAACGGTTCTAAATTCTTTGTTTCGGAGATAGACAGATTTGAAGATAGGAGGAAGACGGTAGTTCATAATGGTCAGAAGTGCGTTAAGTTTCCGAAGTCACGGTTCCGCATTTTCGACAACAATCATGAGCTTGATCTCTTCTTTTTTGATCAATATTATTAATTTTGTTATGTTTACAGGGTGATTGAGATGGTTGGGGGACGAAGTGGAGGGACAATTACGGAAGTTATACGTATGGTGGAAGGGTTAAGTCCCGACATGGCGAGAAAGGTGAAGACGTCTATTTCTATAAGACCTGAGTTAAAAAATCTTGCAGAGAAGTATGGTATTAATTTGAGTGCCTTGTTGGAGGATGCGTTGATTCAAAGGCTTAGGGATTTGGTTTTGATAGAACAGGGGAAGGGTAGTATGCTCCGGCCGGGATTTGAACCCGGGTCACGGGATCGAGAGTCCCGTATGATTGGCCGGGCTACACCACCGGAGCTTGACATATAGAGTTTCAAACGGCTTAAAAAACTTTTTGGTCATTTCAAAAGTGGTAAATTTCCCGTAACCTTGTCGATCTTCTTTGCTTCATCGGGTCCTATTACTACTGCCGTAATCGTTCCGGGTGGAATCTCTGTCAGTCCGGCATCTACAACAATACCTGTAGGCAACCCCATCTTCTCGGCTTTTTCCTTGATTTTCATGAGCTCTTCCAAGCTGTTGACCTTCAAAACTATCTTCTTTTGCCCTTGCATTTTCCAAGCCTCTACTATCCTTCTATCAGCCTTCTCGTATCCTATGATGGA
The DNA here is from genome assembly GCF_000025285.1 of Archaeoglobus profundus DSM 5631. Classification (GTDB taxonomy): domain Archaea; phylum Halobacteriota; class Archaeoglobi; order Archaeoglobales; family Archaeoglobaceae; genus Archaeoglobus_B; species Archaeoglobus_B profundus. The sequence continues at coordinate 1,446,042 of NC_013741.1, forward strand.
GGCATGTGCAACCTGAACTGCCAACTTGCCTCTAGAGAGCTTCAAATCCTCTCTTACGACTATTACTTGCTTTATCTCATTCATAGACCCATCTTTTCAAGCTCTTCCAAGCTTACAGGTTTGGACTTCTCCACCATCCACTTTTTTCCAACTTCTTTAGCTAAGGACTCATCAAAGTCCTTTACCGTTATCCTTTCCTTATCCACTTCAACTACGCTTTCAAGCGGGATTCCTATGAAATCACTCCCAGATTTTACTATGAGATTGTTCTCAAAAACGTCTATACTTTCCCCTATAATCTTTCCATCCTTTACAACGAACTTGCATATCATCTCCATGCGGGCAATCTTTCACTCCACTATTTAACCGATACGCTTAAGACAAATCTTTCAAAATCTCAAATGTGAGATTTATCGATCTACCCCTCCACACCGGACACGCCCCGCCTTGGCTCTTCAAGAGGATGGTGAAACTTGCGGAGTGCATAGTCGGTATTGTAATCGAGGAATTCGGCGAATCTGAACTTCTAAACAGATTGTCAGATCCAATCTTCTTTCAGGCATTCTCAAACGTTTTAGGCTTTGATTGGAATTCTTCAGGCTCTACAACAGTACTAACAGCCGTTTTGAAGGAAGTTCTGAACTCGAAAGATTACGGAGTAAAGGTTGCGGGAGGAAAGGGTAGCAACGCCCTTAAAACACCCGAAGAAATAAGGAATTTAGCTGAAAAGGTTGATGCAGATGCAGAAGAGCTTGTTAGAATTAGCAGATTGGCTGCGAAACTTGACAATGTGGCTCTGCAAGATGGCTACGATCTTTATCACCATGCCATATTCTTCACAAAGAAAAGATGGTGTGTCGTTCAGCAGGGGATGAATACCCAGTTAAAGCTCGCGAGGAGGTATCATTTGAACAGCTTGGAAGATCAGAATATAATTTCTCAGAGGATTGAGAACGAGGTTTTGAACCTTGTTTCGGATAAGAGCGAAGGATGTAGAAAAGTCATATTGGATGTTGTTAGAGATGGAGATTTCAAGCGATTTAGGGCCTTCTTACCTAAGAGGGTTGATTGGAAGGCTTTGGAAGTTGCTTATAATCTCCAGCCCGAGAACTTTGAAGAACTCCTACTCGTTAGAGGTATTGGTAAAAGAACTGTCAGAGCTTTGGCCTTGATATCTGAGTTGATATACAACACACCATACGATAAGACCGATCCGGCTAAATTCTGCTTTGCCTTGGGTGGAAAGGATGGTGTTCCTTATCCCGTTGATGTAAAAACCTACGATGAAGTCATAGAATTCCTGAAAAGTGTTTTGAGCCAGAGAAGGCTCGATGAGTTTAGGACGATTTATAAGAGACTTGCTCAGGTGCAAGCCTCGTTAAGATCTGGTAGTCCGTTATGACTCCGACAGGCTTACCCTCATCGGTAACTACAATCAATCTCACGTTATAGTCCCTCATCAGCCTTAGAGCTTCGCTGAGCTTTGTATCTTTCTCAACCTTGACTATTGTCGGATCCATGTACTCTCTAACTTTTGCATCCTTTTTACCCTCTATAAAAGCCTGAACTGCATTTCTTAGGGAGAATATACCTATAAAGTCCTCTCCTTTCTTAGCTGGGGCCCTGTGTATCTGATGATTTAGAAGGACTTTGGAGGCCGAAACTATGTCATCGTCTGCATTTACCGTTATTATAGGCGTTGACATGTGCATTCCGACTGTATCCTTCGGAATTGCGTAGATCTTTTGAACTGACATTATGACGATGTTCTCCGTGTCATCCCTGCCCGTCACCTTTCCAAAAACGAGCATCTCGTTTACGGGTGTAGGACCTATGATTATTTCGGCATCTGGAGGAATCTTCCTGATATCTCCCACCATTCTAACTCTAGCTTCACAGACTTCGGGGTGTGGAAGTGATGGGAATGTTAGCTCTTCAGCGCTCAAATCTTCCATGAGCTTACCGTTCACAATTACCGGAACTTTGACAGCTTTACTCGGCTCTGTAATTGATAACAATTCGAAAGCTTTTGCCGTAGGCCTGTAACCTCCTTTTGGGCCGGGAGCACCCTCAACAAGTCCCAAAGCTCTTAAAGCCTGCATCTGGTTCCTTACTGTACCGGGATTCCTGTTGATAAGTTCTGATATCTCCTCTCCTTTAACGGGCAAACCCTTTTTTCTGTAGAGTGTAATCAGGGCATTCAGTATCTCTTTTTGAACTTGAGTCAATCCGAGTACCATGAGTATTCTTTCGTAGTGGCATATATTATATTTTCCTCACCAACATGTCTGTCAATCATTTTTGATCATTACAAAATTTAATTTAAAGCAATCTTTAGAAAAATTAATATATGATGTAGTCGAAGACGGTTTTGATCACGGTGTAAATGGTGATACAAAATGTGGAAGGTCCTGTACGCAACGGACTTTTCGGATCACTCTCAAAAAGTTTTGAACGTATTGGTAAGGTATCGCGATCTCGTGAAAGAGGTGGTAGTGGTTAGAGTAATAAATGTCCATAGATTTCAGAATCCGCTAGTGAATGTAGCGGACTTAATAAATGAGGAAAGAAAGTATGCAGAAGAAAAGATTCTTGAAATTCTCGACTTTTTGGATGATCATTACGGCATAAAAGGTGAGGTGTTTTACATACCTGTGGGTGATCCTGCCGAAGAGATAATGAGAGTTGCCGAAAAAGAGAAAGCGGATGTTATAATGATGGGTCATAGGGGTAGAGGAGCTTTGAAGAAAATTCTTTTGGGAAGTGTTGCGGAAGGAGTTGCGAAGATATCGAGAATTCCTGTTCTCGTTGTGAAGGAGGGTATAGAACTATTTAAACGCGTTCTATACGTGCCCTACCCTTTAGACTCAAAAATTCCCAAAGTACTGCTGGATGTTGGGAAGGTAGCAGACATTGTTTATGTCGCGCATGTAGTTGAGCCGTTGCTACCTCCCGAATCGACTAAAAGGATTTTTGATGAGATGTTTGAAAAGGCTAAGGAAAAGCTTGAATCTATAAAGGAAGAGCTTGAAAAGAATAGGATAAAGGCGGAAAGCATTTTGGAAGTGGGCTGCCCTAACAAAGAAATACTGCGAATTGCAAACAAGTGTAGAGCTTCTTGCGTATTCCTAAAGACTACCGAATTTACCAAGGTCAGTGATGGAGTCCTAAGGTACTCCAAGTCTTCTGTTATGGTTGTTAAGGAAGGATAGGTTAAAAATTATACAAATGGCCATTTCGAGCGGAGTCTCGCTCGGTATATTTGTAATAATTGTAATTATTTATTTATTAATAATGTTCTATTCTCAGTCAGCTGAAGAAGTCCAACAGAGTTTTTGGTCTCTTCTTCAAAACCTCGACTGCTTTTTTCAAATCGCTCTCAAAGTAATCTGCGAGGGATTTGTTCCTTAAAACAGCTGCTGGATGATATGTGGGAATTATCTTCACGACTTTACCCCATTTTTCGACATCGAACACCTTACCTCTATCCCTGCTTATCCCTCTAAATCCAATTCCAAACTCGTTGAGTATCACATCGGATGAAAACCTACCCAAGCAGACTATTACGTCTGGTTTTATTATCTCGAGTTGTCTCAGGAGGTGAGGTTTGCAAGCCTCTATCTCTTCGGGCTTGGGATCTCTGTTGTTAGGAGGTCTGCACTTTAGAACGTTCGTTATGTAAACATCACTCCTCTCAACTCCGAGCTTTTTCAACACTTCTGTGAGGTATTTCCCAGCCTTCCCAACGAAAGGTCTTCCCTGTAAATCCTCTTCCTTCCCAGGAGCTTCACCGATAAAAACTATCTTTGCGTTTGGATTTCCCTCTCCAGGAACGTAGTTCGTCTTGTATTTCCAGAGCTTGCATTTCCTACACTTCCTAATCTCACCCTCAACATCTTCGAGCCTCATGCAATCACCTTCGCAACGTACACCTCGATTTCATTAGGCTTTATAACATCCTCTCTGCTAAGACCCCTCTTTTTTAGCTCTCTACCGCTTAAATTGCTCAGCATAACTCTCTCCAGTATCTTATCGAAAGCTGAAGGGCAATCGACTACGAAAACTATTCTCTCGAATCTCCTCAAGTATTCCAAGGCTCTGCAGTCTCTCGCAATCACAGTTCTCCTTTCGAGATCTTTCAGAACAAACTTAACGAAGTCTTCGATTATGTCAACCATACTGAGTTCTTCCCTCATCTGATCTATTCTGTATTTGAAAGCCTCACTTACGACATCCAAATCGAAGAACTCGACAGCATTCTTAAAATTTAAAGCAACCTTTAAATGATCAGCTATACTCTCGCTCAGCTTTCTGATGAAATCGTAATCATTCCTAACATCTGCAACGACTCTAACGACATTTGGTGCGGTGCTTATAGCCAAATAATCTGGATTCTCAACAATCTTGCACTTGACAAACACTCTAACCTTTTCGTCGAAATCTATCGTTGAATCCTTAAATTTTAACCTGACTCTAACATCGAAATCGAACGAACCCTTATCGATGTTTTCCGCTATACGATCTGCGATCTCATCAACGATGGTTTCATCAACAATAGCGTTCTCCATACTCTTAAGAGCTTCAACTATCATTTCAACTCCTCTACATCTGTAGAACACCGTGAACTTACCCAGCTTAACACCGTTTACCTTCATTTCATCACCATCAAACAAGCCCCCTTGGCAACTGCAAGGGGATCTTTCAAAGTTTTAATTTTCGGTCTGAATTCCGGCATGAGGTGGCGGTATAACCTTTCTCTCAATATTTTCTCATCTAAGCTCCCTCCTATCCTCCCCCCGAAGACAACAGCCTCTGGGTCCAGCAGTGTTATGGCATTCGCAACGCATATGCACAGCTTCTCAAAATCTTCAAGCTCGTAAACCTCACCACTCTCAACTAATTCAATGGCGTTCAAGCCCCTCTTTTTAAAGCTCCAGCCACCGAAGTAGCACTCCAAGTGACCTTTGCCGCCGCAAGTGCAAACATCATCTCCACCGACGAACCAGTGTCCAATCTCACCTGCAAGACCCATTCCTCTGTAAACCTTACCATCGACTATTATTCCGCTCCCAATTCCAGTCCCTATCGTTATCCCTAAGACGTTGCTCAGCTTAAAGTGGTGAGATGCGTAGAGTGCAAAGCAGTTAGCATCGTTGTCAAGCTTGTAAGGAACGTTTAAATCAAAATCCGGCTTAAAATTAACGTTTGGAGCTTTCAAAATCTTATTTTCCCTTATCCAACCCGCAAATCCAATTCCCACCGCATCAACTTTGTATTCATCAACAAGTTCTTTCAGGACATCGTTCAACCTCGTAATCGTGCTTTGCGTTGGATAAGTTGCGATGTGCACGAATTTACCGTCGTAGAGGACAACGTCTATGTTTGTCCCTCCTATATCTACACCTAAGATCATGACGACTTTATGCGGGTGATTCAAATAACTTTATACAACCCAGTCCTTCACCTTTAACTCCTTTCCAATCAAACGAAAGACCGAAGCTTTTGCGAGGGCAACTATGCATATCATCGTCCAGAGGGGGTTGTATAGAAAGTAATAGAGGGGTAGGAGCTTGAATTCGATTTCGTAATTAGTTTTCTTAGAAAGAGCTATCACAGTCAAAGCCCAGACGATAAAGGAAATCAGCATAGCGATTACATTCCTCATAACGTGAAGTTCAAAGACGGAGAGGAGAAGGAATGAAATTAGCTTAAAGTGGACGAAGAACATGAAGAGAATGATCAAGCTCAAAACCTTTAAAATAATACTGTCGGGAAGTGCGAAACCCAATGCGAGTCCGACAATTGTAGGATAAAACTGGAACAGGTAGGGTATCCACAGCCTTGGCCTCTTCAAAATACTTGGGAAGTTCTCTATAACGACTTCAGCCCCTCCCAAACTCCACCTCTCCCTCTGAGCGAGCCAGTCTTTAAGTCTCGACGGTGATTTTGTTATTGCTCTCCCGCACACACCGACTCTATACCCGTTAAGACCTAACCTCATTCCCAAGTCCGTATCCTCGTTTATGCGCCTTCTGAATCCTCCCAATTTTAGGAGAACATCTCTCCTTATTCCGAAAGCAGAACCGTTCAAGCTTAGGCAGGAGCCAAGCTTAGATGCGATTTTTGAGGTCAGAAACATGTTGAAGAACTCTATTTTTGCAAGCCTTTCGATTAGGGATGAGGCGTTTACCTCCTTCACGATCTCCACTGCATCAAACTTCTCAAAATCTCCCAACTCCACTATTCTCGTATCGGAATCGATAAAGATTACGTAATCACCTTTCGCTAACTTGATCGCATCGTTCAAAGCCCTCCACTTTCCCCTCCTCCTCTCGCTTATCGTTGCTTTCAAACCGTATTTTCTCACAATCCTCAGAATTTCTTCATTCGGCTCGTCCACAGCAACGATTACTTCAAATCCCTCTTTAATCAGCTTTTTCACGTTCTCCTCGATGAAACCAGGTTTCCTGTAAGTTATCAGGACTGCAGATTTCATTCGAGTTTCTTCTCCAAATTTTCGATTTCTTCTATTATCTTTGCTTTCAGCTTCCTCAGCACATTTATCGGGTTTTCAGCCTTGTAAACGTATCCTATCCAACCCTTCTTGACGATCTCTCTCTTTACAATCCCCTTTCGGCTCAAGTCCTTCAACCTTTCCCTGACGAACCTTGCAGACAATCCCAACTCTTTTGCGATCTCGCTAACCCTCATCTCCCCCTTTTCCAGTAATAGCGAGTAAATTTTTACATCAGACGGCTTGAACTTTAAATCCTCGATGATCCTCTCGATGTCAAGTATTACGTTCCTCATCGAACTCACCATCCAAAACTTTAGAGTAAATACTTTCTATTCTTTTCGCCACAACATCCCAAGAGTATTCCTTCTCGACAAGTTTTCTTCCCTCCTTTCCGAGTTTTCGTGTCCTGTCGGGATTTGAAAGAAGATTCGCTACGACCTTCGGGAGCTCCCACAAGTTTGTGGTTATTCCACCGCTTTTAATTATTTCTGGTAACGCTCCAACCTTCGTCGCAACAACTGGGGTGGAGCAGGCGAGGGATTCGATAGCAGTTATACCGAACGACTCCATCGTTATGGATGGCATGAGGGTTAAGTCGGCGTAGTTGTAGAGTTTCGGGAGATTATCGTCGGGAACGAATCCAAGAATTTTGACATTCTTGCACAATGTTCTCTGAAGCTTCAATATCGGCAACGTGAACATCTCATCCTTCCCCGCTATTATCAATTCGGCATCAAATTCTTTCAGACATTTGAAGAGTAAGGGGATAAGGATGTGCACGCCTTTTCTTGCGGAAAGTCTGCCGATGTATAGCAGAGCTTTTCTCTGCTCGTTATCCTTCATCGGTCTGAATTTCTTCACATCAACTCCGTTCGGGATTACCACGACCTTTTTTGACGTGAAATTCGAGATGAATTTTTTTGCAACATTACTCACGGCTATTATCGCACTCGCATAATTCAGGTATCTGAATCCGAGTTTGAGCAACTTCCAGAAGTAGCTGTTGTGTAAAGGAGCTATCGAATGATTTGTAACGATCGCTGGAATCCCCTTTTTCTTAGCTATTTTCAACGCTCTGAACGTTAGGGGTGTGAATGCGTGATGGATGTGCACGATGTCTGGTCTCACGCTCATGCTTTCGATACTGTTGCTCAGGATGACTTCGTGCCTCAAAAATCTGCTGAGTTCGGTCATATGGGTGTTTATTCCTCCCGTCTTCCCGTAAAATTCGCTTAGCATTAGGATTCTCATACGATCACCTCGGCAAGCCTAAAAGCTACGGTTAGATATATCGCAACCGTGAGCATGTCGGCGATTCTCTCTTCAAGCAATCCGAACAGCGCTAAGAGCGTTAAAGGATAGTAGGGAATCAAGCTGGCTACGTGGAAGGCGTAGAAAATCCACTTAATTCTCTCTGCGGTCTCCTTTCCCAACCACACAGCGGATGTAGTCGTGTTCGATGCAAGATCGCTTTCGTAATCTTCAATGTGGTTTCTGAGTTCAAGAAAGCAGGAGTAAAAAAATATGGAGAGAGCTAAAGGAACGAATTTACCGACATCACCGTTAGATGAGAACAGACCGAAGAGAAAGAGAAGAGAACCGAAAAAGAGTCCGTGGGTAATTAAATCAAACGGCGGTTTGGTTTTTGCTCTCGGCGGAGCGGAGTATATCAACGCAAGTAGTGTTGAAACGATGTAGGTAATAAATGCGTTTGTCGGCAAAAATTCCGCAACGAGAATTCCAGAGATCGCAAGCAAAGCGGAGAAAGCGACACCTTCTTTAAATGTGATCGATCCGTCTGCGACAGGATTACAGTATCTCTTTTCACCATTCATATCCGTTTCGACATCAAAGCAGTTGTTTATCGCAAATGCGAAGGAAACGTAAAGAAGTGTTGAAACCGTAAAAGGTAATATCGCTCCGTGATCTTTACCGAGCAAGAATCCTAAGACCGCTATTGCTATATACGCTCTTCCGTGCCACAGTCTTGTCATTCTTAGTAAATCTATGAACTTATTTGTTCCCATGTGTGAACCGAAAAGAGCATATATCTTATAATCCTTTCGTAATATGGTGGGAGCATGAAGGAGATAATAATCAGAGTTCCGACTCCGAGCGATATTTTGAGGGGAGAATTCGGGAAGCACATGCTGAAAGCGCATAGGGAATTTCTGCTCGCATTGGCGAGCATTCCTTACAGATATGCAAAAAGGTTGGAGGAACTCGAAAAGAGGTTGGAAGAGGGAAAGAAATGATAGAGGAGATCATAGGTAGGATTTTCAAACCGAATGTAGAGAGATTGAAGGCGAAATGGGATGTAGAAGGCTTAATCAAAGCGTTAAGCCACAGGGATTACAAGGTTAGAGCGAAGGCGGCGGAGGCTCTCGGGGATTTGAAAGCCAAGGAGGCTGTTGATGCGTTAATAAGAGCTTTGAAAGACGAGAGTCCAGAAGTTAGGAAAGCCGCAGTTTACGCTCTCGGTAGGATAGGAGACGAGAGGGCGATAAAACCTCTCGTTGAGGCTTTGAAGGATGAGAGCTTGGATGTCAGATTCGAAGTTGCAAAGGCTCTCAAAGAACTCGGTTACAAGAAGGTGGCGGAACTTCCGAAGATTTTGTCGGAAGCTTTGAACGTTTCGAAGAATGAAGCATTCAAGATTTTGGAGGATATCAGATCGGGAAAATTCGATTTTCTCAGGAGGTGATTTCGTGGAGGAATCGATCGGAAGATTTTTGGGTGAGGTGATCGCACGTAGAATGGTCGAAAAGTTCGGTAACGATATCGAAGGCTTGAAGAATTCTTTGGATTACCTCTTCTCTTGGGAAAGGGATTTTAAGCTTGAAGTGGAGGGAAACACCGTAATCTCATCGGGATTGTGTCCGATCAAGCGGTTCTATCCGAGATACTGCGAGAAAGGTTGCTTGGCATTTGCGGAGAAGTTCGCGGAGCAATTCAAAGCCAAGGTTGAGAGGGTGTCGATTGATCCCTGCACGTTTAAATTCACCTTGGAGTGAGAACTATGGCGGAGATTGTTTTGACCGCTCCAGCAACTGAAATGAGTAATCATCACGGCAAGGAATTCATGGGGTTCGGGACGTGCACACCACCAAGTATCGTCCCAAGCTGGCTCGTAAAGCTTCTCTTTTACCCAAAGGTTGAAAACAATGACGGAATCGTTAAATTCGCTCCATACGGTCTGAGGAAGGTCGAGGCAGTCTTAATCGAGAACGGCTTCGACGTTGTAACAGTCCACCCTTACGACATCGAAAAGTATTTGGACAAGGCGAAGGTTGTCGGGGTCTCTGTCATGGATCCCCTCGGCTTTGGACCCGTCAGCGTCACGTTTTCATCGTTGCTTGGCGGGACTCCGTCAACGAGAATCGAATTCGTGAATCTGATGGAAAAGCTGAAACCTTTCAAAGACAGAATAAAAATCATCGTTGGTGGACCGGGCTCTTGGCAACTCGAATGGGACGAGTATTGGAAGAACTTCGTCGATTGCGTTGTAATTGGAGAGGCAGATGAGATCGCTCCCGATTTGTTCAAAAAGGCTTTGAAAGGGGATGAATTGCCTAAGATCGTTCACTGCAAGAGTCCCGAGGTCGAGAAGATCCCGACGATAAAGAGACCGTCTATAAACGGCTTAATCGAAATTTCGAGGGGTTGCGGGAGGGGTTGCCGTTTCTGTAGTGAAACTCTGAAAAGGAGGAGGGACATTCCGCTCCCTAAAATAATCGAAGAGGTTGAGCTGAATATAAGAGGAGGGACTAAAGGTGTGATTTTGCATGCGGAAGACGTTCTGCTTTACGGATGTAAAGACCCGAAGTTTGTTCCAAACGAAGAGAAGGTTTTAAGGCTATTCAAAGAAGTGAAAAAGGTTACTGATAACATTGGGATAAGCCACTGCTCCCTCGCAGCTGTCTGCTCTAAGCCGAAGATTGTTGAAGAAATCAGCCACATACTTGAGGTGGGCGATAGAATTCCGATGTTTGGAGTTCAGACTGGTGTTGAAACTGGAAGCACGAGGCTTATGGAGAAGTATATGCACGGTAAATGCTTGCCTTTCCATCCGAGCGAGTGGTGTGATGTTGTTGAGCAAGCTTTCGCCATCATGCACGACAATCTTTGGGTTCCCGCTGCAACCCTCTTGATCGGTTTACCAGATGAGACGGACGACGATATAATCAAGACAATTGAACTCGTCGAAAGACTTAGAGATTACCGATCCCTAATTGTCCCACTAATCTTTATACCGATGGAGGTTTGTGCTCTGAGAAGGGAAAGGATGTTTGCAAAAGAAAATTTAAGGGAGACTCACTGGGAACTTTTAATAGCGTGCATGGATCATGCAATTCGTTGGGTGGACGATTTGAAGGGGATATACCTTGCTGGATTCAAAAACATACCTATAAGATTGGGTTACCTTGGTTTTGCTTGGTGGGTTAAGAGGGAGTGGAGGAGGAAGAGAAAGGAGCTTTTAAATTTGTACTCGTGAACCGAAAGTTTTTGTGTCATTGAGATGACAAATTTCGATGGACATACCGAGAATAACCATTGCGGGTATTAAGAGCAAGGTTGGAAAGACTACGATAGCCATAGGCTTGATGAAAGCTTTGACGGATAGGGGTTACGTAGTTCAGCCTTACAAGGTTGGACCAGACTTTATCGATCCGATATTTCATTACTTCGCTACGAAGAGACATTCGAGAAATTTGGACGACTTCATGTTTTCGAAATACGACATCCTTGAAGCCTTCGAAAGGTCTTTCAAAGGAGCGGATATAGCGGTAATAGAAGGTAAAACTGGACTTTACGATTCTCATAACGCTTTGGATGAGAAGGGAAGCACCGCAAGTATTGCAAAGATTTTGAAATCACCCGTTATACTCGTTGCAGATGCTGAAAGGATAAACAGAAGCATTTCCGCAATGCTGTTGGGCTACAAACTTTTTGATAGAGATGTGGATATAGAAGGTGTGATTTTAAATAGGGTGGGAAATCCAAGACATGCTGAGAAGGTTCGAAAATCGGTAGAAAAATTAGCTAAGATGAGGGTTGTGGGTGTAATACCGAGAACTGCCGTTGACATGCCCTACAGACATCTCGGCTTGGTTCCAGCTCACGAGAGGGGAGAAATCGAGGAGGTAATAGAGAAGTTAGCTGAAATGGTGGAAACTTATGTAGATGTTGATAAAGTAGTAGAAATTGCTCATAAAGCTCCAAAGTTGGAAGAAGTCTCTTACAATGCGGTATTTGAAAGGAGGAATAGCAGTGTAAGAATAGGTGTTGTTAGAGACAAACCTTTCTGCTTCTATTACCAGGACAACATCGATGCGCTCTCAGCTAAAGCTGAAGTCGTCGTTGTAGATTCCTTAAAGGATAGGAAGTTACCCGAAGTCGATGCACTCTACATTGGTGGCGGATTTCCCGAAGTTTTTGCTGAGGGACTTGAAAAAAACAAACCTTTCAGAAAATCAGTATACAAATTCTGCGATTCTGGAAAGCCAGTATATGCTGAATGCGGTGGGTTGATGTTCTTAGGTGAAAGCATAATAAACGATGAGGGAGAATTTGAGATGGTCGGATTTTTACCGATAAAAACACGGATGCACACTAAATTCAGAGCATTAGGATACTGCGTTTATAGAGCTGTAAAAGCTAATCCGATAAGCAGAGTTGGTGATACGATTGTAGGACACGAGTTCCACTACTCTGAAGTTATTCCGCTTGAAAAACTTGACTTTGCTTACAGAGTTAGGAGGGGTAAAGGAGTTGACGGCAAGCACGATGGAATAATCAGGAAGAACACATTAGCCAACTACATTCACTTACACGTGTTGAGTTATCCTAAGATGGTTGAAAAGTTTTTGAAAACTGCAGAAAAAATGAGGAGAAGTTAGACACAACCTGTTGGTTTGGGCAAACCGGCAATTCTACAAGCATCCTTAGCTGGACCCTGTGGGAAGAGCTTGTAAATGTACTTCAAGTCGCAGTCGGGTCTTACGTTCTGCTTGCACCACTTTACAAGCATTCTAATTGGTGGAGCAACACCGTACTTAATAAAGTATTCTCTCAAGAATTTAACTATCTTCCAGTGCTCCTCCGTCAATTCGATCGGTTGTCCAAATCTCGTGTCTTTAGCCAATGCCTCAGCAACTTCTTCGTCCCACTCTTCCCAATCCTGCAGAAATCCGTCCTCGTCAAGTCTTAGCTTCTTACCTTTTACCTCAATCTCTGGCATATCGTCACCTCCTCTCTAATTGATTTAGCACGACACATAAATAATTTACGGTTTTGTTTTATATTTTTTGAAACTTTATCTTTGATAATTAACCAATCGCGAAACCCTTTCCTGAAAGAAAATCGGTTGATTAAAAATGAAAAAGTTAATAAATTCTACACTGAAATCCTCAAGGGATTGGTAGCTATAAGAGTTTTAAGAGGTGGTAACAGCATGGTATCAAGACGTAAGTTCCTACTGTTAACGATGGCAGGAGCTACAGCGATCGCGACTGGTAAGGCTCTTGAGCTTGATGAAAAAAAGGAGAGTGAACTTTCAAAATACGAGTGGGCTATGGTCATCGATGTCGAGAAATGTACAGAGTGCATGAAATCGAGAGGTGGTTTTGGAGCCAGACCACCATGTGTTGAAGAGTGTGCTAAAGCTAACAATGTCCCAAGAAGTGAAAAGTACGATTACGATCTCATAAGAATTTACGAGGTCAGAGTTACGGAGGATGCAGAACCGCTCTACTTCCCTGTAATGTGTCAGGAGTGCGAACATCCCGGCTGTGTCCAAGTCTGTTTGACTCAGGCAAGCTATAAGAGAGAGGATGGAATAGTTGTCGTAGACCTCCACAGATGCATAGGATGTAGGTACTGCATGATTGCATGTCCTTATAACGCCAGAAGATTCCTCTTTGAGCCACCAGAAGAACATCTAACGGTCGTAAATCCTGAAGCTCCTATGAGAAAGCACGGTGTAGTAATGAAATGCGAGTTCTGCCTGTGGAAGATAGATAGAGAGAGAGCTGAGGGTAAAGATCCTAAGCCAGTGTGCGTTGAGGCTTGTCCCTACAACGCTCTGATTTTCGGAAACCTCAAAGATCCAAACAGTGAGGTCTCCAAGATAATCAAGACATCTAGGGTTATCACTCTAAGAGCAAACTTGGGAACAAATCCCAAGGTTAAATACAAGTTGTGAGGTGGTGAATTATGGGGGCTGAAGTACCAAAAATAGATTTTACGAAGATTGAGGGTAAATCCTATGGCTATTATGCAATCTGTGCAATCTGGCTTTCTATCTGTATCATTGGTGCCTACGCTTACTATCTCCAATGGATTCACGGTCATCAGGTTACCGGCTTAAACAACCAAGTTCCATGGGGCTTCGGAATCGCAGCCGTTTGTTACTTCATTGGTGCCAGTGCAGGTTCACTTATCGTTTCAGCCTTATCCGGTGTTTTTGAAAAAGAGGAGTTCAAGATATTTTCAAGAAGTGCTGCCTTCTTCGCTGCCGCAATGATCGTTGCTGCAATGGGCGCAATCTTCACGGACGTAGGCAATCCTTCCAACAGCATAAACTTCCTGATGTACTTCAACCCGACATCGATCTTCTCTTGGAACGCATTCCTCTATTCAAGCTACTTCGTCGTCTGTGTAATATATTTGATAGCTCAATTTGAGGAGAAGAAGTTCCTAACGAGGTGCATTGCTGTCTTTGCCGTAGGATGGGCAGTTCTCGTGCACAGCGGTACTGGTGCAATCTTGGGATTCATCTACTCGAACGACTTTTACCACTCAGCTTTAACACCGCCGATGTTCATAATCTCGGCAATTGCAAGCGGTTTAGGATTGCTCATTCCGACGTACATACTGACTTTCAAGTGGACTAAGAGGGAATACGACCCCAGCCTTTTCTGGACACTGACAAAGATCATGGGTGCGATGGTAATCGTTCTGCTTTACTTCTTCATCGTTGAAGGATTTGAGAAGGGTTACATGCCCGCAAGCCACGAGGCATTCCTAAGGATGATTACGAGCCCAGAGACTCCAGCGGTTTGGGTTTACTGGTTTGGTCAAATTGGATTGATGCTTTTGGCGCTTGCTATAATGCTTAGTCCTTACAGGAAGACAGAAAAGGCCATGTTTGTCGCAGGATTGCTCGTAGCTGTTGCCGTATTCTGCGAGAGATACATACTCGTCGTTCCGGGACTCTCATATCCATACGAGATATTCGCTGGCTACGAGGCAGTTAAGCCGTTCCAAATAGTGCCTTACTATCCAACTTGGGCTGAGTGGGCAATAGAACTCGCATTGCTAGCGGGAGTTTACTTGGCGTACTGCATAGGTATTAAGATATTCGCCCTATTGCCTGAAAAAGCCGTTAAAGTAGAGGAGGTGAATAAGAATGAGTGAAGCCCTGTACATTTTTTATGCCTTACCTTACATCTGCTTTGCCATATTCGTCATAGGGACAATATACAGGGTTGTAGATTGGGCAAGAAGTGCGGTACCCCTCAAAATACCCACAACTTCCGCTCAGCAACCGAGCTTTAAGTTCGTCAGGAGGACATGGATAGACAAGATAGATTCTCCCTCAAGCAAGTTCTGGGCTTTCGTAAGGGTTCTGTTTGTAGTGTTCCTCTTCAGAGATCTCTTCAGAAACACAAGGTATTACATCGAGATGGGAGGTAAAAATGTAGACACAAGATGGCTCTGGCTGTTCGCAATACTATTCCACTACTCCCTGCTCGTAATAGTCATAAGACATCTGAGGTTCTTCACAAACCCAGTTCCAGATTTCGTGAAAACTCTGGAATACCTCGATGGAGTTTTGGGTGTTGCGATAGTTCCGCCCTTGCTGATGACTGGAGTCATAGCGTTAGTTGCATTGGCTTTCCTCTGGGGTAGGAGGATACTACTGGCTAAGGAGAGGAGCATCTCAATACCATCAGACCACTTGATACTGTTCTTCATGGCTGTCATACTTGTCAGCGGATTACTCATGAGATACATCATAAAGGCAGATCTGAGCTATGTGAAGATGTTTGCTCTAAGTGTAGTAACATTCCAGCCACCCTCACCAGAGGTTTTAGCAAACCTTCACTGGTTGTTCCTAATACACTTCACGTTCGTCTGCATAACAATCGCATACATACCGTTCAGTAAGGTAATGCACTTTGCTGGAGTCTGGTTCAGTCCTACAAGAAACATGCCCAACGACAACAGGAGAAAGAGGCATGTCAATCCATGGGATCCAAACCCAGAATTGCCAATACTTGTAAGAGAGGGCATAACTGTTGCTGGAGTAACCTACAAGTGCAAGAAGCTCGATTGGGATACTTATTACGAGATGTATAAGGATCAGCTTGATGAAATTGCCGAGAAGAATTACACACTCAAAGCTGAGGAGTTTTGAGGTGATGTAGATGAGTGAGGTGCCTGAGGAGCTTAAGATCAAGCAGAAGTTTCCGAATTGGTATGATTGGTTGAAACCGATAACGCAGAAGGACATAAAGCATGGTTTCGCAAGCTACATAGCGCTACCAAAGCAGGTTAATTCAGAGTTCTTCAAAATGCCTTTCGGAGATGTTGAAAGAGATGTGTTCAGCGAGGACTGGAAGTTGCCAGAAAACTGGAAAGAAATAATCCTTGACTCTTTCAAGGAGACTTTGGAAAAGAACAGAGCGTTCAAAGTCTTCATGGATATATGTGTTAGATGTGGTGCTTGTGCAGATAAATGCCACTACTACATAGGTACCGGTGATCCAAAGAACATGCCAGTAATGAGAGCCGAAACCGTTAGAAGCGTTTACAGGTATTACTTCACGATCGGAGGTAAGCTGTTCGGTAAGTGGGCAGGTGCAAGGCCTTTAGATGAAAACGTCATAAAGGAGTGGTACTACTACCTCTTGCAGTGCTCACTCTGCAGGAGATGCTCACTCTTCTGCCCATATGGCATAGACACGGCTGAAGTTGTATGGTGGGCAAGGAGGATGCTCAGTAGAGTAGGATTGAACCAGAGGTTCATGTGTATATCCATTGAAGCTTCAGCGAGAACAGGAAACCACTTGGGATTGTACGCTGGAGGTATGGCTGGATCGATCGAGCAAGGTTTAAGCGAACTTAAGGACATAACTGGCTTTGACCTGCATACCTACATAAACAAGCCCGGTGCTGACGTACTATTCGTAGCTCCATCAGCAGATTACTTCGCAACGCCACACTGGTACGCTATGCTTGGATACCTACTGCTCTTCAACGAGCTTGAAGAGAGATACGGCTTAACTGTTACATGGTCAACTTATGCAAGTGAAGGAGGTAACTTCGGTACGTTCCACAGCTACGAGGCAGCACAACTCTTGAACTCCAAGATCTACAAGGAAGCTGAGAGATTGGGTGTGAAGTTCATAATCGGTGGTGAGTGTGGACACATGTGGAGAGACAAGCACCAGTTCATAAACACGATGAACAACCCGCCGAAGCATGCAGAATGGAAGAAGTTCTGGGATGACCCAGATTTAGGTCAGATAAGCGAGAAGCTCAAGGGAATAAACTTGGGTGAGTTCATATCTGGTGAACACGGTTGGATACACGTTCTCGAATTTGTTGCAGCTTTGATCAAGCACAAGAAGATCGACATCGATCCAAGCAGAAACGACCACTGGAGAGCAACATACCACGATCCGTGCAATGTTGCAAGAGGTATGGGAATGCTTGAAGAACCAAGATACGTGCTGAGAAACGTTATGAACAACTTCTACGACATGCCAGAGCACACTATAAGGGAAAAGACATACTGCTGTGCTGCCGGTGGTGGAATGCTTGCTGAAGAGCTGATGGAGCTCAGGATGAGAGGAGTCATGCCGAGGATGATGGCATTGAGGTATGTGGTCAAGAAGTACGGTGTGAACATAATGCTAACGCCTTGTGCTATAGACAAGGCTCAGTTCCCGATTGCAGTAGACTACTGGAAGATTCCGGTTGAGATAGGAGGTCCAATGGAGATGGTCGGTAACGCTCTGGTCTTAACTGCGTTCGGTGAAAAGCCTGAGGATAGGAAGTACGATTTGAGAGGAACGCCTATAAGGGAGGAGGAGTGATATGTACCATAAGGGATATGTTGTCTTGGGAATAATACTATTTTTAGCCTTACTCGCCACGCCGTACTGGGTAAGCGCTGGAGCTATCAAGTACGAAGATGTACGAGAGGAACTTTCTCCTTCGAAGGGAACAGCTTGCATCTACAGTAAGGAGTGGATGGCGCAGTATCACATGGAGCTACTAAACGAGTGGAGAGAACTTGCCGTTAGAGATGGAGTCAGAACGTACACAACACCAAACGGAGTCTTCAATGTCAGCTTAACAGAATGCTGGCAGTGCCACGACTATGAAGGATTCTGTGCAAAGTGCCACGACTTCATGGAAGTCAGACCGGTTTGCTGGGACTGCCATTACAATCCTTCAATGGAGCTACCAACGGTCAATTATCTGAAGTGACTCAATACTTTTTCAATCAATTTTTTGCCATCCTCGGAATCGAATAGAGGTAAATTCCATTCTTCAACAATTCTTCTTCTCTTGAATCTTACCTTTCTTCCTTCAAACTCTTTCTCAAATTCAACTTCTTCCCAGTAAAGCATTATTCCCCTCCTCTGCCATGCTGGTGTCTTTGAAATGTTTATACCCCTCTCAAATAGTAAATCGTGTATCTCGCTCGATTTTTTACCAGACAAGAATTCCTGAGTTTTTCTTCTATCTTTAATCTCCTTAAGAAGTGTGTAAAAGGCGTAGCTGTTGATGTGATTTCTCCAGCACTCATCCTGCCTAGACTTTAGGTAATCCGATATCTCGTCGAAGCTTGCGTAAATTATCCTCGAATCGAAGCTCACAGGGAAACCCAATTTCAGCGACAAACGGGATGAAAACTCTGAAGCTATTATCGAATCGATTTTCTCAACCCTGCAACCAAATAAGTCTCTGAAAAGAAAACTGACCTCGTCGCTGAATGTGTACGCGAAGGCAGGGTTAAATTCTCTCATAATTTCTCTACAAGTCTCAACCATAGCTCTTGCGAACCTTATATCGTAGGGCTTTTCAAAATCTTTCAAAACGTTCGTGAAGTTTCTACCATCTATTCTTAGAATGAAAACGTTTGGGGCTAGTAGGTGTGCGTACAGTTCTCTGTCTTTCCAATTAATCCTCTTCCTTTTTTGCCTTGAAGACATCTTTGACTATGACAATATCACCTACAGCCTTAACTAGCCTGTAAGGGATCAGAACGCCTTTAGCCTTGGAGTTTATTAAAGTTTTGTTATAATCGGAGATAGCTAGGCTCTTTATCCTCCTGTTTTCCACGTCCAAAACTAGGTCCTTTACTACACCTACATATCTACCTTCATCTGTGTAAACCTTTAATCCTAACAGTGTTGAAATTTCACCGATCATCGTCAGGAGTTTGCGGTCACTTATATTAGCTTAACTGTTTCATCGATAACTTAAAATACCCTTGCGAAATTTCGCTTTAGTCCCGTAGGAGGCGTAAAGCCGTTGGGACTACGGGGTGATGGTATGATCGTGAGTAAAGAGCAGCTTGAGGAAGCGATAAGCAAGGCTATAGAGCAGGCTAAGCCGAGGAAATTCGTAGAGACGGTAGAAATGGCAGTAAACCTGAGAAATGTGGACATGAGAAGACCAGAGAACAGAATAGACGTAATTGTAACGCTACCTCACGGATTAGGAAAGCCTAGAAAGGTGGGTGTATTCGCGAGGGGTGAAACAGCTCTCAAGGCTCAGGAAGCTGGGGCAGATGTCGTATTAGGTCCTGAAGACATCGACGAATTGGCCAAGAACAAGAGAGAGGCCAAAAAGCTTGCTAAGAGAATTGACTTCTTTATAGCTGAAGCTCCCCTAATGCCTGAGATAGGTAGAAAGCTCGGTCCTATCTTGGGTCCGAGAGGAAAGATGCCTCAACCAATACCGCCACTAGCAGATCCAAAGCCAATGATAGAGAAGCTAAGGAAGTCTGTGAAGATAAGGACGAGAGATAAGCCAGTATTCCACGCACCGATAGGTAAGAGAGATATGGAAGTCGAAAAGTTGGCTGAAAATGCCTTAGAAATAATAAAGGTTGTTGAGAACAAGTATGATAATCCATCGCAAGTGGTAAAATCAATATATGTCAAGACGACTATGGGTCCAGCTGTGAGGGTGATCTGAGATGGCAGCAGTAAGAGGTTCACCTCCAAAGTGGAAGGTTCAAACCGTTGAGGAGCTTAGAAAGATGTTTAAATCGCATCCAGTGGTAGCTATAGTCAGCTTCAGAGGAGTTCCTTCAAATCAAATGCAGAGAATAAGGAGGGAGCTTAGAGGCAAAGCGTTAATTAAAGTTGTGAAGAATACGTTGGTAGAAAAGGCTTTGGAGGAACTTGAAGATAACTACAAGAAGCTTGAAGAATTCCTTTACGATCAGACAGCTTTAGTTTTCACTGACATGAATCCCTTTAAGCTCTACAAGCTCCTCGAGGAAACGAAAGAACCCTCACCACTTAAGCCCAATCAGATTTCACCTGTTGATGTCGTTGTTGAGAAGGGACCAACACCAATTCCACCGGGCCCAATGATGGCAGAGCTACAGAATGCTGGTATTCCAGTGGCCATTGAGAGAGGTAAGGTAGTTGTAAGGGAGACTGTTACGGTTGTAAAGGCTGGTGAAGTAGTTAAGCCTGAGGTTGCAAGAGCTTTGAGCGTTCTGGGAATAAAGCCCATAAAGATAGGACTCGATACAAGAGTTATATACGACAACGGAATCCTGCTAACACCGGACATATTAGCAATTGACGTCGAGAAGATTAAGAGTGAGTTTGCAGAGGCTTATCAGAAGGCTTTGAACTTGGCTGTTAACTGTGCATACGTAACTGAGGAGACTGCCGAGATACTCATCATGAAAGCTGTTATGGATGCAAGAAACTTGGCTATAAATGCTGGACTGCCAGTGAAGGAAGTTATGCCAGAAATCTTAGCGAAGGCTCACATGGAGGCTTTGGCTTTGGCTTCACTCTTACCAGAATCAGCTTTGGATGATGAACTCAAGAGCTTACTCTCCTCAAGAGTTGTTGAGAAGAAAGAGGAGGTTGTAGAGGAGAAGAAGGAAGAGGAAAAGAAGGAGGAAGAAAAAGAAGAGGAAGAGGAGGAATCTGCTTTAGAAGGTTTAGGTGCGTTATTCGGCTAAAGGAGGTGATGTGTTATGGAGTATATATATGCGGCTTTGTTGTTGCACTCCGCTAAGAAAGAGATAAACGAAGAGAACTTGAAAGCTGTGCTTGAAGCAGCTGGCGTCGAAGTGGATGAAGCGAGAGTTAAGGCTCTGGTCTCGGCTTTGGAGGGAATTGACATAGACGAGGCTATATCGAAGGCAGCTTTCGCACCGGTCGCAGCAGCACCACAGCCCGCTGCAGCTACTGCTGAGGCCGCTGCAGAAGAGAAGAAGGAGGAAGAAAAGAAGGAAGAGGAAGAAGAAAAGGCGGAAGAAGAGGCTCTGGAGGGACTTGGAGCACTGTTCGGCTAAATGTCCACTACAACATAGGCGTACCATCCACCATTTTTTTTCTCAACAACGAAGTTGTGAAGTGTTATCGCTTTAGGTTCTACCTTCACTATTTCCGGTCTGAGTGTTCCACCTCTTATCTTTCCCGTAGCCTTCAAAATTTCTCCTTCCTCAACCTTTACAAACTCCACAGTTTTTCCACCGAAGAATTCTGTATCGAAAGCAATGAGAAGTTTGCTCAACCAGTTGTATAGAAGGTAATCCGGCGAATCCGCCTCAACATTGACATTCAACACCCTATTTTCATCAAGCTTTTCAGTATAAACAAAAGCCTCGTAAAATGCGTAGGTTGCGTTCTCTATTAGCTCCTCCAAACTGTTGCCAAAGACTTCAAAGGCGACATCGGCAGTGTGGTCTATAAACCTGTACCTCATGCACGAGATTTTATTGCAAAGTTTTTAACCTTTATATCCGACAAGTTGCGTGAAAGTTGCGCTCGGTGGAACATTCGATCCCCTTCATGAGGGACACAAGAGGCTGATCAGAAAGGCTTTCAGCATAAGCAAGGACGTAGTTTTTGGAGTTACGAGCGATGAGATGGCTCGGAAGAGGCTGAGAAACGTTCTACCTTACAACGTTAGAGTTAGAAATCTGAAGGAGTATGTTAAGAGATCCTACGGAGTTGAGCCAAGAATAGAGATTATTAAGGACTGTTACGGTAAGACGCTTGAAGAGGACTACGATTACCTCATAGTTTCTCCAGAAACTTACGAGAACGCCAAGAGAATAAACAAGAAAAGAATTGAGATCGGTAAGAGGCCGATAACGATCGTGGTTGTTGACTTTGTTCTTGCCTACGATAAAAAGCCGATTTCTGCAACGAGAATAAAGAATGGAGAGATAGATAGGTTCGGATTTAACCTAAAACCTCGACGATCTTAGCCTTTATGTTTCCTTTCCCTCCCGTAGGCTCTGCCAAAGTTCTTCCACACACTAAGCACTTGACAACGGTGGAAGGATGGTCGAATATTACCTGAACGTTTTCGCAGTCTGGACAGACTACCTTGATAAATTTGCTCTTCTTTATGCCCATGGCTATCACCCCCTTCACTTCTCGATCAGTTCAAACCTCTTAACCCTCCAAGTTGGTCTGCAGTGAGCTTTCTTGCACTCGGTGCATCTGAATCTTATGTTTACTCTCTTTGTCGGCTTATCTCCACCGGGAACCTTACTGAACTTACCCAAGTTACCTACCTTACCCCTTCTCTTCTTCTGCCTGTTGATCCACTTCAGAGCACTCTGTTTACCCCTACCTACCTTTTCAACTTCGTGGATCGTGTGCTTCCCGCAGAACGGACAGAATGTCCTAACCTTTTTTGGGTACTTCATGATCGTCACCCTTCAGATTGCCCATGATTGGGGTTAAATACGTTACGCTCCAAAGCTTTCTGGGCAAGTTTTATCGCACACAAATCTCCGCACATCGAACATGCAAACTGTGATTTCCTTCTCTCCCAGATTTTTTTAGCTTTTTCAGGATCTATGGCCAACTCGAACTGTCTATCCCAATCAAAATTCTTTCTTGCCAAAGACATCTCATAATCGACCTTCATAGCCCTTTCCCTAACACCCTCCTTTACCAAGTCGATTGCATGTGCGGCAATCTTTGTAACTATGACACCTTCTTTTACATCTTCAACAGTCGGCAACGCCAAATGCTCGGCTGGAGTTAAATAGCAGATAAAATCCGCACCGGCTAAGCCAGCAACCAAAGCACCCATTGCTCCAGCGATATGATCGTAACCCAGAGCTATATCCGTTACGAGAGGCCCTAAGAGGTAGAGTGGCGCGTTCCTTGTTATAACCTTCATAGCCTTTACAGCGGGTATTATCTGATCTGCAGGCATGTGTCCCGGGCCTTCTACCATGCATTGAACACCTTTTTCTCTGCACTTTTCAACGAGTTCACCTAAAACTATCCACTCAGCGTATTTCGCTCTGTCTGAATCGTGAAGACATCCCGGCCTGAATGCATCACCCAAACTTATCGTGACGTCGTACTCCTTCAAAATTTCGAGTAGGTAGTCGAAATCTTTATAATATGGATTCTCTTTCTCATTGTGGACCATCCAGCCCACTATTATCGCTCCTCCCCTACTAACAATACCCAAAAGCCTACCACTCTTCTTTAAAACTTC
The DNA here is from genome assembly GCF_000025285.1 of Archaeoglobus profundus DSM 5631. Taxonomy (GTDB): domain Archaea; phylum Halobacteriota; class Archaeoglobi; order Archaeoglobales; family Archaeoglobaceae; genus Archaeoglobus_B; species Archaeoglobus_B profundus. Next base: position 1,469,305 of record NC_013741.1, read on the forward strand.
AAGTGTGAATCTGTTAACTCCCGCATGAATTGTCATGAAGTCTACTCCGTCCTTAGCCTGCTTCTCAACGGATTTGAAGAAGTCGTCTTCATCCATATCCACAACTACTTTCTTCATCCTAGCGGACTGATATATAGGGACAGTTCCGAAGGGGACTTCCGTAACCTCCATTATCTTTCTCCTGATAAAGTCCAAATCTCCTGCGGTGGACAGATCCATTATGGCATCTGCACCATACTTCTGAGCTACTATCGCCTTTTCAACCTCCTCCTCAACATTGACGTAGTCTATTGAAGTTCCAACGTTTGCATTGATTTTTGTGCTAACAAACCTACCTATAGCCCTAGGCTTCTTCAACTCTCTATTGACGTTCTTGGGAACTACAACTTCTCCCCTAGCAATGAGCCTGAGAAGTTTATCAACTTCAATTCCTTCCGATTTTGCAACATCCTTCAACCATTCTGGACAATCACCTTTCTTCGCCATCTCCATGAGCGTTTCCATTGAATCAAGGGTTTCAGAACTCATTAAATAAATTTGCAAAAAATTTCAATTTATCTGTAAATGTTATCGAATCAAAAGAGTCTTATACAACAATTACGACCTTACAGTGAGCGGGGGTTGCCGAGTCAGGAAAAGGCGCCGGCTTGAGGGGCCGGTCCCGTAGGGGTTCGAGGGTTCAAATCCCTCCCCCCGCACCATGATAATCTCTCATCACTCAAATCACTCACACGTCCCTGTAACAGCTTCTCTATCATCTTCTCAAGCCTCTCCAACCTCCTTTCAATGTCGGAATTTTGGCTAATTCGACCCATCCGTTGGCTAATTCGTTCACGGCCCCCATCAAAATTGGCTAATTCCCTCTGACTAAGCAAAATTACAACCTCTCCATCAATCACAGCCTTATATACAAAGATTTTCTTGTCGATCCACTCCCTGACATGCTCTGCCGGAATCCTAACCCTTGCGTACTGATGTTCCCTTACCCTTTCCCTACCAACAAGCACCTTTCCTACCAACTCCATACACCCTACCTCCACATTCCATCACAACCCTACCATTACCAACATTACGAATCCCAATATTAAATAGAATACGGCCAAGTAATCAAGCCTGTCCATTCTTAACCCTCCTCAGAATCCCCAGCGGACAGCAGAATTTTCTACCCTCCCACTCGAAAAATCCCAAACGCTTACCGTTTTCGAAGTAAACTCTAGCGTAGAGCCTAACTTTGGCTTTGAACGGTATCTGCCCGTGCCTACAGTAGTATATCCGCACCTCGTTGCACTTTATTATCTTGGCAAATTCGGTCATCGAAATTATCCTCTTCATTCCTTCTTACTCTCCATAAACTCGTTGAAGACTTCGACTATAGCATTTGAGAAGGGCTTTTTCTCGACGTACATTTTGTAAAAGAGCCTGTATGTTTTGGAAAGTTCCTTTTCAATGTCTTTGTCATCCTTAGCCAGTTGCATCACGAACTCACAGAATTTACGATGCAACATTGTAAGAGGATCCAGTGGTATGTACTTCTCAAGCTCGTTTCTGAGGTTGTTGAGATTGGTTCCGAGAATATCGCATAATTCCATACATATCTCGTAGCAACGCTCGTATATCTCCAGAACCTCGTAGAAGTTTTGAAGACCGTGCCTCTTCGCGACTTTCTCCGCGAACTTACGGTGTTTGATTTCGTTGTTCTTGTCAACTCTCTGCAGAGGACTCTTAAACATAATTAAACCGTTGTTAGAAGACATCTTCACACACCTCCTTCAGTAACACCGGACCGTAACAGAACCTCGTCTCAGTAACACCTGTTAACAGCCTGTTAACAGAACTGTTAACAGAGACTTCTTTCAACAACTTGTTAACTGACTTGTTAACAGAGACTTTGTCTAATTTCTTCATCTCCTTCTCCTTCTCTAAACTACCTTCAACCATATTCCTTCAACCTCCTTCTTTATCTTCCTCTAACCTAAATTTTCTTTAATTTAATTAATTGGAAGAAAATCTCTTTCATCACCTCCGAAAAATAAAAATTTTTGATGTTTTGTGATTGCTGTTCTCTCGGAGGTTATGCGGTTGGTGTTACAAAATCTTGTTAACAAGTTTGTTAACAACTTGTTAACCGTTAACAGCTTGTTAACAGACATGCTTTTCTACACCTCCACTTTTATAAAATTGTCAGAATGTCGTGGAGCTCCTGAACGACCTCGTCTCTCGATTTGATCAAGTGTTTACGGGTGTCGATGATTGCGAATCTGTCGCTCAAATGTTTGACCGGCGAATCGATGTATTTGGCCACGAAATCTTCGTTTTCGAAGTCGCCTACTTCGAACAGCTGATACCTGTTGCCTGGTAAGAAAATAAGGTAGTAAACCGGCACTCCGAGAGCGTTTGTTAAGTATCTGTAAGTTTGCAGCTGTGCGAAGTTGATCTTAATGTACCTGTCGTTCTTTCTTCTCACCTTCAACTCGAAGATTCCCTTAAATTCGCTTCCAATTCTAACGATCTTGTCGACATCGTTGACTACGACGTGCTTAACTCCCGTATCGAATAGCAACCTCGAGAACTTCATCTGACATTTTATCTCCGTCAGCCTGTTAATCACGTAGTTCAGGCAGTCTCTTTCAAATCCATTCGCATGCTTCTTCATCTCGGCGATGGTTCCCTGAACTCTCGAAACAATCTGAGAAAACCTGCTGGCGTTGTAGTAGAGGAGTTCCATCCTCATAGCTCCTCAACTCCGAAGAAATCATCTATTTTCTTTAAGCAACCCTTGAGAATCGTTCGTATTGTGATCAAATTTTGTTTGACCGTGATCGGCGGCTCTCTTCCGTCGTAAACGTCTGAAAGAATGTTAAGAGCATCCCTGAGCTTTATTGCGTATTCTAACGCTCTCTCGCTTAGCACACTCATGCAATCCCCTCTACAACTACAAACTCGAACTTCCCGGGAGTAGAGCCGAGCTTTTCTACGACCTCTCTCTTCATCTTCTCGTGAACTTCCTTTATCCAGTATCTGTATTCATCGTTGAGATTGTTTATTCCGTATTTCCTTGCAATTTCTTCGAGCTTCGGAGAATCCCAGCTTACTACTTCGGACAAATCGCATACGACTATATGTCCCTCCTTCGCAATCCCGTAGAGCTTTACCCCTGCTCTCAATGTGTGAATCATTCCGTGTATGGCTCTCTCAGCCTTCCAGTAGAATTGGTGGTGTATCCTGCCGTCCTCTGCCACCACTTCTAAAAACTCATCCAGATCGTATACCTCCTCCACTAATAACGAAATCTTTTTTACCTCTCTTCCTAACCCATTCAACAGCCCTCACCCCCTGCCTTTTCCTCCTCCCCAACCTCCTTCTTGGAGGAATGAAGGGAGGAGCTTGAGCTGTTTAGAAAAGAGGATTGAAAGCCAAGTAAACCCTTGGAAACGAGGTCTTTCTTGATAAGCTCTCTAACGTAGGCTGAGACAGTCTCCCAGCCCTCAATCTTCATGGCTTTTTCAATGAGTGGTTTCCAACCTTCTGGAACATCTGAACAGACCTTCATGTTTTAACCTCCAAACTTTGTAACTAATCTGAAACAAAAGTATATAAATGTTTCTAATTCGTTACTAATTTTCAAATTTATGACAAACTTTCTAATCTCAACCAAAAACAAAAGTATCAATCCTGTAACTAAGTTTCTGATGGTATCAGTTGATGAAATTCTGACTTCACTTGCAAAAGCTAAAGGATACACCATACTTCGTGCCCTCAAAGAGCCTAAGACTTGGATTGAACTCGAAAAGATTGCCAAAGGTGACAAAAGTTCTGTAAGCCGACGAATTGATGAATTCATTAAACTTGGACTTGCGAAACCAATTCTTCTCGAAAATTCTCCAAAAGGATCTAAAGCATATGTTTTAACAGAATTTGGCATGTTTATATTAAAGAAGCTTGAAGAGATTGAGAGATATTTAGAGCGCTTAGAGAAGTAACATTTATTAATTTCCTTTACCAAATTATCAACTACGCAGGAAACAGTTTCTCTCGCCGACATCTTAAATGAGTTAAGGGAGATCAAGAAGAGGATTGAGCGTATTGAAGAATCCATAGAGGAACTGATAGATTCGACTCTTACTCCTGAAGAAGAGGAACTAATTAGAAAACACAAGGAAATGGTTAAGAAAGGTAATTTCTCTGAGTTCATCGATGCTGAAGATCTATGTATCGAGTAAAGGTTCACAGAGATGTAGAGAAATTCCTTCGTAAAATTCCCAAGCACGATGCGGAGAGAATCCGTGAGATGATCCTGAGTCTCAAAGATCCTTTCTCCAGCAAGCCTGTTAAAGTTAAAGGTGAAGAGAACACTTTTCGTTTGAGAGTTGGAAAGTATCGAATCCTTTTCTTCATCGACGAGGATCAAAAGATCGTTATCGTTTCTAAGGTGGATAAACGAGAAAGAGTTTACGATCGTCTTTAGCATTTATATCTCACCTCTTTTCCTCCCTCCTCTGCATTTTCCTCCTCCCTGACAGAAGGATGACGGGAGGAGCCTGACGGAAGAACTATCAAATCGTTCTTTTCAAGGAAAATTAGCAATCTAATGGCTTCACGAACAGCATCACTGACACTCAGATATTTTCCCTCGTTTACGAACTTCTGGAGTTCGCTATGATCTCTCAAAGCGATTTTAACATTAATTGGTTTACACCAAGTCATCACTTTACTATTGCTTTACAATCTATATAAACTTTACTATCACTTTAGTATTGATTTATTATTGCTTTGATAAATTAAAAATAGTCAAAAGTAAAGACATTGTAAAGATTTGGTGATCGAAATGACCAGATCTGATACTAAGTCGGAACGAAAGTCTGTACAGCTGAATATTACGGTGTCTCCATTAATATATGAGAGATTAAAGGAGCTCGTAGAGTTGGGCTACTTTTCAAGCGTTTCCGATGCTGTGAGATATGCTATTCACAAAATGATTGCTGAGCTTGAAATTCAAGGTAAATTACCAAAGAAAGGAGAAACCAGCTTTTTTGAAGAATACATGAGAAAGCGAGGCTGGATTAAGGTCGATGAAGGTGAAATAGATTGATTTGGAGGGATGAGTTGTGCTCATCCCTTTTAAATGTCCAGAATGCGGGAAGAAATATTGGATAGAGCTTTCGATTAGATACGAGCTCTACAATTATGTAGGAGCTATGAGTGAGCTAGCGAGAATTCACATTAAAGATGCTATTGTTAGAGATATTTGGACTGATGAAGAAGTAGCGTTTGAGGTTCAGAGGACTATCGCATCTCTTCTCAAAGAAGGAATTCCACGAAAGCAAGTGGTAGAGGAAGTTTCCCAGTTGTATGGGATCCCTGCTATTCATGTGGATGAGTTAATCGAGAATTTGTTGAGCAAGGTTCCTGAATTAAACACACCTGTAGGATAGGTGGGAAATTTATGATTAAGTCAAAAAAAGCTCTCAAGGACATAATCGTCGTTGGCAAACGAGTTGGAGATCAAGTTTATTACCGACTGGATCCTCCCTTCAAGGAAGAAGCACGTCCACTTGATTGCTATCCAAATTGTTTAACTGCATTAATATCAATCTATGATGTGCTCTATGAATCCGGTTTAGGCGCATTCAGCACTTATAAAGAGTTTTACGAAGCAGCATGTGACTGGTTCAATAGAAAAATCAAGGAAGGTTACACCGAGAAGTATGTAGACTACACAAATAGATTCCTCCGAATGAATGGTATAGATTTTAAAGCAAAAATAATTCTAGCAAGGAAATCCATGGCCGATGATCTTGATCTGTTACTCATAAAGAATGAGCTTCTGAATTTTAGCCAAAAAAAGTTAGTTCCTCCGATAGCAGTTATCGATGAGCATTACTTACGGCATGGACAACCATTAGCAGGTGCTCATAGTCTGTTATTACTTGGATACACGATAGAGAACTTCTTCGTATATGATCCAGACTATGGAGTCCGAATTCGGGAAGTTTCAATAGACGAAATCAAGAAAGGTTTAAGTGTATACGATTACAACCTTATAGTCCTCATACCTGTTGAAGAAAGTTTAAAGGTTGAAAGGGTTGCGCTGAGAGATACAAGACTCACGGAATTTCCGGAGTTTGGGGATATTGGAGGGGAGTAACATGTCGGGAGGTTTAAAATTCCCTACAATTAGAATAGGCCCAAAGCATGTGTCACCAATAAGTGAAGCAATTAGTCAAGTTATTGAAAAGTATGGGTTTAATTTTTTGGTTGATAAGAAAAATGTTGAAGAAAAAATAATTGACAATGTAAAATACTACATAATCCCTGTTTCTGGTACTATACGATTTCTTATTGAAAATGATAAGTCTAACGAAAGATTTCTCGTTTCAATCTCGCTTAAGAAGCTATTTAACGTTAAGGTATGGTTTGATCGCGCCAAAGAGAGATATTTATTCGATGGACCATCCCTTTTAGAAGTAAGAGAAAGAATAGCGAATAAGCTAGCAGAAATAATCGATAGAAGGTACAGTTTCTATTTATTCCAAATAGAGCAAGTTAGAGACGGAATTGCGGAATCATTATTCGTAAAAGCTCAGTTTAACCCTATAAGGCGTATATGCGAAGATTTGTTTGTTTTTAATGAGGTTGATGTGAATAAATATAAAAAGAGACCAAAACAATTGCAGTTGTTAATTCAAGCTAATTATTTGAGGAGAATTAACGGTAAATGCATTCCAACCGAGAAGTTCTACTACATAATGGACAAATATAGATTTAAAACCTATGAAGATTTCGCGAGCTACGTCATCTCAGACTTAATTCTCAACTACTGGACCCTTCTTGATCAGATGAAGATGTACGCCTATAAGCCGTATCTTCGATTAACTGTACTTTATTACAAGGAGGCTGATCTATTTAGGAAAATAGCAGAGGAGACTGGTTATGAGGAATATTCAGAAATTCTTTACAAGTTAAAGGACAAATTTATAGCCGAATATATCAAGCAGTATGGATATAGAGACAAATATAAAATTAGCAACATTAGAGGTTTCCTCGATGACTTGATAAGGAATGATGTCTTTTTGGAAGATGTAGAAGATCGGTTAGTGTTCATATACGGTGATAAAGACGTCTTAGAAAAGCTCGGAGATGCTCATATTGCGGAGGAGTTTATCAAAAGACAGCAGGAGGAATTTTATGTCAACGTTAGACCTATCTAAAATAAGACAACTTGCTCATGAAAGAGGAATTACCGACGAATACTATGAGTACCTTAGATTTTCAGATTTCAAAGATGGTTTTGATGGGTTTATATCCAGAATAATTCAGGATCTTGAAGAGGTCGGTATAACAATCTCGGAAAATGATATTATCGATAAAATATTACCAACTTCGAAGCTTGTAGTAAAGACTCTTTATGAAGGCGGATTTATCAACGAAATTACGAAGAATGCAAAGGAAAAAGTTAGAGGAGATTTCATTGCAATTATTGTAGAGAAAATTTCGATCGTTCTTATTGTATATTACTTATTTTCCTTAACGGGCTTAATAAAACAGTATGCAGAACACAAGTTGAACATGATAAAATTAAAAGACTATAAAGAATTCTTCAAAGAGGAACTAAACATGGATGAAAAGCAAATCAAAGAATTACTCATTAAAATCGTCGAAAGTATTGAAAAGAAAGGCAGTTCTGGTCCTAATTTGTCAGATTTTTCGAGTTTTATCAAGTACTTGATGAAATAATCCAAAACAAAAAGGTTTTGATTGTCAATTCGTGGAGTATACTGTGAACATTCTCCCTATCAAAAACAGATTTATTTGCTACATCACCACAGATATCATAGAGCCACTAACGAACTGAGCAAAGTTTCCGAATTGAATGGTGTAGAGGCCAGTGAAAGAGCTGCAGGGAGATATTAAATAATTTGGAGATAGTACCGATATCCATGACAGTATCGTTCACCTTGATCGAGGGCTCGACTGCGTTAGGAGCTTTTGGTGTGATAATTATAGCTAATAATAGTTTATATGAATTTATTAGACGTAATTTTATTAAGTTTGACAAAGAAAAGGGAAACATTGATACTACTGACATCATCGGTTTTGTACTTCTCCTTTGTGCCATATTGGGTATTCTATTCATTACTGGCTTTATAGGATATGTAATTGTCCATTCGAAAATTATATTTCTCAAAGATGTAGAAATTGTAGAATTCTTTGTTACTTTCTGCTTTATTGCTACGATCCTTATACCACATGCTTACATATTCCTATCATTAAATTCTTATTTCATTAGAAATTATAAAATTAGATGTTGTCTTAGTGCTTTGCTGGGTGGATATTTGGGTGGAACAATCGTTCGTTTTATGTATGCTCCAGATTTGATGACAGCGGTAGCAATGGCACTCATTTTACTGTACCCTCTGATTTTGAAACTCGCAAACTCGTTATCGAATCTTCTTAGAAAGAAGAAATCATCAGATTAAAAGAAAAAAGTATATATAGTACCCCTATATAGTACAATAAATTTGATGCCACAGAGAGAATTATATATAACAACAGATCCATACACATTTACCTCAGCTGAAGGGTTGGAGTCTCTAAAGAGAGCTCTAAGAGCAATTAGCGAAATTTGTAATTGTAAGGTAAGAGTTGTAATCCCAACCTTACTGTATAGGGAGCTAGAAGTTCTTAAAGAAGGAGAAATTGAAAAATCAATACTACTCAGGCCATTCTTAATTCCGCGACGAATAGGAATAGTGAGGATGATTCAACTAATTCCTGTTCTTAGGCAGTTCTTTTATGAATTTAAACCTGAAAGTGCCCATAAATATATCGAAGAAGTAAAAGAAGTAGGTCCAGTGACTAGAAGATACATTGAGGTAGAATTGCTAAGGGTGCGAAGAGAGTTATTGGGGTATCCAGAAATGAGATTGCCAATAGGTTGGTTGAGTTCATTAATATTTGACTATCTTGCTCTGACTCATAGATTGGGAGCTTTGATTGTCAGTTTTAGGCGCAGATTTGTGGATATACTTCAAAAACTAAAGATTGCAGTTTTAGTTGCGCATTCTAGGTTCAAGACTGCTGTCAAAGAACGTGCTAGGATAGTAAGGAGAGATTTAATCATAATTGGAACAGCGTTAACACGGGATGCTTTAGAGCGTTTAATAAACCAATTCAACTTTGATAACCTACCCATAACCATAGCTGAATATTTAGCGGGTAAAGTCCTGATAATCGTTGCTGATGGATGAAGTGTTTTTCTCTATATTCCTTGGCTTAGCCATTAGGCAAGGAAGTAAGTATGGTTTTTCAAGATACTTACCAAATCATCAACAGATTTAAATTTATAACCTTGAAAGAAAACTTTAAATACAGCGCATACATACTCTCACATATAAATAGACAAACACAAGGAGGTGGTAATATGGAGGTTGAAAATAATATTAAGCAAAAAATAATTGACCTCGTCAGAGAGAGGCCTCAATACGGACGGATATTGAAAAGGGCAGTAGAGATAGAAGAGAACCCACCTAATGACTTTGTCGCGAAATACGGCTGGGAATGGCACGAAGTTCAGGCAATGCCGGCACACCTGACAAAGTTGGTGGGTGAAGGAATACTGAAGATTGGCTACAAGTCGAGGAGATACACGCACTACAAGCTTGTAGATAAGGAGCAAACTAAAGAGGCTTTGAAAGAGCTCGGACTCCTCGAATGAGGGAATTTGAAAGAGGTGACTCAATCATGCCTCCTAAAGGCTGTCCAATCAACTTTAAGAGTAAATGCAGATGGTGTCCATTGAATCCGTGGAAGAGGGTAGAGATATGCAAATTTTACAGAAGACAAGTTATTTCAGGAGTTCCTTGGCATTGGGGAGCGGATAGTAGATATATACTCACTGAGGAAGAATGGCAAAGGCTTAGATCCAAAGCCCTAGAAATCGATTCAAGATCTCGGTAAATTCACTAATTCTTAGTAATTGAGCAGTTCTCTTAACACGAATATCCACAAAGTCCTGTATCTTCATTCTACTTCATGTTCCAACAACTAACCAAGCTAAGGTGCTAGAGTGAAAAAGAGTTAAAAGTTCCCGAGTTGAATGGTGTGAGGTGAGAATATGGCGGAAGTTGAGGAGTTTATTTATGATGTGCAATTTGAATTAATAGGCACAGACGGAATAGTGTTTGGGGAGGAAGTTAAAATCGGTGACTTTAAGCTGAAAAGTGAAAAATTTGGTGTAGGGTTTAAGATCGTCGGAACTACGACAATTAAACTTGACAGATATGATCATAGGCTAGCAAGAGAATTGGCTATAAAGAAAATACAGCAAGAACTGCTACCGCTTTTAGTGCTCGCATCTAACGAGGGATATGTCATTGATAAACTAACCATGAATTTAAGGCCTATCGTTAGAAGAGATGGAAAAAAATGTGAGTATTACGTTGGTAAATACGATATATCCCAAAGTTGAAAAGCATTCTTTCAAGATAATCACCAAGGATAATATTGAATCATACATTGAGGAATTAAATTCCTACAGGGACAAGATTGAGAAGCTTAGTGAAGAAGATAAGGAAAATTTATTGAGAGCTATTAGATACTGGAACAGAGGTAAAGTCGACGATGACAAAATCGATAGGTTCATAGATTTCTATATAGCATTCGAGATTATCGGTAAGAATCTAGCTAAGAATGAAAAGCAATGGGTTAAAGAAATTTGTGAAAAATACGGCTTAAGAAGAGAATACGAAGGTGCAAAAATAAACGATATTAGAGATGCTCTAGTTCACGCTAAGCATAAGAAATTATCAAAGGAGATGGCTGAAGAGCTTGCAATTAGATACGCTGATAAGTTTGGTGAGGATGTATTTAAGTTAATCATAGATTTTCTTAATGAGAGGCGATGAACAAAAATGAAGGGAGAAATACAAGCCCTGGTAGGGAATTGTAAGCAGTCTAGATAATTAAAATGACTTTTGAAACTTTAACAGAACATTTATATGAGTTAAGTAGAGATAAACTAAAGGCTTAAAGAAGAGGCTGGATGTGATAGGGGTGGAGCTGAGCTCCATACCTGTACCAAAACTGGCTCAAGTGGAGATTGGTGGGGTAGTTGTTGATGTTTTGAATGTTCCCTTTATCCAACAGCCACCCCAAATGTTATGCTTTCCTTACTCTGTTAGCATGGTCATTGAATTTTTTAGACAGACAGAAACTGGTGTGAATATCCCAAGTTTAACATTGGGTGATTTAATAAGAGCTTTAAATACGGATCCCGAAAGAGGTACTGTACTTTCAAAAACGACAATAAAAAAGCTTAACGAGGTCACGTATCCCATAGAATTTGCGATATATCATGGCAATTTAGGGAAATTAGACGAATGCTTTGAGAAAAGAATACCACCTATTTTAATCTTTAATTCGATGTACTACATATACTCTATGGAAGGTCCTGCACATGCTACAGTATATGTCGGCAGAACTGAAACAAAAATTATAACTAATAACCCCTGGATGGGCAAAAGTTACCCGTACGATTTGGAGAGATTTTTAGAAGCATGGGAGGTTGAAGGAAATAAGATGGTAATCGCCCGATTAAGAAAGGAAAAAAGGATTGAAGACGCAAGATTAAATAAGTATGTAGACTTATTTGGAGGAGAGGAGTAGGTATGAATAGGACTTTATCTCCACCCCTGCCTCCGGAGGCTATAAAGAAGAGAGCAAGGGACGTCATACGGAAAGAAATAGGGACTATTCCATCACCTGGAGAGCCAAGATTAGTGAAAATCGAAATCGATGGTATTAGTAGGTGGGTATACGAAGTTCCAATCGTGGTCTATCATCCTGTGTTGATAGTTGATCCAGTAACACATGCGACGAGAAAAGTTCGCTTTAAGAATCTAGGTGTAGTTGGTAAGATTGTAATTGACGCCTATGATGGAACTGTACTAGAAAGAACAACTGTTAGTGACATAAGAAGGAAAATAAAGCAAAGATTAAATGAAATTTCAACGTTAGTTGACAAACTTCTTGTAAAGGTTGAAGCGAAGAAGTTTGCGAGCCTACCACTGTCTGAACATATACACACACCCGTAGAAGACATAATATCATCACTTATAATATTAGACAAAATAAATATCAATGAACAGATTGACGTTCTCCCAGAAGATGAGAGGAGAAAATATGTGGAAATTCTTAGAGTTTTGTCTGAGGTTGGGTTAGTAGAAATAGAAGGCAACTTCGTTCTCCCGGGAAACATTTTAATCGAATTGGAGAGTAGGTTTGATAGGCATGAAGAGATACTAGAACGAGCATTAGCACACTTCTTTGAGGTTGGATATGAATATATAGACACTATTAGGATGGTATTAGGACCCTACTTGATCATTACTCGTGGAATATATGAGATATCACTAGAGTCTGGAGAATTAGTCCCACTTGAATATAATACTATAAAAAGTTTATTTGAAGGAGAATACGTCCCTAGCCAAGCTAGAATCAAATTATTGAAGTTACCACGTTATTTACTCCAGTTAGAAAGGGTCAAATTAGTGAAGTATGTACGTAAGGATGGAAAAGATTGCTGGATAGGAACAGAAGACACTTTCAAGAAATTACTTCAAAATGAAGACATATCAAAGTTCATGGAGACTATAATTGCTGAATTCTGAAAGCACTATCAAAAATTGAGTATCTATGACGGTATTGTTCACATAATGGATATATAAAGCCAAAGAAGGGTTCGATCTGAGCGTAGATAATGAAACTCAGTAGTGGTATAACTTAGAATGAATGTGCTTTAAGAAGTGGAAGATTGCGTATTTGAGAGATTCACACACCCCCTTCTCATAAAGAATCTTTTCATGATCATCTTTTTCAAGGACAAAAGACTCCCATTTGTAGGGATAAGGATCTGAAATTTTAGGATGCTCGAAACATATGATTAAAGATTGCGTTAAATGATCAACATCATGGGGAACACTAGAACGACCAGAAGGATGTATTAGAATAGTACAGCCAACAATGCTCCCTCCAGTATCCTGGAAGCGAAAGTTAAGTTTATTGCTTTCAAAGTATAATGGAGGAACTAACTTAAAATACAATCCGCCGCCAATGTCAGTACCATTAATCTTAAATAGGCAGTTTCTAATCTCTTGAGCGATGTAGTCAATCCTTTTCTGTCTGGGATCGTTCATGGTGAACACGATCATACAGGTAGGATATTAGCCACTTAAATCGTGTACTATCTCTAATCTCCTGCGACCAGAACAGTTTTTTGTACTTGGTAAATATGTCGTGAGTGGAAATTGGTAAGAAGATACGCAAATTTAAAGCTTCTCTTAAGAACTTTTGAGCACTTGTCTTAAGCTCATTAAAAAGCTCTTTATCTAAAGATTTGCGCTCATATAAGCCAATTAGGAGGTAATCTAATTTAAACATCCAATCAAATAGCTTGGAAGGTATGTTTAGTATTTCAATCCTTAAAGAGGGATCATTAGTACCATGGGGTTGATAAGTAGACACGAATAAGAGTTGATGTACAGAGTCATATAGATAGTTGAGGTACATAAGATCTGTAGCTACGTCGGGTGAAATTATCTTACGCTTGACATAATCATCAAACACTTCAAAGTGTTTTCTGAAATGAGAGATTGGATTCTGTAAAGCTGGTTTGTGATCTATGATGAAGTAAGATAAGTTCTCGTCAAGATAACGTGAAAGTTTGTCAACAGATTCGAGAGCATCTCTTATAGACTTTCGAGATAAGGAGAATAGATTACACTCTTCAATTAGCCTTTTCCACTCATCAATTAAGTCTGGCTTGGTACCAAGCGCAGTTTTGGAAGGTTCATGCAATGTGTGGGACACATACGTTACATATGTTGTGGATATCATTACTAGATTCACCCCTTAGTAAGTCATCAAGCTGTTTAACTTATAAAACTTGCCAACATCTCAAGTATCTCTAACCATCACCTATATCTACTCACGTACCACATGAATTCATCTACGACTCTTAACTTAGGTTTGCCATATTTCCTACTGAGCTCTGACAGTATTTTCTCGTATCTCTCTAGAAAGTCTTTAACTTCTTTCATGAATCTGTAGTAACCTTCTGCTCGGTCGTCTATACTACCCTTACCAAGTTCTTTGCACTCTTGGCTTACTAACTTTCTAATATTTGCATCCCAAAGTGGGAAGAAGTTAGGACATATCAAGTGTAGAACTTTACTAGCTGATGTGGGGCCTACGATATCTCTAACTTCCTGATAGCAATCAGTAATTTCCTTCTTTAGCTCATCTATGTTTGCGTTTTCTAAATTCAGATTTCTAAATCTTTCAAGCTTGTCACAGAACTTCTCTTCCCTTAGCACCTGTAACAGTTTTCTTTCCCAATTCTTTCTATCTTTCCTATTTAGCACTATCCCCATCATCCCCCAGTTTATCAAAAATACGCGAATCGGGCCCTTAATGTCCTTCTCCTGAATATCACGTAACTTTACATTCTTCATAGCCTCTATACATCCAATATAAAGCAGTTTGTCTCCAAATCCCCACTCTTCCTCTACAATTTCAACACATTTCTTAATTTCGTCTTCCTTGGGATTTAATAAACTCACAGCTTTTCCCATCGGACAACACCTCTCTTAAATAGTTGGGCAGACCCATTGGATTAGGATTATCCTCCGAAGGTTTATATCCTTACAGTTCTATATCATTCATCAAGCATCAAGTATTAAATAAAAGTAAGTGAAGCAGAGATTATTAAGATACGAACGTAATTCGAATTCCAAACGTTTTTTCAAGTTTCAGCTACTGAACTGCCTTTCACAGATAACTATATTGACGCTTTTTCACTGATCCAATATATTACGGCAATTGTTCTATCTGGAGATAACTAAATAAAATAAATAATATAAAAGACGCAGTAAAGGAATGGAGAATATAATTGCAAAGATAATTGTTATCCCTTGCTCTATTTTACTTAATAATACATATCTGCTTTTCTCTAATACCTCCCACTCTTTGTAATAACAAGGGTACGGCAAATACTTCTCAATTTCGTGAATGACAGTAAATTTCGCTGAGTTCAATTTTCTATAAGATTCTATATGTACATACCATAGAATGCATACAATTATGCCTAACCCAGATATCGAAAGAATTATAACAGAATTAAATGATCCAACCTCCCTTAACACAGAAGTCACCGCAATTAGTGCAGACACTAAAGATATGTAGAACATGTTCGTATGCATCCTCCTATTACTAACTCTGTCTGCCATTTCGACGAATAGTTTATATTGTTCTAAAAGATGCTCTTTAAACTTTTCACCGTAATTTTCTTCGTCTATCATACTAAAGTGAGTGTCTCCTTATAGCACTTATTATCGAGTCCGTTCTCCAACCTACTATCTCTCTTGCAACTTCTTGAATCATTCTGGGTACTCTCTCACTACCTAACGGTTTCACTCCAATAATTGGCTTGCCAAAACTAAGTGCAATATCTATTTCTTTCTGAATCCAGTAACTATATGCAACATACAAACCAGACAGAACAATAACACAATGTACAGGGCGAATTTGATTCATAAGTTCTCTAGTTAATGTTCTTCTACCAACTTCACTATCAGGATCGACTGCAGGGTCATGTTGTGGACAACTATAATTCCTCCACCAAAAGTACGGAGCGTTATTCAATAAGTTCACTAGACGGTTGTACTCACCACTATATCTCCATGAGTGACTTATGAAAAGATTATAAATTCTTAATTTTGGCATTATGAAACACCTTTCTTAAGCTTTATTTAAAACGCACTTTCTTTATTCATTAAAAGTTTTTCGACATTGGAGACTAACAATATTTAAGAACGGTTACAAGCCTCTGATCAAACTTAAATGATTATATAGTTGCACGAACTAGTCTTCTCACGATTTAATCTTCTTTGCTCTTCTCTTGGCCACTCTAACTTCACCCGTATCCTTTGAGACCAATTCGTAAAGAACTGCTAAGTCTTTACCCTCTGCAGGTCTGAGAATCCTACCCAACCTCTGAATAAACTCCCTAGAAGAACCCGTTCCGCTAACGATGATACCGACATTCGCATCCGGAACGTCAATACCCTCATCCAGAACCTGACTCGTAACGATTGCCTTGAATTTTCCTCGCCTAAACCCGTCAAGAATTAACTTCCTCTCCTTATCGCTGGTTTTGTGAGTGATCGCAGGAATCAGGAAAACTCTCGAAATCGTGTAAACTAGATCGTTATACCTCGTAAAAATGATGATTTTGTCCCCTTTATGCTTCTCCAGAAGATCTCTCAAGACTTTCAGTTTATTTTTAGAGTTAAAAGCAATCTTTCTCGCCACTTCCCACGATCTGAGAGCTTCGTAAGCTTCCTCATCAATCCCGGTAAGCATGACAACCTGTCTGAAGTCTTCAACGTCCTTTAATCTAATCCTTCTCGAAGCAACGTAATCCCTAAACTTTCTGGCCTTCCTTTTATACTCCTCGAGTTCCTTCTCGGTTAAGGGAACTCTTATCCTCTCCACGACGTAGTTAGCTAAATGCTTCCCGGCCAAGTCTTTCGGTTTCAGTTCGTAAACGACTCCACCTACCAAATCGGGTAAGAGAGCATGCAACCCATCCTCTCTCTCGTAAACGGCAGTTAATCCCAAACGGTAAGGAGCAATCGACATCTCCGCGATCTGTCTGTAGCATTCCGCCGGTAGGTGGTGAACCTCGTCGAAAACTAAGAGGAGGAACTTATCTCCCAGAGTTTCGGCATTAACGTAGGCCGAATCGTAAGTGGTGACCGTAATTGGTCTTAGCTCCTTCCTCCTTCCCGTAAACTCACCAACGTAGTGACTATCGAAGAGCGCTGACAGCTTGTCCTTCCACTGATCGACCAGCGCGAGCGTTGGGACCACGATCAAAGTTGAAACGCTTAACCTTCCTATGATCTCCAAAGCGATGTAAGTTTTCCCGGCTCCCGTAGGTAATACAATCACACCTTTTTTACCGTTCATCCACCTCTCAACAGCTTCAGCCTGATAATCTCTAAGCTCTATCTCAACGTCAAAGTAGGGACAAGGTATCACGTTGTCCTGAACGTGATCTTCGAACTCTATCCCAGAATTTCTAAGGTAATCGACTATATCTCGATACTTGTAGGCTAAAGCTCGATAGCATCGACTCCTCTCATCCCATTTGGCTAACGGGACGTGAACTCCACCTTCTATCCTTATCGTTCCCCTCTCGTACCTCAGTGTGGCTATCATGTTTCTACACTTCTTTACGGTAGCTATACAAAACTTTAGCTCGCTATAATTCCTTTAGAGCTCTTAGAACATCACCGTAAGGAATCTTGTTCTTACGAATAACGATGATATCTCTAATGTTTTTAGGCTTATCCAACGCGAGTTCCTCTTTAACGATTAAAATTAGTGGGATGCCCGCCGACCTTATCTTTTCGAGCTTTTTCTTTAAGTATTCCGCGGTCCAGAAACCGGCAATCTCGACGTAAACTTCCTTACCGTCCTTTCTAACGAGGAAATCGGGAATGTAAGCGTGGTTGCCAGCTTTCACTACTCCGGGCTCCCTAACAACTTCGAAACCGAAGTTACGCATTCGCCTGTAAAATTCTTCCTCCAACGAGGAATCGAATTCTACCCTTTCATCGTAATCCAGAGGGAATAGTTTACGATTTTTATCGGTCAGTTCAAAGAAGTAGACTCTTTTCTCGTAATCGTCTACGATTTCAGCTCTGATCCACCACTCTTTAGCCCTTAGAATTTCGGGGATCAGTTTAGCCATCGCACTTCCGTACTTTCTCGTCATTTTCAAGATTGAGGCCGTTCCCGTAACGTCCGTAATCAGCTTACCGCTTTCCTCGTAAAGCTCGTACATCAATCCCAACCACTTCAACTTGCGAAATACGTTTTTGTGATTCGTGGAAATCCAAAAGCTCAGACGGAGACAGTTGAAAATTAGCGTTTGAAGCAGAGACAAGTTGTACCTCTTAACGAGTTCTGAGGGGGTAATCTCTGGAACTTTCGTCAGTACTCTTTCCTCCTCTCTATCTGCAAACATAGCCTTCTCTATCTCCTCGACCGGAACTCCAAAATGCTTAGATGCTTCTTCAACGATCTTCTTTCTTTCTCCTAATCTAGTAACGTAACCCCTTTCAAACAGGAACAACCTGACGGCGAGCGGATCTAAATCAGTTTTAGAAGAAAATTCGCACTCCCTCTCTATTATCTTGGCGAGTCCCCTAACCTTTTTGTAATTTCTCGCGTTTTCGAGCCTTTTAAGAATTTCCACAACTTTTCCGTACTCCTTTCCGACGTTGCGCTGGTAAGTCAGTATGACTTTCTCCGCTAACCTCAAATCGGAATCGCTCCAAGCGAATTTCGGATATATTTTCCCCTTAATTCTTCTAACTTCCAGCAACTCTTTAGGTAGCACCGTAGTATGTACACCAAAAGCATTTTCTCTGTTTCGCTGGACCGACCTAACTGGTGCACTACGCTCCAGACCGTAGAAACATAGCTGTAGAAGAATTGTAAGAGGATGAGTAAGAGCAACTTATCCATTACAACCTTGTTACGGTTATATCATTTATAAGCTCGTCAATCATCTCCGTAACAACCATCGGACTCGTTCCCAGCGCGGATACGAGTGTTACTTCATTCAGTTCTTCTCTTTCTGATGCGTTTTGCAACGTGGATTATCCCCTCTGCTAATTTTAAAATTCCCAATATTATTGCTGAAAAGATTATTGCTGAAATTGCAATAAGGAGTAGGAATAACATTCCCATCGCGTAGGTTCCAGCCATTATCGCTATTCCAGCCTTTATTATATCCCAAGTCACATCTACCATGTCAGTACACCTTTGTACTCATTTGAGAGGCTTCTACCTTATCATTTGGAGAAAAGCATGGTAAAATATTTTCTTGATTTTTAAACTCCTATCCAGTACATTCCATTGTCCCAGTTTGACTGTATCTTATTGCCCTAAGAATCAAAAAGCTCATTGTTTGCGAGAACTTTGTGAGCTACTCCTTCAAACTCTTCAGAAAGTACTTCTATTATGCCGTCTAAGCTCACATTCTCTCCACTTCTATTCTTTTCATGAGATTCCTGTGACAATCTTATAAGAACAGAAGCCGAGTTAAGTTGTGCTCATAGCAGGAAGTTGTTTCTCTATCAGATAAAGGAGAATGAAAATTGACGTTACCTCACCATGCAAATTAAATAGAAAGGACAAGAACCAGTAGTACTCGACTACCGCACCAATGGATTTTTAACTACTTGAGAAAGATTCTATATGTGCGAGCTTTTTGGGCTATGCTCCAATAAAGACGTTAGCATTAGCTTCAGTTGGCATGGATTCGTCAAGAGGGGGCGTAAGCATCGGGACGGTTGGGGAGTTGCTTGGTATGTCCCGAAATTTTATCGTGGGAAATATATCGGTATGGGAGTTGCATTGGTTAAGGAGCCCAGACCATCGGTTAGTAGCCCTATTGCCAAGCTACTTGAGCACGGTATTAGGAGCAACATTGTCATAAGTCATGTTAGGCTTGCTACATCGGGTGAGCCTAGCTACGTCAATACGCATCCGTTCGTCAGACTGCTCAACGGCGTTGAATGGGTTTTTGCTCATAACGGTAGCGTTGAAGGAGTTAAATCAATCAAGCTAACGTATTATCACCCTGCTGGCGAAACCGACTCTGAACACGCATTCTGCTACATCATGGATAACTTAATTGGGATCGGAGAAGCTGAGCTGTTCGAAAATATTCTGAATATTGTCAATGATGTGAGCGATTACGGATCATTTAACTTTCTCATGAGCAACGGCACGTACCTATTCGCTCACACGAATGATGGAAGGCTGTATTATCTGCTCAGACATCCTCCGCATAGGGGCTATGCTAGGCTAATTGACGATGAGGACTTTGGAATTCATTTAGGAGAAATGAAGAGCGATGATGAATTCGCGACGCTAATCGCAACGAAGCCACTTACAGACGAAAATTGGATCCAAATGGATCTTGAGAAGCTGTACGTGTTCAGAGATGGAGATTTGGTATTGAAGGTTGGATATGAAGGAATGGAAGTCATGCTTAGTGATCTCGATGTGGATGTCCTTAAGATTGTGAGAAGCAGTCCACACGCCGTTAAATTGTCGGAGATTGCTGACAGCCTTGGGGTAGATGTTGAGGAGGTTAGCAACATTGTTCAAAGCCTTGTAGCTAGAAATTACCTAAAGAAGCATTCGAGAGATAAAGTCCCGTCAGATCACCCAGATGCGAGGTATTTTACAAAAGAGGATAAGAGGGAGCTCATAGATCTGATGATAAAGGTCGAAAATTGATCCTATACCCTTCTTTGGAGACTTTATCCTAAATGTAAAGGACATTCATCATGAACGCGATATGAGCGTTATTATAGTCCAAGTCCTTTTAGGATTATCGCTATCTCCTTTGCAATTTCCTCGTCAAATTCTCTCAACGCCTCTGCTACGGATTTGTTTCCAGGGATTCTCTCAAAGTAGTCGTCGAGCCTTCTTACGAAGACTTGCCCTCTAAGTCTAGAGAGCTGCCTCTCCGCCCTTGCCACTCTTGCTTTCTCTACGCGAAGCGGACAAACGACGAAGATTGCAGCGACGTTTTTCAATAGTCTCGTAGCTTCGACGAGATATTCTCCACCTCTCGCACCGAGCCCTGCTACTAGAATGACGCTATCGTAGGAAGATAGCGTAGAAATTAACCTTTCGAACTCTGAAAAGTCAAAGAACGGTAGATCATAGTTTCTAATGTCGCTGACCACGTAAACATCGCCATCAAACCTGTCTGCAAAGGCTTTTACAATCTCCTGTCCAGCCCCTCCAAATCCAACAACTGCCACTCTCATCTCTAGTAATCAAAAAGTCTCCCTAAAAAGATCTTCCACTATCTTGGCTTTTTCAGCACCCTTCTTAATTTCATCTTCCTTGGGATTTAATAAACTCAGAGCTCTTTCCATTGGACAACAACTATCTTCTTAAATAGGAACATCATCTAATAAGCCTAAGAAGTTTATTCTCGTATCTACCACAGAGTTGAAATCAATCACCCTAAGAAGAAATTTGAAATTAGAAAATTCAGCGCAGGGAGACGTCCAATAGGTCAATAGAAAGGTTTAGACGCCCTTAACGATGTTCTTTAAAAATTTTAAAGAAATGAACTACTAAGTTACTAAGGAAACCCACCATACAAGGGGGATGAAAATTGAGACGTTGTATCTTACTACTTGTGCTTCTCGCAATAGTGTTTGCAGGCTGTGCAGAGAAGGTCGATATAGGCTTGGAAAATGTAGAAAATGTATCTGAATACACAGAACTCGGAAAGAAAATCTTAGAAAATAACCAAACAGAATATGCCCCAACAGAGGTAACAACGATCCCTTCACAGACAGTTGTAACGCCTGCAGTTACACATATATCAAAGACTGTACCCGTGACGGAAGAAAAGCCTTCAATCACACCTCCAACCACTATTCCTGCAATAACTCCAATAATTACTCCAACAACAGTTACGATACCCACGCTAACTGAAATACCACACGCTATTCCAGATGAAACTACGACGACAACAATTGCAATTACAACTACAATTACACCAACGCCTGTGCCTACATCTACTCCCACGCCTATTATAACTCCAACGCCCACACCAACGCCTACGCCGACACCAACAACTCCGACTGCAACACCTACACCAACTCCAATCCCAACACCAACCCCAACCCCAACTGCAACAACTGAGATAACAACACCGCCACCGACAACGACAACACTGACTCCAATTCCAACACCAATTGAAACCACACTAATAGAAGAGACGCCGACACCCACACCAACGCCTACACCTACACCTGAACCAGTAGATATTGAGATTGTCAGTCCTAAGGACGGAGAGAAGATAATCGCATCAGATAGTACTGCAAGCGTCTTACTCAAAGTGGAAGTTCTGAGCGGTAGTTCCGACGAGGTGAAAGTCTACGTAGACGAACAATACGTAGAAACTCTTACAATCTTTCTCTGGAGCTATTTGTCACTAACTCCAGGCAAACACACGATAAAAGTAGTCGCTTATACTGGCGATAACGTAGTTGATACCGACGAAGTAACCGTAGAAGTCGAAGGATTCGCATTCGGCGTGAGATATGAGGCCAAAGTGGTCAGAGTAATTGACGGAGACACCATAGATGTCATGATAAACGATAACACATACAGGATCCGCCTTCTGGGAGTAGACTGTCCAGAGACTTCTCCCGAGGGAAATGAACCTTACGAATACGATGACATTACCGATCTTGAATACTTGGCAGAATGGGGTTTGAAAGCTAAAGAATTCACGGAAAACGTCCTTGATCACGAAACTGTCTATATCGAATTCGACGAGTTGGCAGGACTTAAAGGGTATTACGGGAGGTATTTAGCTTACGTTTACTTGTCCAATGGTACGGACTTCAACGCTCTCTTGATCAAGAACGGTCTAGCAAGGGTTTACGTGGAGGGAACTTTCAAGAAAGAGGAAGAATATCTCGAGTTCGAAAACTACGCTAAAACAAATAAAATTGGTCTTTGGGCCTATTCAACTTACACGGTGACACCCACTGAACCTCCTACACAAACGCCAACTGTAACTGGAGTTAAGATATCCTACATCCATTACGATGCACCAGGCAACGATTGGTATAATCCCAACGGAGAATACGTTGTCATCAAGAACTACGGTTCCGATACGGTTAACTTAAAGGGATGGAAGCTCAAAGACAAAGCTGGTCATACCTTCACATTTCCAGATATAACGTTGGAACCCGGCGAGTCGGTTTATGTCTATTCTGGAGAAGGAGTTAACTCAGAGAACAAGTTGTATTGGGGTAACGGAGCTATTTGGAACAACGACGGCGATACGGCGTACCTGTACGATGCAAATGGGAATCTTGTCGATACCTACAGCTATTGAGCACTAGGGATTGCTTATATGCTGTTAGCCGTGAGAAGAAAGGATTTAGTTAAGGATAGCAAAAGTATTAGAAGAGCAAGATGTTAGTCATCATAGATAAATAGGAAAAAATTGTTTTCAAAAATTAAAATGTGCAATGATCAGAATTTATTTTTCTTTAGCCAGTTCCGATGGAGTAGTATGTACACTTCGTCTCGGAACTCGATAAATATTATTCCCCAGTCAATGAGTTTTAGGTAAGCTCTAATGTACTCTGGTGCATCAAATCTTCCGCCGAAAATCTTTGAAAAAGTATTCATGTCAATCTTTTTGAATTTCCCTACTTGTTGAAGTAGCGTGTCTATCCTACTTAATTCGTCTTTGATGCCCCAGTGGAACCTGTATTCGCGGTATAAGTTTGTTAACGCTTTTAGGGGCTTATACCTTTGTGGACCGTTGTCTGTATTGTAAGTGACGGGAAATAGTAGTTCCCGTGGTATGTATCTCCAGTTAAAAGTATAGAGAGCATATTGACCAGCACTCTTAGGACTCAAGTCCTTTAGTATATTGTTGAGTAATAAGTCCACCAATACCTCAGCGAAGACATGTTCAGGAACTTTAAGCTTCATGTTTTCGAATTTGAAGACTTCACCAATACATTTCGAATAGTAAGGTATAAATTTGAAATCGAACTCCGCATTGCTCTCGATGTCATAAAACACCGCTTTAAATTGCTCATTTATGTTCAACGGGATCTCAAAATAACTGTTTGAGTACCCTATGTAGTCATAACCCTTTAGCGCAGCGATAGCTGATTTAACTATAATTTTTGCAATATCATTTGCCCTATCTCTAACTATTGTATATACCAATTGCTCCTCTGTCTTATTTGGGGAGTCTTCTTTAGCTTTTGCTATCCTTTGCCACACTTCTAAGGGTGTTGCAGGGTTATTGTGCTTAGTGTAAATGACTGTCCAGCAAGATGGACAGAGGAAGTAAAGATCCGTCCTCGATGGGTTATGCTCTATCCGGAATAAAATTAACTCTGATCCACAATGAGCACATTTGAAAATTATATGATCTGTTTCGTCTATTTCAACTTTAAGAGCGTTCCTTTGTTCTTCTCTATGTAATAAGGTGTTCAATCCTACGTCGGATAGATCATCAATAGTAGTTCTGTCTGCACCTTCTAAGAGTTGCCTAATTAGCTCATGTGGGCTTATTCCAAGTACAGTAGCCTTTTCGACTAACTTCCAGTACAAGTCCTCAGATATTGTAATAGATTTAAACCCTTTACGAGGCATAGTGTTCATTTAATTGAAAGATATTTATGTGTTACGGTAACACATAAATTAATAAAATAAAAATCTAAAATCGATTTTATGTTCTACCAAATTTAGCCAATAGGAACGCTCGAACTGGGGTTCTTGTCTCCTTACCTCAAGGTCTTGCACACTTCGTTAAGTACTTCGAAAAAGTCGTTTCAAATCTTTTCATCATCTCTTTACCCCAATTCAGGAGTTCTGATCTCTCACTTTCGTCAATCTGAAGTATATCTCCACTCATTGGCTTATATACAGCTATCCTATGAGCTCCTTTAGGGCTCCACTTAGCTGGGCCCCAATACATTTCATACCCTTCTGGATTCAGCATTCTTTCAATTTGCTCCTTGTCCTTAAGTAAGCATTCGTAAATTTGTTTATTTTTCTCGGGACTCCCTGTATTTATGTACAGCTCCACTGAGAACTTGTTATCGCTCGTGAAGACCCAGCTATATACAATTCCACTTCTTCCCGCTCCAAAGCACATCCAATTTTGAGGTTGAGGGGTCAGTCTTCTACCATACGATTCTAATAGTAGCCCCCAAAATTCTCTATAAGCCTCTCCTCTTGGAGAAGTTTGAGGAATTCTTGTACTTTTAACCCATTGATTTGGAGCTACTACCACTTTGAAATCTATTGCGTAAGGAGAGTTCTCAATTTGTATGGCTCGAACTTCTATCCCGAAAAACCCTATTTCTGCTGGTGTTTGGTTATTTAGCCACGTAAGAGCTTGTTTATGTTCATCTGCAAACTCCTCAGCAATCCATACTATAATTTTTGCATCAATTCCAGATGCATACGTGAGAATCTTTCCAAGATGATCGTGGTCTGTTCTTCCGAATTGATTCTCGATTACAACTTTCTCATTGGTATTTACATCCTTTCCCACAAGGTCAGCAGAGAATCTACCGACCTGATACTCCCTCTGGAGATCATCAAGCTCAATCTGAAGCTTCTCACTCAAGAGCTCAATATTTTCCAAAAGCCAATCACTAAATTCTCCTTCACCTCTAAAGACGTCAGTTATCGGTACCTCTCTTATTCTCCCGAGCTGAACATTAGGCATATGTATATCATTAAGAGCTAAAGCTATTTTATAACTTTTGTTTTTGCATTTTTATTAACGCTCATTGCCGTTAACTCAAAGTTGTTGATTCGACAATATGCTCTATTTTTTCTACCAGATCATCTGAGTACGTCTTTGGAGTCAAGCTAACTAAGTATATTTCGCAATTTCTGACATGTGCTGATCTTATTGGATCTTTCTGCTCTTTAGATAAGTAGAATATCACCGCCACAAGCCTGTCTAGCCTGGGATACACATAATCTAGAAGATAAGACAACAACCTTTGAACATCGCTGGTATCAAGCTTTGTCTTGCATTTTGCATCCATAACACAGGTTATTTTGCCATCAAATTCAATTGCAAAATCAGGTCTACCAGGTGAAACTCCAATCTGCTTCTTCATTATCTCACTATATTTACTTAAGCCTCTCGGAGGGTTGTAATGCAAGGTTCCTACTTTCCCATTAAGCTCAAAAGGCACGCTATTTGGATTTTCTCTAATATAATCCTCGCTTATCTTCAGAATTTCGCAGAGCTTTTTATAGCACCAGAGCTCGTAGATCTTGCTCAGGGGTTTCAAAGCGATATCGAATACCCTTTCGAAATCTGTTAGGAATGCTTTCTTTCCTATATACGCTTCCCACAGATCAATAACCTCCAAAGAGACGCCTTTCGTACTTTTCCTTACTTTTTCCAAGATTTCAGGGTATTCGAAGTCTATTTCAAGGGCCTCTTCCAAAAGCTCTGAGAACACACTTTCGCTGATAAACTTTTCATGATATCTTCGGTATCTCTCTAGTTCCTCTAGAAACTTCGGAGTTTTCTCCAAACCGAAAGCTTCAAACAATCTATTTATTTTCCTCAGTAACTCAGCATGAAATCTAGTGAGTAAGAGGTTTGATAAAGATCTGAGATCGAAGCTTATCTTCCTAGACACTAGAAGTTGTGAACCTTTAGCTCTAAGCGGGACTATCTTGTCCCAAACAGGTTTTCCTCTTAGTTCTCTGCCAGTGTAATCTTCAAATAGGACATTTCGAGGGATGAAATGCGAAAGTGCAATTTCCGTGTACCCGATCAAATGGCGGCTAAAGGTGGCATACAGTCTCCTCTCGAAGATTGAAGTGTCCATGTATTTTCCAAAGAGTTCTCTGGAAGCAGGACCTATAGCTTCCAGCCAACCTATAAGTTCCCGTCTGATTTCATCAAATTCGTCCTCTGATAACCTCTCAGGATCCGGTACGACCTTAATTATGTCTCTTCCTAAATCGTAAACGCCTACCCATCCGCCAGGGTTGAACTTCTCGTCATCGATTCTCGGCAAGTCCTCTTCTATCAGATCGTCAGCTAACAAATTTCTCGAAAACTTTCTCAAATCGTTGATGTATGTCTTTAGCAGATTCCAATCTATTCCTTTTAAATCGTCTTTTAAATATTCTTTCCACGTATGAATTACTAACTCCACTACTGGATCACCTTAAACTCTCTTTCTGCCTCTTCCATTCCCTTCAAAGTTTTCGCTAGGCCAAGCCTTCGTATATCCTCTTTTACTCTTCTCCACTTGTCTTCGTACTCCTTCTCGCCGAAAATTTCGGCTCTTCTTAGCTTAGGCATGAAGTATTCTAGCTGTGGTAGGATGTAAGCTACAACGGCTTCATCGAGGATAATTCTCGGATCAATACCTGGAGAGATTTGCGAATACGCAACTATGAACTTGGCAGCATCGAATACTATGGCATGACCGATCTCAACCAACTCTTCGTTAGTTATCTTGAACGCAATGTAGGATAGAACATCTAAGATATCTAACTCATTGAGCCTGAGTTTACCGATTATTTCGTCGACCTTGGCAGTACTATCAATTTTGAACTTTTCGAATATGTACGCTCTATCTTTTCCATTCTCCTTTTCCTTACTGAAGTGCTTAAGAATAGCGTTCTTTGTGAGTTCTCTCAGATCTTTTGCAATGTCACTGCTTGCAAATTCTCTCATTTCGTCTGTTATTCTCATTTCAGTTCCCGTCTCAGCGATAGTCTTGTTTTGCTTTAGCAATGATCCCACCGGAATAAACGCAAATCTACGCATGAAAGCGTAACCAAGCGAGAAAAGAAGAGCTCTGTCGTAGGTGTTCATGGTCGCTAAAATTCTAAACGAGTATGGCATGTAGAACTCCTTCCTTTCTCCATTCTTCTCAATAACTTCGAGGGGCATGTCACGGTAATCTATATCAAGTTGGGTGAACGTCTTTCCGAAAGCTAGATCGAGGTTAGCTCTGTTAAGCTCATCTATGATCAGCCAAGATGGTTTACCTTCTTTCTCCAGAGAGTCCCAGCACTTTTCTACGGCTTCTAACAACAACCCTTTCTTAAACTTTGTGCCATTTCCTTCAAGTACTAGTCCTCCGACAACATCGAAGTAGCTCCACTCGGCGTTCGCTGTGTGGAAGGAGTAGTTATCAGGGCCACAAACTTCTCCGCAGATCTTCTTAGCCAGATAAGTTTTGCTTGTTCCAGGAGGACCATAAAAAACTACATTTTTGCCAGCAACTATATGGGCTAGCGTGAGCTTCACAATCTCTTCAAATCCCTTAGTTGATCTTATTAAACTCTCGATGATAGACACAATTAGTGGTGTAGGTGGAATTTTTCCTTTAGTTATCTCCTCAACTAACTCAATAATTTTTCTCCTGACAGACTCGTCATTGACACGCATAAAACCTTGCGGGAAGAAGTTTTCGCTGTATCCAACCCGTTTATTGAACTCTTTTCTGTCGACGTTTAACTCCCTGACATTTTTAACAAAGAATATGTATTCCCAAGTCTCACCAGTTTTATCATCGTAGTTTCCCCATACTTTTCGTGCCAATTCGGGATTTCTAGTTTTATACACAATATCTGCAGCACAAATGTATCTTCCTCTACTATAAAACACCACAAGATCTCCTTCTCTAATAGATTCCCATGTGTTCTTTAAACTAGGTCTAGTTCCCCACATTCTTACTTTTCCATCAGAATAGATTTTCTTTAGAGCCTCCTTTTCTTCATCAGTTAGCACATCTTCTATACTCTTGATTGGTATCAATCCCTTAATGCTAAGTAAGGGGCCTTTTCCACTCTCCGAACTAAGATCAAAGACGCTCTTATTAATGTGTTCTTCAGAACCAGGAGCTATGAAAACGTTCCTATCATACATCACTGGCTCCCCTCTGATTCATCGTCCTTGCAACCTTTAACCTTTTCTTTGAAAGTACTTTCTCTTGTTCACATCTATTTTCAAGTCAGATTGGGGGGGTGAAGATAAGTAAATGTGGATCAGCATGAATTCAGAGTGAGGTAACAAGGCCATTAGTTTTATATGTTAGCTTCTAAAAACATACGAAGGAGGCCGACTGGAATGAGATATTTAGTTGTCTTCCTGCTCGTTCTCAATGTTCCTCGGCTGCTGCACTCAACAGGTGGAACAACCAACTGCTACAACACCCACGTCCACTACCCCCACTCCAACGCCAACGCCGTTCTCTCCGCGGTTCGGCGTTAAATACAAAGTCAAGGTCGTAAGAGTCTTGGACGGAGACACGATCGACGTTATTCTTCCGGGCGGTTCGAAGGAAATAGTCAGAATGCTGTGTGTAGATACTCCCGAGAAAACTGCCGAAGATAACAAGCCATACGAGTACGACAACATAACGGACCTCGAATGCCTTGCCAAGTACGGCTTGGAGGCAAAAGAGTTCACCGAGAAGCACCTGCTCGGAAAGGAAGTCTACATCGAGTTCGATGAGACTGCCGGATTGAGAGGCTATTACGGCCGTTTGCTGGCCTACGTTTACGTCGATTCTATGGACTTCACGGCGGAGCTCGTTAAGAAGGGCTACGCCAGAGTCTATGAGGAAGGAAAGTGCAAGAAGAAGGCCGAGTACCTGAGCTACCAGCAACAGGCGATGCAGTCGAGACTCGGACTCTGGAGCTGTATGCCTACCATAAACACAACTGGAACTATGTGCGATCCTTCCTATCCAGATGTGTGTATTCCACCTCCACCGCCCGACCTCGACTGCGATGACATTCCTTACAGAAAATTCAGAGTGCTGCCACCAGATCCGCACAACTTCGATGCAGATAACGATGGAATTAGATGCGAAGAGTAAAATCGAAAGTACACAAGAGGGCTAAGCAATCCTAACAAATTTGTTGTCATCAAATTTATATATTTCGATGCTATGATATTCTGAAATCTCCAAAATTTTCTGTTCTTGATCTTTTGAAATGCACTCGCACACCATTGCACCTCTGCACTCCTTTACAGTCTCTTTCCACTTCTCGATAGCTGTTCTAATGTAATTCAGGAGCTGCTTCACACCGTTGAAAGTCAGAACAACTTTAACCTCGACTACTACTATCCTCTCAGGACTTTTCATATCCGGCAAATAACACACTATGTCCGCTCTTCCGTTCAGATACTCCTCTCTAACGCAGGAAGCCTTCCAAGGATTCCTGCTCTTAAAAAGATCTCGAATATAATCATGCCTAGTTTTATCTACCTCCTCTTCAACGACTAACCTGATATTTCTGATATTTTCTCTACCCGTCAAGCATATCTCATTTAGAAGGCAGGCATCGCAGCCGGAATATTCTAAGCTCTTCTTGCATATGTCCAGTATTGCCGGTCTCGAGAGAACGTAATCGTATTTGGCTGGATCTTGGGGATTTACACTTCTAAAGTAGTCTGTGACTCTTATGACACCGTCCCAATCATTCTTAAGTGCTATACCAGTTATCCTCTGAAAGACTCTTAACACTCCGAGATCCAGCGAAACATACAAATGTGCAGGGCTTATGAACCTCCAAACTCCTAAATCCGGATATTCGGGCCTTACAACCCATCTAAGGAAGAGTGTTAATCTCTTCTTCGATGACTTATTTTTAGGGTTTGGGATGAAGCCACGCGAAGAAAATTCGGCAAACCGACGAATTTCATTTAGAATTCCATCTATAACCTTTTCCACGGGTTCAGACTGGTTGGGATCATAATAATCTTTAGCTATATTTTCAAGATCAAGCTTCGTTAAAACATCCACCAGCTTTCGGAAATCTCTCATTCGCGGATCGAATCTGTGAAAGTAGCCGTAGTTCTTCAACATCAAATCTCTCAGCTTTTCGAAGTGAGAGCTGTCAGCTAGGTCGGGCAACTCAAGATTATTACGCTCAAGGAAATCTACTATGAAGTTAAATCTACTGATCAGATGAGATAC
The DNA here is from genome assembly GCF_000025285.1 of Archaeoglobus profundus DSM 5631. Taxonomy (GTDB): domain Archaea; phylum Halobacteriota; class Archaeoglobi; order Archaeoglobales; family Archaeoglobaceae; genus Archaeoglobus_B; species Archaeoglobus_B profundus. The sequence goes on from NC_013741.1 coordinate 1,499,937, forward strand.
TTTCATTTGATAGTCGTACATAGCTGAGATGAAAGCAAAGTTTGCCGTATCTTTTTCATCTCGGGAGATATCGTTAAATCTTCTAACACAGCTGAGCAGAGAACTGTTGAGGTAGTATTTCGCAGAAATATTGTATCTTTTATCCAAATACTCCCTTATAGCTGTTGCATTTAGCATCGATTACGAATACTGGCTGGGATACTTATAAGTTCTATTACCGTAGCGCTCCTAAACAACCACTCTTAACTAATCTCTGTATTTCTTGAGTGAACTGAACAGCTACAGGATAACAACGCTTTCAGACAACTTGTCTAAAAATTTGGCTACATCAGGATGAATCAAAACCGAGAACATTCAAAGACCTCTTGAAGATGCGTAATCTTCAAGGTCTATAAACTTCTCTTTATCTCTTTGAAGTTTCCCCCATTTTTCGTCAATATAATCCTCAAGCTCCTCATAAGTTTCTACTATTCTTTTTATTACGTCACTAAGAGTTTTCCCCTCCCTCCTGAGCTTTTCTAGCTTTTCCGCCACTTCCTTGTTGAGTGTAACAGTAACTATACATAATCTAAATTAATACAAAGATTTAAGGCTTTGTGTCCACAGGTTGGTACCTGCGGTTGTGACCACAACATCTGGATCTGTACTTGTGACCACAGGTAGACGTTCTGAGAGCTTGTGTTGAACCTTGTGGACGTCCACAGGTCGAGTGAATTAATTAATTCGACGTTCGACTAATCAACCCTCTTCTTCCTCTTTTAGCCGAAAGCGAATTTTATAACCCTTGTTTATGGTTGGGTGTTGAGGTTGGACCTACAGGTTCCAGTTGCTCGAGAAGGTTCTACAATACTACAGATGTCGATTTATGAAATTATGAGTGAATCAGGATTGCGAAATTTCCTTTTCGATGACGGAGAGAACATCCTCTAGGGTAGTTTCGAAGGACTCTTCAACGCCACTTTTCGTGTGCTTGTGATGGGGGAACGTTTTAATGTTTTTGTAGTGAGGAGCGTTATCCCATCTACAGATGTGAGAACCGTTTTTGTCGATCCAATTGTATGAATACGATCTATCATCAGGAGAAACGAATTCTCTAATGTGTAGGATAGAATCATCGATTAAAATAGCCTTTCTTAAAATCGAGTATTTCATAAGATTTAACGATTGGACTTTTTTCAAGCAATTCTAATGTCCTTAGCATCTTCGATCTCTCTAAGTTTTTCCTCTAACTCTTTTAGGGTTCTAACGTATGCCTTCCATTCGATGTAATCGTCCCATTCCTCAAAATTCTCCTCTTGTTTGGCTTTCAAATTCTTTTCAAATTCTTCAAATTTGCATCCATATTTGGACTCAAATAATTCGATCTTAGATTTAACGGATGCGATTTGAGAGATTACCTCTAATTTCTTATATTCTAAAACTTCCTTCTTGGTTACCAGTAGTTCCATGACCTACGCTCCATTTTAATGGTTATATACTTTACTTAGCCAATAAGGAGATGGGGGCAATTTATCCTACTTTGAGATTTCAGCTGAGAGTAATTTTACGTAAAGCGATAATAAAAATAATAAATCTACACAAAAATTATAGTGATAGATTGAGTTGTTGCTTGATGTAGTTCTGGATTTGTTCCCATACCTGTGCAAGCCAATACTTCAATACTCCAGATATGTAGTTGCCCAACTGGTCCGGTCCACTTGGGAACGCTACTTGACCTATTGCAACGGGATAAAGAAACACGAATCCTAATGTTGTAAGCTTTAGCAACTTGCTATTAGTCAGCCAACTTGCTGTAACCAATATCGCAAGTATTACTACAGCAGAAACGCCTAAAATCTCCTCGCTCATCAGTTCATCACCTCCTTAACGTATCCTCTCTTCTTGAATTCATTATAAGCTCTCAAAAACTTCTTATCATCGCCTCTTATCCCGCAAGAGCGAAGAATGTTTGCGAATTCTCTAAAAGTAAGCTTTACAACGGCACAACCACAACGCCCATTCTCTTTACCATTATAATATTTAACGACTAACTCTCCGAATTCCGTTAAGTTTCCGTGAACGTCTTTAATTCCTAATGCGATAAGTAGTTCTTCATCTTCCCATTCTTTTTCCGTTAATCGCTCTGCCAATTCCTTAGCCTTCTCCTCTCTCCTCAGTAAATCTATTTTTCTTTTAACCCTAACCGCTTTGTGCTTCAACTGTCTATAACGATTATAAATTTCATCCGGGATTTTTTCCGTGCTTATCTCTCCAATTTTCTTATATTCTTTCTTCAGGAATAACCATCCCCTCGTTTTCTTCCATATCTCTCCCTGTCCTCTCTTCGTCATCTGGATCATAATATGGGCCTGTTCTCTCAACTTAGGGGGTATCATCTCCCAAGTCGCACAGGTTACCACAAGAACAGCGACATACTCCCTAACGATCTCGAATTCTTCAATGAAGTTAGTTAGATTTTCCCTGTCGGCTTTCCAGAAACCGTAGGATGATGCATGTAAAGCGAAGTCATCCCATAAAATGATTTTAACCCTTCCGTCTTCGTAACGCTCAAGATCATCTCTGTAGTCGATGTTTTGGAAGTCCTGAATAGTAAAGATTGTATGTTTCAGGACCTTTTTCCAATCTCCTAAGACGTTGGAAACCAAGTTTAACCCTAAAACGGACTTCCCAAATCCCTTATTTCCCAAAATACCGATGAATAAGAATCCGTCTTTCTCAATTGCGTTTTGAATGTATTTGAACAGCTTATCGCTCATGCCATCACCCCCTAAAACAGTAAATCGTCATCTTCTTCCTCAATATATTGGTCCAAATCGACCTTTGCCGTTCCTCGAGTAACGGGATCCAACCCATCTTTATCGACGTTTGTCGTTAGTCGATTGACAGGTTCCAGGCCCCTTATTTCGTTATCCGTCGAAAGTTCAAAGTCTTCCTCTTCATCTTCGATCGGTTTAGCTCCTACCGATGGGGCAACTAACCAGAATTTTTGCTTAATTCCTTCCATTTGCAACGTATGAAGAACCCTAACCTTATGATACGGCATAAGAAACTCTTCAAGCTCTTTTCTCGCCTCTTTGCCGAACTCTCTTTCCGCTATGTCCAAGATGAAAAGAAGATTCGGACCGTAGGGATCGAGAACCAGAGTGCCAAGCCCTAACTTCTCGCTTAATTTGTAAGCTATCATCTTTTTGACCGTTTCTAAATCAGAAACTTCCTTAATCTTTATCTTCGCCATTCTCCTCCCTCCTCTTCGGCTTATTCTCCAATTTAGTAACCTTAACCTGTCTAATCATCGATAAGAGATGTTTAACCGTCCTTCTCGGCATGGTGATCTTCTCTTTCACATAATCTCTGAGCAATTTCTCGTAATCTTCGATGACGTGCTTAATCTCAGCTTCTTTGAGCATTTTCGTATAGTTATCCTCGTTCATAAGCTCAGAACACCTTAGAACCTTGATTTTCTCAACGTAAACACCGAACCATGCTTTTAACGCTTCGATGTTCGTTAATACCGCTATTAACCCGGCAAATAGGAGAGCATAAGCGAGATCTATCTTAAAGACGTTGAGATAATCCGCTATCAAGCATATAACTAATAACCCGAAGAATCCCGCTAATGCGTAGCTGGTCCTTATCGAAGGTCTTTGATATTCAGGATAACTGTAATTCTCCTCTCCTACCGCTAAGATTCCGCTAACGTTGTAACCGTTCAGTTCGAAGTTTATGAACTGCTTAAACGAGTTCTTGAAGTCTATGAGCGTTAATTTTCCATCAAAATCTCTGATAACTCCCCTTTCTATGTCGTATGGGTAAATACGGATTCTAAGCGGTTCATTGTAAGATGCATAGGCAACGTAGAGGTGATCGTAACGCCATAACCAAAGCCCTAAAACATAACCTGCTATGAAGCATAAGGCAAAGAGGTAGTTATACCATTCTTTGACGTAGTACGTATCAAAGGCTAAATGTGGTATCTGTTTAACTATTTTCGTGCCGTTTTGGACTAAGATAACGTTATCAGTCGTATATCTCATGCTCAAAATCGCAAATAAGAGGACAACCACGAGAATGATAACGATAAGATGTTTTACGTGATTAACAATCAAACGATCTTTCTTTACGTGCCTACTTAAGGCTAAACCGACTATGAATAAGCTTAAGGCGTAAGCCGATCTTTCCCATGACCATTTAGCCATTTCTGAACGCAGTATTACAATCGGATAGTCCCACCACGACCAAATTTCTTCTTTCTCCTTGAGGACCGCAAAGCCCCATGGACTACTTACTGTTAAGAGCCTGAGACCAGCATAAGGCTGAGGCTTGAAAGGTAAGGTGATATTCGTTTCCCCTTTCTTGATGAATTTCTTAACCCATTTACCGCTAAATGGATCGCAAATAGCTATCAATGTAGGAATTTCTGAATGAACTTTAATCCACCCTTCTTTAAGGTTATACTCCACTACATAGGTGTTATTGTCAATTACGGTTTTACTTGGACCGCTAAAGAATTCCGCAGTCTTATCACTCCAAAACGTCAAGTCTCGATAATCAACTTCCTCAGCATCCGCTACAAGACAAATTCCAACGGAAAAGCAGATAAGAGCAAAAAATAAAATTGTAAAAGCCTTAACGTTCATCTCTTTTCTCACCTTATTCCGATAATAGCCTTAGCTTTCTTTAATCTCTCCTTAAAATCGTCGTAAAGCTTGGCAATTTCTTGGAATTCTCTCTTTTCCTTTGAGCTCAGGTTTTTACGGTTTAATTGAACTTTTGCACGATTAGCAACGCAATTAACGTATTTTATCGCTTCGTCTATCGTTATTTCTCCTTTATCAATGAGCCTTTTGAGTTCTGATATAGACTGCTTAGCTCCTTTAACCGTATCCATTCTGATAACTTCCGCTATCTCCTTATTTTTCGCCGGGCGAAAAAGCCCTTTCTTGTTTTTATCTTGCTTTTTTCTTAGCTTTGAACCCAATAACCTCTTCTTAGCCATAAACTGACCCTCCTTAACCTTACAAAAAGAAAGGAGAGAATCTAAAGCCGTCATTTTCTTCTACCTATCAGAACAGCCGTAGTTAATGCTCCGCCTCCTATGAGCACAGCCTTAACTTGCCAATCTAATGAATTCCAGAACTCATTAATAGCGTTAGCCCATTCGCTACCGCTCGAACCCCCTCCGACGGTAGTGGACATTTCCAAGTATTGCTCGTATAGGTCTCTAATCTTCGCCACTTCTTCGTAAAGCGTTTGTATATCTCCGCTGTGATCTACATACTTGTAGATTGTTGTGTTTTTCAATTCTTTACCCGTTGCAGGATTTACTATCCTGTTGATGTGGATTGTGTAGCCTTCTGGAATCTTCCATAATCCTTCATCGCTTACGAAGTAAACTAACGTTCCCGATGGAACAGTGTAATTCTCTCCTACTTCAAAGGTAGTATTCCAATCCGTAAACAAATAGCCCTCTAACGTTTTCTCAATAACTCCTGACTCGTTGTAGACTGTTATGCTAATTGATGTGTCAAGACTGCCTGCTATTGGAAGACCAAGCAAAGCCAATTCGGCAACAACGTAGCCATAATAGCCTGTGCTGTTTAGGTCCGTGTTTAGCTGAGAAGCAAGGACGTATGGATCGATTAAATCAGTTTCGTTAATTCCAAGCTGTGTTAATTTCTGAGCTATTGAGAGAACATAGCTATCCAAGTTCGCCATCACTTGCTTATAGTCTGAATCGATCCGTGAAAGTGTGTTGCCGTAATCAGCCCAATTGTAAATGATTTCTTTCTCCGAATCCGATAGTTTGAAGTAAATCACATTCGCAAATAGCCATTTTTGATCTAAATCACTCTTAAAATGTGCTGTTGGTCTTTTGACTGTAAAGCTCTTTCCTAAAACGTTTACTTTTGTCGTGCGGATATACAGCTGATCATCTGCGTAACCTCTGTTTATAGTACCCCAAGCCCATCTTAACACTATCTCCCCATATTTTGGGAGATATTCCGCCGTAGCTATTATTCCACCACCAGCACGACTTCTAATGTGAGTATTTGGAACATCGACTACAAAGCTGTTAATTCCGACATTTTTCACGTAGTAGTTGAGAGAATGGACCACAAGCTCAGCGGTTTCGTTTGCCATTGTGATGATGTTCATCGTCAAGTTGTAATAATATTCATAAACCGCCTGTCTTGCGAGTTGCTGAGCTTCCTTAGCGTTTGATCCGTTATATAGAGCCTTCAAAGCCGTATATTTAGCCAAAGCCCATGCGTAATTCTTAGAATAAGTGGATATATCTTGCCCTAACATCGCAACATTTTGATCTCTCGTATGGAGTTCCTGCAAGAATAAACGGGTGTTGATGTCATTTTGTATGGTATTATTCGTCAATCGTGCTTCATAATCCTCTAAGAGCTTTTGATATTCATTTGATTTCTGAAAACCAAGCCAATAGCCGATAATTCCTGAAGATACTCCCGCTATACCGATTACTATGGGGATTAAAGGCAGAGCTACCGTTTGCCCCATCAGCGTTGCAATTAGAAAAATAGAGAGAATTACTCTTATTTTCATTGCCAGTCACCCTATTAGTCCTGATACGCCATAACTACCGTGCCAACAGCACTAAGACTCCAAAGCCCTATCTTGCTCCATGCATTAGCCATCCAATCAGTTGGTAACGCAAAGCCCCCTATAACACCGCTAGCCATTATTGGCAGAATAACGCTTATTGCGAAGCAGACCATCTCTAACGCTGTAAATTTGATCTGTGCCTTTTGAGCGAGAAGGATAATGCTCGAAATAATTACCATCACTACTGCCAATGTCTGATAGGTTAGATCCGGTAGTGCTATCAGTCCGAAGCAGGCTAAAGAAGCAACAACCCAAGCTATGAATGTTCCCGCCTCTATCGGTCCGAAGCTCCCTTTCTTCGCTATTCCGCCGTAGTGTTGTCCGTATCTACTTTTTACGAATCCTCCTACCCTTCTTACCATTCCTTACACCACCTCCTTTCTTTCCAACAATCCTACTTTCACCTCCTCTAACAACTCCAAACAACAGCTCTTCTCGAAAAAACAGCACGAAGAGCAATGCAATCACTGCCAAAATCGCTATTTGCGTTGTAACTGTGAAATCCTCGAAAAAGTAGTTATCTATGACCTTCCAACAGATGTGTAGTAGTATTTCAGTTATTATCAGAACAAAGATCACTGTCGCTATTGTTTGCTGTTGTCGCTGTCTATTGTTCATCACAAGTAGTTGAACAGTAAATTATAAATAGCTGACTATTATAAAAATAGTATAAGTGTGTGAGATGTATAATACAATTCTAATACTCTCTGATCTTTGAAAGACGTTCCATCATCGAGATGTAGTATTCGTCGATAGCTCGTCTTATAATCTCAGATGGCGATACTCCAAAAATCTCCGCAAGTTCGTATACCTTCTGCATGTGTGCATCGCTCAGCGTAAAGCTGTTTCCTCTCTTTTTCGTCTTCTCTCTTAACTCATCCTTTCCGAACATCTTCATTCCTATCACCCCTTAATAGGGAACCTATCAACGACCCTGCTATACCACTCATCAGCTTGCTTGGTCTTATTCAGATAATGAGTGGAGCCCACCGTTAAGCTGGCTCTCCCTTGTATGAAATCAGCTACAGATTCTGGAACTCCGTTTTCAATTAAGAAATTCAGGTGCCACTTTCTTATCGTAGAAGCAGAAACTCTGCCGAACCTCATGTTGTCGATAGTTTTCTTCGTCATTTTGCCGTTAAAGGATTTGATAAAATCTACCAACTCCTTAGCAAATTTTGAAGGCATATAGACCCAATAACCTTTCTTAGAGCCCTTTGAGATATTTGCTATCGGATATCTCGCAATTCTATCCTTATATACTATTTTAAGGGGATCGAAGTTGTTTAACATAGCTACGGCCTGCTTGCCTCTCACACCTGAATATACGAACAGTTTGAACAGAATTTGCATCTTCCTGGATCTCCTGCTTATCTTATCCCTCCAAGCCTCCAGCAATTCGTTAGTGTCGATGAAAATCTCTCTAACTCCTGCATTCTCAACTTTCACAGCTTTCCTAAACCTCTCTATGAAATCCAAAGGATAGCCTTTGATTTCTAAGAAATTCAATAAGTTCCTGAATCCCCTCTCAAACCATCTTCTTTTCCCGATACTATCTATGGATGACAGGATTTCGATTACCTGCTGAACATCTGTTATTGAGTCCATTAAATATTCATCTAAATATTTTATGTAGAATCTGGCAGTGTCTGGTTCTACCTTTCTTTCTAACCATTTCATGAACTCATATCTGACGGATCGATAATCTATAGTTCTCATTCCCGCTATATCGTTGGCTTGAGGGGCCGGTCCCGTAGGGGTTCGAGGGTTCAAATCCCTCCCCCCGCATTCCAAAAATCTAAATCTCTTCTTGCACAAGAATCCTTATGCCAAAACTTCAGGTTGCTCTTGACTTGGTCGAACTTAAAAGGGCAGTTGAAATTGCTAAAGAAGTTGCAGAATATGTCGATTTGATTGAGGTGGGAACGCCGTTGATTAAAAGCGAGGGGATGAATGCTGTTAGAGTTATGAAAAAAACATTCAGAAATCATGAGATTGTTGCTGATATGAAAACGATTGATACAGGAGCTTTGGAGGTTGAGATGTGTGCCAAGAGCGGTGCCGATATTGTAATAATTTTGGCGTTAAGCAACGACTCTACAATTGAAGAGGCTATTAGATCGGCAAGAAAGTACGGCTGTAAGATTATGGCAGATCTGATAAACCATCCAAATCCAGTTGAAAGGGCTAAAGAGCTTGAGGAGTTGGGTGTTGATTACATAAACGTTCACGTAGGCATCGATGTTCAGATGTTAGGTTACGATCCGATAGAAATTCTAAAAAAAGTCGTTAAGGAAGTAAGTGTCCCGGTGGCTGTTGCTGGAGGTTTGGATGTGGATAGAGCTAGTCTTTGTGTCTCTTTAGGTGCGGAGATAGTTATCGTGGGTAGCAATATCGTTAAGACAAAGAATCCTAAGGAATCGGCAATAAAGTTCAGAAAAGCTATAGACTCTGCAAAACCTGTTGAAATCGTCAGAAAATCGCTCGATGAAGAAATTAGGGAAATTCTAATGCAGGTAACGACTCCAAACGTGAGTGATGCTATGCATCGTGCTAAAGCTATAGAAGGCATTTATCCGATTATAAAGGGAAAGAAAGTTGTCGGCAAAGCGGTTACAGTTTATACGATGGATGGTGACTGGGCAAAGCCTGTTGAAGCGATTGATGTTGCTAAGGCTGGGGAAGTCATAGTGATAAAGTGTTCGGGTGATAGCAGTGCTGTTTGGGGAGAGCTAGCAACGAGAAGTTGCATGAACAAGGGGATAGCTGGTGTGATAATAGATGGTGCTGTCAGGGATGTAGATGAAATAGTTAAGCTCGACTTTCCAGTATTTGCAAGGAAAGTAGTCCCAAATGCAGGTGAGCCAAAAGGTTTTGGTGAGATAAACGTTAAGATTGTTTGTGGTGGAGTTGAGGTGAATCCTGGAGATTGGATAATTGCGGATGACAACGGCGTAATGGTCATACCGCAAAAGAGGGCCTACGAAATAGCCAGAAGGGCTTTGGAAGTTAAGAAGCATGAAGATAGAATTAGGGCCGAGATAGAGGGCGGTAAAACATTGGCTGAGATAATCGAGCTTTACAAATGGGAAAAATTGAAGTAAGATTATTTCTTACTCAAAAATTCCGAAACATGCTCGGCTTGGCTTTTTTCCCTTGCAACCTTTATGAAGAGTTTTTCATGCAGTTCGACGATGTCGCTTGGAGGCTTCGTTACCAAGCTTACTAGAACTATGACTACCATAGTTACAAAGAAGTTCACGAAGAACACTGGAACACCATTTAAAATCGCACCTATCGATCCGAATATTCCCGGTGCATTGGGGTTAAATTCCCAACCGTATATAACAGCTTCGAGTATGACCTCTGAAATCAATCCGTATGCCATTCCGATTATTCCACCCCACTTTGTAACCCTCTTCCACCAGAGGCTTAGTGTGACTATAGGCCCAAATCCTACAGCCAATCCGCCCCATGCGGTAACGACCATGGCATAAACGAGCTTACTGCTGTTTAAGGCGTAGTAACATGCTATCAGTGAAAGTATAAGAACGAAAACTCTACCTATATTTACCATCCACCTCTGACTCAACTCAATTCCAATGATCTTGTGTATTAAGTCCCTCGATATTGCCGATGAAGCTACTAGAAGTTGGGAGTCTGCTGTAGACATTATAGCTGCCAATATTCCAGCTGTTATAAATCCAGCGAGCCAAGAAGGCATGAAAGCAACTGCTATAGCGGGAATAACCTTTTCTGGATCATCTACACTTATCAAACCTTTCTGAGCGAGCGCAAATCCGACAAATCCAGCTAGGAATGCACAGATCAATACAACGGCCGTCCAGATTCCGCTTATGAATATACCCGGTCTCCTGAGCTTTCTCGGGTCTTCGACACTCATGTATCTTGTTATTATGTGCGGTTGTCCGAGATAGCCAACTATCCAAGATGCGTATCCTATGGCGAAGATTACAGCCGATAAGCCTATAGCTCCTCCAAAAGGATGAACTTTGCTCGGATCGATGCTCTCAATCACGTTAACAGCGTTTTCAAGATTTCCTAAGGCCAAGATTGCTACAACCGCTAGGAGTACCAATGATGAAATCATGAAGAGAGCTTGAATAACATCCGTCCAAACGACAGCAAAGAATCCACCTATTAAAACGTAGGTTAGAACAATGAGCGTAGTTATGATTATACCCGTCGGTACATCTATACCGAATATCTCCGAAAGAGCTTTACCCCCTGCTGTGAACTGGGCTGATACGTAAGCGGTCATGAAGATCAAGATTATTATAGCTCCGATTAGTCTTATCAGCTTGGTGTTGTCTCTCAACCTTGCTTCCAAGAAGTCTGGTACAGTTATAGCTCTGAACTTACCGGCGTATATTCTCAATCTCGGCCCGATGAGTATGTAATCCGCCAAAGTTCCGAAGAAGCAACCGATTCCAGCCCAAAAGGCTCCAAGTCCTGCTTTAAAAGCCTGTCCTGGATAACCCAACATCAGCCAACCGCTAAAATCACTTGCTTTATCACTCAAAGTAGCTGCCAGCACGTGAACCTTCCTACCACCTATAAAGTACTCGGCTTCTGTTCTCGTATATTTCTTGGCCCAAGCTCCTATGGATATAAGTATCAGCAGATAAATGATCATGCCAGCTAGAACGCCGTTCATTCTTCGACCACCTCGTGTCCGAGTATCTCCTCATCTACGTAGTATTCCTTTCCAGTTATGACGTCCCAGAAGCCGTAGATGGCCATTACTACTAGACCTATCATTGTAGGTACGGTAAGCAACAAGACTACGTCACTATATGACATACTGCTTAGGGGGAACGAATTTAATTATAAATTTTTACATTTTCGATAATGAAAGTGAATGTGATTGCCCCAAACTTGACCATAAAAGCTGATTACGTTCTTTACCCTTACCGCGTATATCACATTAGATTGAGGTATAGAAGGTTATTTGGGGACGATAGAGTTTTAGAATACTTCGCTTACGTTGATTGCATAAGGTTGGGAGTTGAGAGAGGAGACGGAATATTTGTTGAAGAGTGGGATGTTGATGAAAGCAAGATCATGAAAGAGTTGATTGGGGAAGATGTTGCGAGGACAGAAGCTGTGAAATCCGCTGTGATGTGGGGTAACGCTAGGGTTCTGTCCTGGTGGTACCCGAAGGTAGAGATTTTAAGAAGTTTAAGGGCTTACAAGGTTTTCTGGGTGAAAGACGGTTACATATTTGACAGTTTGAGTGGCGAGAAATTTAAGTTAAAGTCTTAAAGCTGTGTGCGAATGTAGTATGTGGAACTTACAAAGCTATATCTTATGAAGAAATTTGAAGAGTATTATTCGAAGATGAAGTTGTATATACCCAAGAATTTTGATATGAGGGAGTGGGCTTTCGTTCCCCTAAAAAATTTTCCAGACTTCATAATGGTCAGACACATATCTTTTTCAAATCCCGAAGAGCTGAGAGATTTCATTCTCTCAAATATTCCCGCTCACGCCTACTTCTCTTCAGCATACTATCTCAAACCTTCAGCCGATATGGATGAAAAAGAGTGGAGAGGAGCGGATCTTATTTTTGATATAGACTACGATCATCTACCAACGAAATCGCTGGATTCGGCAAAGAGGGAAGTCTTTAAACTCGTAAAGATTTTGGAAAACGACTTCGGCATTGATAGTAAGGATATAGAGATATGTTTTTCTGGAAATAGGGGTTATCACGTGCACGTTTACGATGAGAGGTTTAGAAATCTGGGAACAATGGAGAGGAGAGAGATTGTTGATTATCTCACTTTAAGGGGATTTAAGTTGAGGGGAACGCAGTTTGAAAGAGTCTGCAAATTGATTTATCGCTATCTTCTGAACGCCTTTAAGGATGGTAGGATAGAGAAGATGGTAGATGAGAAGGCTAGAGAGATTCTAAGGACAAATCTAAAGGAGATAAAGAATGGAAACTTGAATATCATACCTCAGCCCTTAAGGGATGAGCTGTTGGATAAATGTCTCAGACGTTTAGCAGTTTACGTGGATCCCCCAGTTACGGCCGATGTGAAAAGATTGATGAGACTACCAAATTCTATTCACGGAAAAACCGGATTGAAGGTTGTTCTGGTAGATTTGGACGAACTTGAGGGCTTTGATCCTAAAGTAGATGCGTTAGCTTTTGGAGATGACGCTGTAAAGGTGAGAATTTTGAAGAGAGTGAGGGTTGAGTTGGGGGGTGAAAGGTATATACTTGGTAAGGGTAAACATGTTTTGCCAGAATACGTCGCAATATTCCTCATGTGCAGAGGTGTGGCACTGTATGGACATTGACGAAATAATTGCTATCTGGGAAAGCTGTAGGAACGGGGAGTTTAAGAAGATTCCTGAAGACTTTTACGAGACAATTCAGGAGATGATAGAGGAAAGGGAAAGGATAAAATCTTCTGCGGATGAAGACGAGTATTATAGGCTTGAGGATGAAATAAGAACACTTAAAAGAATAAGAAAGGACGTTTTCGAAGCGAGAGTTAACAGGATATTGAGGATGGCTTGGATGAATATGTGTGGTTGTAGGGTGGATGAGGACAGTATGATAGAAGCTGAAAGAAATCTCTATAGGAAGATTGTTGAAATTCTGGAGAAGTTCAAAGCCTTAATCTTCGGGAAGAAGAAAGAGGAAAAGGTTTTGGTCAAGATTAAGAAAGACATTCCTGAATTCGAAGGGGTTGACGGCAGAATTTACAGGTTGAAGAGGGAAGATGTTGTGCTCTTACCCAAGTTAAATGCTAAGGCTCTAATTGAAGGCGGGTTGGCCGAGGAGGTAGAATTTAGAAGGTGATGGACTCGCCGGGATTTGAACCCGGGGCCTCCGCCTTGCGAAGGCGGCGCTCTGCCAGGCTGAGCTACGAGCCCTTACCTCTGGATCTGCAGCCTTTGAATATATAGATATCGATCGTTTAGTAATGTTTAAAAAGTACGGTTGTCAATTTATGAAATATGAGGCAGAATGAGTTTTTGGTATTTTTTGATGAAAAAACATCAGAGAGTGTACTAAAAATTATGAAAAAATTCAGTGAAAAATTTGACGGCATTGTTAATCTTGTGTATGTGAAGGATATAGATTACTATCCGGTAGAGGTCTTGCTTGAAGCAGAAAAATCCTATGATAGCTTGAAGAAATTTGGATTAAAACTTGCTGAGGATTTGGCAAAAAAGATCAGAAAGCTTGGATTTAAGCAAGTGCATATCGACTTTTGCATGGGACATCGTTCAGAGATTGAGTATATGAAGAACAAGAATCCAGATTTTATAATAGATTTACGCCACTCTTAGACCTTAGCCTTCTGGTATTCTGATTCTTATTTATTTTTTGCTTATCCATTTCCAATCCACTGCTCTTGCTCTAACTTGACGCAATCTAACTAAACTTTCATATTTCTCACTATTTTTTGTTACGAAATTTTAGAATTTAGTAAAATTTCGTAAAGCTTATATATTGAACGTTAAAAACGGTGTTAAAAAATGGGGGGATTTCAAATGGGTAGAGTCAGCTTATTGGTGGGACTGATCGCATTCATCATGAGTATCGGAGTTGCTTCAGCACAGGAGTTAACGAACCCTGCCGTGTTTGCGGGTGTATTCTTCATTGTATGTCTAGTAATAGGCATCGTCGCAGTGCTAGCTGGTGTAGGTGGCGGCGTAGTGTTTACACCGCTCATGATGGGTTTTACGAGTATAGATTCCTTCATAATAAGAGCTACTGGTCTAACAGTAGCTATGGGCGGTGCACTGGTTGCAGCGAGACCATTTTTGAGAAGAGGACTTGCGAACATCAAATTATTACTCTTCGCAGCTGTCCCCTACACGGTATTTGCGGTCATAGGTGCTCTGCTGGCAGGATACATTAAAGCAACTATGGGTATATTCGGAGAAGGATTGATAAGAACAGCCTTGGGTGTGCTGGTAATATTCATCGCCATGATATTCCTCTTCGCTGGTAAGAGGATAGAATATCCGGAGGTAAAGCATGTGGACAGCTTTACTGAAAGATTGGGACTGGCAATGGCTTATTGGGAAGAATCACTTGGTAGAGTTGTAGATTATAAGGTAACGAGAGCTTGGCTTGGTGCGTTGTGCTTCTGTGGCATCGGATTGGTATCTGGACTGTTCGGTTTGGGTGCTGGATGGGCCATGGTTCCAGTTCTAAACTTGATAATGCTTGCACCCCTGAAGGTCGCAGCAGCTTGCAGTAAGGTGTTAATAGGCATAGGAGACACAGCAGCTGTATGGCCGTACATAACTGCTGGCGGTATAATACCGATATTCACAATCCCATGTCTCATAGGACTGATTCTGGGAACCATAATAGGTGCTAAAATAATGTTGAAAGTTAAAGCTGGTTTTGTCAGATGGCTTATCATTGCAATAATGCTTCTTAGCGGTGTTAGGTTGATTTGGAAGGGTTTGGAGATGTTGGGGGTGATGTAAATGGAGCCACCTAAACCACCTACCGCGGGTATAGTTTACGGTGAGATAGTTTATTGGATAACAATAGTGGGAATGATTGTCGGCATAGCGGGACTTGCAATTTATCTGAGCAGTGGAGGCGTAATGAATTCAGACATGATTTCAGATTTGCTAAAGGGAGAAACTCCAAAGAAGTTGTGGGAGGAACACAGCATATTAGGAGAAATGCCCGAATCTCACTGGTATCTAAGTTACCTTAGCTACGGAGATGCCATAGCCATGCTTGGTATAGTCATATGTTCCTTATCTGCTGTAATAGCCACGTGGGCTACAGCTTTAACGATATTCATCAAAAGAGAACTAGATCTCTTGTTCGGAATCTTTGCAGTAATAGTGGCAATAATAATGACTCTCGCAGCTTTAGGAATTATAGCTATACACCATTGATTTAATCTATTTCTTTTTGACCATAACAATCAGTTTTCTAAGGCCTTCTATGAATTCAACATCGACTCCAAAAGCTTTGAACAATCCTCTAAGATAATGCTTTAGTATGTTTGCCTCGTTTCTAGTTGCCAGTACGAGTGTAAAATTTCCATTACTTTCCCCTTCCTTCAACTTAAAGAGATGCTTTAATTCGAGGATACGAAGAACATCCTTTATATCCTCTATACCTCTACTCTTTAATTCCATACCGTGCTCGTATCCTATCCTCTCAACGATCTCCCAAAACTCCTTATCCTCATGTTTGTTTATCTCATCAAGTATAGCCAACCAAAGCTCGAGATCAACTATTATATTATCGCTCATTGAAAGAATATCTAAATATCTTTTGAGAGCTTTTGATGACAAATTCCTACTCTTAATCATGTAGTATAAACTTATTGCCTGCCTTATGATATCAGAAATAGTTTTATTCTCCCTTTTTGCTAAATCTTCAATTATGTTTCGAATATTCTCATCAACAGCTACGGATATTCGCATGATCTTTTCAGGCATGATCGTCACTAAAAGGTTTTGACTAATAAATTTTTTCCTCCTTAATTATAATATATGGTATTAAAAAAGAATAATTCGGATTAAAAAATATTAATTCTCACTACAGTTTAATATGATGTAGAATTTTTTAGTAAAAAATCTTGACAAATAATAAAAAAATTTATCTTCACTTCTGGCTGACCCCGATCAAAAAAGGAGGTATGAATTGTTATGACGGAAGAAATAGATGTCTTAGTTGTTGTCGATGACAGATGGAACAGAGTGCCAGAGTCACTAAAGAATCTGGGCAAAAGGTTCAAAGCCAAGCTTCATCTGCTGTTCGTAAGGAACTTGCAGATAACACCAGAAGTTCTGACAGAGCTTGAAAAAAAGTATTCTTCTCTGAAAGAGAAAGCACTTAAGAAACTTCAGAGTTTAGCAGAAGAACTGAAGAGCTATGGGTTTGGAACTGACATCGTAGGAGTTCACTACGGCATTGCACATGAAAGAATACTAAGAGAAAGTGAGAGAATAAAACCTGATTACATCCTTGTTAGAGCAAGAAGGAGACCCAGGTTGTGGAGGATTTTGGGTGATTATTACTACGATGATCTGTTTCGCAGTTCTAAAATTCCCGTTCTTGTAGGGAGGTGATGTGAATGGCGAAATTTGCGACTGGCGGACCCGCAATGACCCCAGATATGTTTATACACATCGGCCCATTTGAAGCACTGTTTCTACTGGCTCTGGGATTCTTCGGTGGAATGCTTAGCGGATTCATAGGGAGCGGTGGAGCATTCGTTCTAACACCGGGAATGATGTCAATAGGTACGCCGGGTTCAATTGCAGTAGCGAGCAACATGTGTCATAAGTTCCCCAAAGCTATGGTCGGAGCTTGGAGGAGATATAAACTGGGACAACTCGACCCCAAGCTCGCACTCTTGATGGCAATATCAGCTATAGTCGGTGTGCAGGTGGGTATTCAAGTCCAGTACATGATCGCTCAGATGCTCGGTCCAACGGGAACGAGCTTATACGTCTCGATTGCATTCCTCATAGTCCTTCCAACGGTTGCAGCGATATGTTTGAGAGATGCCATAAAGGCTAAGAAGTACGGTCTGCTTGACACGGAACCTAAGTTTGCAATGAAACTTGAGCAGAAGTTTAGGGTACCACCAATGATACACTTCAAGGTTGCTGGTAGAACACAATCCCTATGGCTTACAGTTCCTACGGGATTCATGACAGGATTCTTGGCTGCAACGATTGCAGTTGGAGGATTCATAGGAGTTCCATCGATGATATATATCATTGGAGCATCAAGCACAGTTGCAAGTGCTACCGAGCTTGGAATCGCTTTCGTGATGGGTGCTACCGGAACATTCAGCTGGATATATCTAATGGGTGCTGTAGACTTCAGACTGACCGCCTTGATACTAGCCACATCTCTAATCGGAGTCCAGATCGGTGCAGTTGGAACAACATACACCAGACCGTTCTACATAAAGCTGGCTATGGCTGTCGTGATGCTCATAGTTACCGTCAGCAGAGCATGTGCAGTCCCCGGTTACTTGGCCGATTTGGGATGGATTACACTTGATCCAGCTATAAGAAAGACTCTCGATTCACTTGTACTACCAATAATGATAATCGCATTGCTTTCTGTAGCTCCAATAGTAATGGTTCCAATGTTCTCAATAAGGAGAAAGCTCGCAAAGGCGGGAGTGCTCAGTGAGGCTATTGAGATTCCTAAGGGAGGGGCTAGCAGAAAGTTGGTTACCAAGACGATCATTTTCGGAATAATAACATTGATAAACTACTACCTGTTATTCAGAGACCCGAACGCATGGCCGTACTTCATAACACAGATACCACACATGGATCCAGTCATGAGAGTAGCTATGAGCTTGGCAGTCATCGCTCTGGCAATCTACTGGTCCATAATCCACGGAAACTTTGCACATGGTGTCTTGGACATGCTAAAGATAACATCTTTAAGGAAGGATGTATCAAACATACTCATGCAGGAGGGAGTTGCTGGGCTTGACAAGTGGATTGCACAGGTGAAGAGGGCTACGATGACCAACGGAGGTGAAAAGCGTTGAAAGTTTTGATTCCTACTGATTTTTCAAATTATTCTGAAGCCACAATACTCTGCGCTTTGAATGAACTGAAAAAGATGGACTGCGAAGTAATACTGATGCACGTAATAGAGTTTGATCCGGAGATGATAGATTCATTCGCCGGAGTTACATTCGAGAAGGCAAGAGACGAATTAATTGGAAGAGCTAAAGAGAAACTTGAGGAACTTGTAGATAGATTCAAATCCGCTGGTATCAATGCAAGATACATCGAACCTTACATAGGTGATCCAGCTGTCGAGATAGCTAAAAAGGCTGAAGAGGAGAAGGTAGGACTTATAATGATAGGTGCAAGGGGTAAGGGACTAAGCAGAAAGCTGAAAGTTATACTTGGAAGTGTTTCAGAAGGTGTACTTGAACTCTCAACAGTTCCCGTCCTTCTGACAAAGTTCAGGGTGGAAGGTGGTATCTGTCAGACGGTTGATTCGCTCTTTGCCAGAGTTCTCTACGCATTTGATTTTTCAAAGCAGAGTGAGGAACTGCTCTACTACATTAAGAGATTCCCAATAGATGAGTTAATAGCCTTACACGTCGCCGAGAGCGAGGAACTCGATACGGACTTCATAGAAAAGATAAAGAAGGAGTATCCATCTGCGAAGATAATACTGAAAGCTGGCAAAGTTGGAAAGGCGATCGTGGATACTGCCAAAGACTTTAACGCTACTCTAATAGCTATCGGAGCTGGTGTGGAAAAGCTTGGAAGCGTTACCACCCACGTTACGAGAAATTCCGACGTAAGCGTTCTTGTATACAAGTGACTCTGTGTTATTTTTCAAATTTTATTTTAAAGGATTGTAGATTAAAATGCCACTCTTGTCTCCGAATACGAGAAGGATTATCGAAACCAGTATCGGCTGATGAAGTAAGTAAATCTTAAGCGAATTTCTACCCAAAAGACATACGAATTTGAAGTTTTTTACATTACCTCTCGATTTCATCACAGCTTCTCCAAACTTAAATCCCAGTAAAAGTATACCAAACCAAGGGAAAATGGGAAAGTAATCGAATGTATAGAAGCTTGGAGGTGTAATACCTAGGGGTAAGAATGCCAGAGTTTGAGCATGAACGGAATCCACGAGTGGGTATAGAATTATGAACACAGCTGCCAACACCACACTTAAAGACTTCAAATGGTAAAAGGGAATCGCCAAAATCCAGGCCAATGCTAGGAAGTGCAGAATTCCGAAGTATATTGTCCCCTCCTTAAACAAAATTGCTGTAACTGCCGTAATCAGCAATCCCAAGCTCATGAGCCTTATAAACCTCTTCAAGATTCTTTTTAAGCTTCTTTTTTGTGTATAGCTCACGTAAAAGCTTGCTCCTGATGCGAATACAAATATCGATGCTGTAAGCATTGCAAAGGCATGCCAGAAGGGAGAATAAGGATAATTCAAAAAGATTTGAAGATCTGTTACAAAATTTGAAATTAGCATTAAAATTATACCTACGCCTCTCAAAAAATCTATTTCCCAATACCTCATCTGACAAAGTCTATTCCAAACTTCTTTGTGAAGTGCGGTGCTTTTCTTCCGTATATCTGCGGTGACTTCACTCCAGTTATTATTACCAAAGTTCTCATCTTGTTCTCTAGCTCCGGATCTATCATTGCACCCCAGATTATTCTAGCCTCGGGGTCAACTTTATTGTATATCTCCTCAACGACAAGCTCAGCCTCCTCAACGGTCATGTCCGGCCCACCGGTAACATTCACCAAAGCCGATTTTGCTCCAGTTATGTCCACATCCAAGAGAGGTGACTTCAAAGCTTTCCTAACAGACTCCTGTGCCTTATCCTCTCCTTCTGCCTCTCCTAGTCCTATCATTGCAACTCCGCCCTTCTCCATAACCGTCTTTACATCTGCAAAGTCAAGGTTAACCAAAGCTGGTTTAGTTATCAGTTCCGTAATTCCCTTAACAGCTCTCATTAGAACTTCATCAGCAACTCTGAAAGCCAAGTGAAGTGGATAGTTAGGCACGACTTCAAGCAGTTTGTCGTTTGGAACAACTATAACCGTATCTGCAACTTCTCTAAGCCTTTCCAATCCCGCCTCAGCATTAGCTCTTCTAATGGCACCTTCTGCAGAGAACGGAAAAGTTACAACAGCTATTGTTAAAGCTCCAGCATCTCTGGCAATTTCTGCAATGACCGGCGCAGCACCCGTTCCAGTTCCTCCGCCCAATCCGCATGTTATGAAAACCATGTCCGCTCCTTCAATCAACTTCTTTATGTCCTCCTCATTCTCTCTCGCAGCCTCTTCTCCAACTTGCGGTAAGCTTCCAGCACCCAAACCTCTAGTCCTCTTCTTACCAATCAGCAACCTTCTATGAGCTTTAGTGTAGCAAAGATGTTGAGCATCGGTGTTTACAGCTATTAGCTCGGCTCCCTCAATTCCCTCTTCGTACATCCTCGTAATAGTATTGCAACCGCTTCCACCAACTCCTATTACCTTAATAACAGTTTTTAGCTCCTCTAAGGCC
This sequence comes from Archaeoglobus profundus DSM 5631, assembly GCF_000025285.1. Classification (GTDB taxonomy): domain Archaea; phylum Halobacteriota; class Archaeoglobi; order Archaeoglobales; family Archaeoglobaceae; genus Archaeoglobus_B; species Archaeoglobus_B profundus. Next base: position 1,520,632 of record NC_013741.1, read on the forward strand.
TGTAAAATATCTTCCTCCAATCCTTCTACGGGTTTTCTTTCCATCTCCGCCCTCTTCAAAGCTTCTCTAACTAAAGAGTCCATAGCAATCCCCCTATAGCCTTATAGACATCCTGAATATTTGACAGTATATAAGTTCTTTCATACCATCAAACGTAAACTCCTGATAGAAACCCTGACTTTAGATCCAACTCTAATACTTTCTTTCAAAACGTTTTCAGTTGTGGTTTGAGCTTTAATCTTCAATCCGTTAACGTTCAGAGTTACAACCGCTAAAAACTTGAAAAATTCTACACCTTCAACTAAAGCTTCGAACTCGCCATCTTTTGAGATCAACACATCTTCAGGCTTAATCACCACACTAACATCTCCCTCAAAATCCGATTCGATATTCAATTTCAAACCGTTTAAATACAACTTTCCATCCCTCAAAAAGCCTCTTATAACGTTGTAACCTAAGAACTCGGCAATTTCAACGCTTTTGGGTTTTGAGAATACATCTTCACATCTCCCCACCTGCTCAACCCTGCCCTTAATCATAATTCCCACTCTATCTCCTAAAGCCATAGCCTCATCGAAGCTGTGTGTGACGTGGATAGCTGTAAAACCAAGCTCCTTATGCCATCTTTTCATCTCCTCAACAAGCCTAAATCTCGTGGCCAGATCCAAGTTTGAGAAAGGTTCATCGAGTAGTAACAGCTTGGGTTCAATTGCCAAAGCTCTGGCCAAAGCAACTCTCTGCTGTTCTCCACCACTTAAGGTATTGGGTTTCCTGTGCAACAGATGTGATATCCCCAAAACTTCCGAAAGTTCCAATACTTTCCTTCTAATCTCATTCTTCTCAAACTTTCTGATCTTTAAACCGTAGGCAATGTTGTCATAAACGCTTAGATGAGGAAAGAGAGCATAGTTTTGTGGCATGTATGCTACGTTTCTTTTCTCGGGTGGCTTCCCCGTTACGTCTTCACCTTCTAGGTATATCCTACCGCTGTCTGGTTTGTGTAATCCCGCTATAATCTCAAGCAGAAGAGTTTTACCAGCACCGCTGTGACCTAACAAAACGAAATATTCCTTTCGCTTAACCTCAAAGCTTACATCTCTAATTTTGAACTCCTTCCAATCCTTGGAGACGTTTTCAAGCCTTAGCATGCCTATCACTCCTCTTCAACAACCATCTCAAAATTGCGAATATCGTCAGGCTTAGAACTATCAGAATAACTGAGATTGGTGTTGAGTATTTCAAGCCAAAGTTTTCGAAGTACTCCAAAACCAGTATTTGAGCAGTTTTGGGGTAGTAAGCTACTACAAGTATTGCACCAACTTCACTCACAGCCCTCGCAAATGTCATTATAGCTCCGCTTAGTATCGAAGCGAAAGCTAAGGGTAGGCTAACGGTTAAAAATGTCTTGAACTTTCCGGCTCCAAGTGTCCTAGCAACGTCCTCAAGCTTCTTATCTACGGCTAAAAAGCCATCCCTCGCTGAATTTATCGTAAAGGATGCTGATACGAAGAGCATTGCCATAATTATCCCCAAATAGCTGTCCAGTATTGCATCTGAGAATGTCGTCAGTAGCATTATACCTACGACAGAATGAGGAATAACGATTGGCACATCAACAATTCCCTGAATCAAACTCTTATATCTAAACTCTTTTCTCGCTAAGACGTAACCGAGCGGAACTCCCAATACGAGAGCTATTAACGTCGTAATTCCGGCTGTTAAGAATGTATTCTTCAAAGCGTTGAGTACTACCTCATCCCTTAGAACTTTAATCAACGTTCCGATGTCGAGACATTGCCTTAAGAGAAGGGTAAAGATGGGCAAAATTATGTAGAATAACAGAAAAGATCCGAGAATTATGAAGAATATGTCGATATAATCTCTCCTGTTCATGTTACAATCTCGACGTATCTCTTAACACGATCTGGCACATTTCCAAATCCTAAGGGCTTTTCTAGGAACTCCTGATAGTTCTTTGCAAACACTCCCCTACCTTTATCGCTCAACAGATATGCTAAGTATTCTTCAGCAATTTCTCTGTTTTCAGCGTTTTTAGGTATTGTTAAACCGTACATAATCGGCCTAGCCTTTATTTCCTCTTGAACAAGCTCACCATTTTCAACCTTCCAGACGGTGATCGAAACCCGTCCGTACCAGTCCTTGAGGCTGAGATTCTTTAAGTTGATCTCATCTGGCAGTTCTACGAACTTCAGGTTGTGCTGGAGTGCAACACTTTTGTACTCAAATGCGTAATCTATGCTTCCACTCTCAAGCAGAGCAATCAGATTGACACTCTTGTCCCTTATTACAACCTTTCCATCAGTTCTAACGTCCCTAGGTGAAATTATCTTGGTTCCATTTGCTCTTATATTCGTATGCTTTTCGATTAACTCGTGGAATATTGAATCGTTGTAATAAAGATCAGCTAACTTCATAGCCATCACACTTCTGTAGCCGCAGGGATCGACGTTTGGGTTTGAAAATCCAAATTTAACACCTTCCTTTCCAAGGATCTTATACCAGTTGCTACCGTTTATTTCATCGCTATACTTGCTCTTATCTGTGTAGCAAAGCACGAGTTCGTTTCTTGCAAAGGCTATGTAAAAGTCCGCATATTTCGGATACATGAAAGCCGGTAGAATTGTGTAGTCTGCCACGGCAACGATATCAGCTTTTCTACCCAGATCCGTAACTTTTCTAACAGCCATAACACTACCACTGGCTTCAGTTCTTATCTCAACATCGTAGCCTTTAGTTTTCATGTATTTCTCAAACTCCTCGTTCAAGTCATGCAAAGGAATTGTAAGTGATCCTGCATGAAAGATCGTTAGAGTTACCTTTTTCGGTTGCGTCGTTTCTTGAGTCGTAAGCTGTTTTGCAGGCTGTTGACAACCGCATATCAACAACGCGAGAATTAGGAGTATCCATATCATCATTTCACCCGTTATGCACAATAATAAACAATGAATTTAAATCTTTCCAAATCAAATCGAAAATCAAACTTATAACTTAGTTGAAAAATTCAATGTATGGAAGTTGGGCTGAGGTTCTGGATAGAGTTTGAAGGAAAACCGGTAATGGGTAGGGGTGGATATGATATTCTCAAGAATATCGAAAAGTTTCAGTCGATCTCAAAAGCTTCGAGAGCTTTGGGTATGTCTTACAGATTCATATGGGATTACATAAGGAGAATGGAGAATGTTCTTGGGGAGAGGGTTGTTGAGAGCGAGAAGGGTGGCGTTGAAGGTGGAAGGACTACTCTGACTCCTCTGGGAAAAAAGCTGATAGATATCTACGAGAATTTTGAAAACACTTTGAAATCTGCTCTGAACGGTGTTAGGGGTATTGTAGAGGAAGTTGGAGAAAACAAAGTTGTTATAACTCTCGATAACAACGAGTTTAACATTGGGGATGCAGTTGTGATATTCAAAAACGGTAAAATTCCAAGGGTCAAGGTGAAGTGATGAGAGTTTCAGGTGTAATTGAGAGGTTTGAAGAACTTAAAAAAATTTTGAGAAACTGGGCGATCATTAGGGAAAACGAGATGGAAATAATAGATCCCCCCTTCACCATCACCATATCAAAACTTGAGAGGTCGATAACGTTCAAATTCGAAGGTAGGGATGTTGCAATCTTAACGGATGATAGTTACACCGTAGAGAGCGGGTTTGAAGGGGTTGTTGAGGAATGGCTTACCGCCCTTACATCGTTGGGGTTCAAGAGGTATCTTCTGAAGTCGTAGAGAGATTGAAAGAAGGGGTCTCTGGAGAGATATTGGCTGAACTCTTAGGGGTTAGCAGAACCGCAGTCTGGAAGTTCATAAGGAAGCTGGAGAGCCTCGGTTATGTAATAGAGAAGAGGAAGGGAATGGGATACAAAATTGTGAGGACTCCTGATCTTTCACCCTACGAGGTTGCTATGATCTGTAGAGATCTGAGGTTGATTGACGAAGTCTACTATTACACCGTTGTCGATTCGACTAATCAGAGGGCTAAGGAGGTTGCAAAGCCGAAAACACTTTTCATAGCTGAGAGACAAACAGAAGGAAGAGGGAGGTATGGAAGGCGTTGGATGAGTGAGTGTGGTGGGCTGTACTTTTCGATAACGTTGCCTAGAGATCTGCCAATAGAAGATGTTCCAAAGCTAACGCTAACTACAGGAGTTGCAGTTGCAAAGGCTTTAAGAGCTAGACTGAAGTGGCCGAACGACGTTGTTTACAATGGTAGAAAGCTATGCGGAATTCTGTGCGAACTCTTTGGAGAGATCGAGGATCCTATGATAGTGGTTGGCGTAGGAGTAAACGTGAACAATCCCACTCCGCCCAATGGTGTATCTTTGAAGGATATACACGGTCGAGAATTCAACCGTTTGGAAGTTTTGAAGGATGTTTTGATTAGCTTTGAGCGTTACTATTTCAAGTTGTTGAATGGTGGATGGGGGGAGATTAGGAATGAATGGAAGCACATGAGCGAAACGCTCGGGAAGGATGTCGTCGTTAGAACGGCAAAGGGTGTCTATACCGGGAGAGCTTTGGATTTGGATGGAGACGGCGGTCTTATTTTGGATGTCGGTGGAAAAATTGTTAAAGTTTTTTCTGGCGACTGTTTTTACGCTTGAGAGATGTATCCCTCCTTTATCATCAACTCCGCATTGAGAATGCTTGCCCCTGCAGCCCCTCTCACGGTGTTGTGTCCCAAAACGAGATACCTAACTTCGTTGTCCTTAACCTTCTTCAGCCTTCCAACGACCACACTCATACCGTTGCCAGTATCTCTGTCAAGACGTGGCTGTGGTCTGTCCACTTCACTCCTAACGACTATCACTTTCTCTGGCGATGTCGGCAAATCCAAAGGCTTCAGCGAATCAAATGCATCAATTACATCCTCTACGCTTACGTTACCATCAAACCTAGCCCAAACGGCTTCGAGGTGTCCATCTATAACAGGAACTCTGTGGCACGATGCTGAGATTTCCAAGTCTGCGGGAATGACCTTGCCACCTTCAAGCCTTCCGAGGATCTTTAGAGGCTCACTTTCAACCTTTTCTTCCTCACCCTTTATGAAAGGAATGATGTTGTCAACTATTGCTAACGATGGCACTCCTGGATAACCAGCACCGCTCAAAGCCTGCATCGTTGCAACTCTTACAGATTTCAGTTTCAGATCCATCAACGGCTTGAGAGTTATCGTCAGCATTATGGTGGTACAGTTGGGATTCGTAACTATGAATCCGTCCCACCCTCTGTTTCTCTTCTGCACGTCTATCAACTGGAGATGGTCAGGGTTGACTTCGGGAATAACTAGAGGTACGTCTTCCTCCATTCTGTAAGCTGAAGCGTTACTTGCAACTACAAAACCCTCCTTGGCAAACTTCGGCTCTACTTCCCTTGCAACATCTGATGGCAAAGCGGAGAAAACTATATCAGCATCGCAGTACTTAGGATCCATCGGTGACATCTCAATGTCTCTAACATCCTTTGGAACATCGCTCGAAACTATCCAATCGACCTCATCACCATACTTCTTTCCAACTCTCCTTTCCGAAGCCATTAACGTCGTTATCTTGAACCAAGGATGGTTCGCTAAAAGTTGAACGAACTTCTGACCAACCATTCCTGTAGCTCCCAAGACGCCAACTTTGTACTTCATGGTGGAAAGTAGTCGGAGAGTTTATATTTTTAATCGTCAAAATTTGTGCATGCTCGAAATAGTTCTCTGGATCACTATCCTTTACATTATCTCATTTCTATCACTTCCTTTAGCAGATAGATTGGGTTTGAGGGGTTTGTCTAAAGTCTTAGGCTTGATTTTCCTAACTTACATCGTTTGGTTGATTTCGTTCTTAGTGGATTTCAAGTCTGCAACATTCTACGGCTTTATGATAACAGTTACTGTAGGATCTCTACTCTGGTTGTACGATGTGAATAGGATATCATCAAATTTCAGAGGATTGATGATAGATTTCTTCAAGTTTGAAGCGGTCTTCATAGTTTTCTTTCTCATCTACTTGCTGTACGAGATGTTCAATCCCTACGTTGTAGGTGCTGAGAAGATGACCGACATGGCTATTCTGACAGCGATAACAAAGAGCAACAGCTTACCTCCTTACGATCCATTCCTTGCTGGTTACAGACTCAATTTTTACTACTACATGGGTTACGTGAGCTATGCTATTCTGACGATCTTAAGCTTGACAACAACTCACATCTCCTACAACTTAGCCTGTGCAACCGTATTCGCTTTAGCCATGACACCGATTGTATGGTTGATATCCAAAAGCAGAGAGAAGATTACCATTCCTTTCCTCCTTTTAGCTGGCAACCTAATGACTTTGAAAATGCTAATTTTTGGCAATATATCGAAAGCTTTTGACTTTTGGACTGTAACCAGAGTCATAAAGGGGACTATAAACGAGTTCCCCCTTGCGACACTCTTCTTTAGGGATCTTCACCCCCACTTTATGTCCATACCATTTCAAATCGCATTTCTAATTGCCCTTTACATGTGGGTGAGGGAGGAAAAGAAATCTACTGCCGTCTTAATGTCATTTCTGCTGGGTTTCATGTTTACCGTGAATTCTTGGGATTTCTTCACTTACTCCTTCCTCTACATCATTCTTTCCATAGCTCTCCGCAGATTCTACGCCTTAGCTCTTTTACCACTCGCGGTGATTCCATTTTTACCGTTTCATCTAACGTTGAATACAAGTGCCGTTAAGGGGATAGGGTTTGTGTGTGAGAGAACGGATTTAATCAGCTTTATAATCGCTCAACCGCTAGTTCTATTACCTTTGATTTATTCACTCATTCAGGAGAGAAAGATTTTCTTAACTGTGCTGGGAATTTCAATCCCAATATCCTTGCTCTTTAAATTCCCCGTAATAGTTATCACCCTACCGACCGTAGTCGCTCTCTTAAAGAAGTTTTACGAAGAAAGATCGTTCGAACTCGGTGTAGCTTTAACCGCTCTGCTCTTACTAACGGCAGTTGAGATAGTCTACGTTGATGATGCGTACAGTGGGGAAATAGAGAGATTGAACACCGTTTTTAAATCGTACGTTCAAGCTTGGATTCTTCTGAGCTTTGGATTCACCTATCTAAACTATTCGTACGAAAGAATCTACAAGTCTATCGCGATCTGCTTGATAGCGATTCTCTGGATTTATCCAATCGGATGCGCTGTGGGACTACCTACTCTGGGCTTTAAGGGGACTTTAGACGGGATAGAATTTACGAAATCCTACGGAGAGTACAACGCCCTGAAGTATCTCTACAGATTTAGCGGTGTCGTAGTTGAATATCCGGGCAAAACACCCTACGAGTCGTACACATATGCTGGTAGAGTTTCTTCATATACGGGGTTGAGGAGTGTCTTGTGTAATGGAGGACACGAACTCTTCTGGAGATTCTTCGACAACGAAACCGTGAAAGTGTTAAACGAGCGCTGGAGGGATATAAAGGAGATCTACGAATCGAAAGATTTGGACTACGACCTGCTCGAAAAGTACAACGTTTCCTTTATCTATATAGGATATCTCGAAAAGAGCAACTACAACATAAGCTACGACAAGTTTTCAAAGCTTCAAAAAGTGTATGACGATGGTGAAGTTGTGATCTATAAGGTTATATACCCCAAGAGCTAACGTGAGACGCCGATGAGGAATGATGGGCGATCTGATTCGTGATGATAGGGAGAGTTCTGAGGTGCTCAAAACGAAACGTTTATCTTTATCTGATCTTAGATAACAAAAATAATGAACAAGAACAACGAGAAAGTTGAGGAGCTTATTAGAGAACTTATTGACAGAGTTGCTGGAGGAGTCGGGCTAATCATATGGGATATGAGACCCAAAGAAGAGCTCACGGATGAAGAGATGTCCATAATTCTGGGTATAGAGATTAACGAAGTTAGAAGGGCACTTTTTGCACTTTATGAACTGGGATTGGCTGAGTACAGAAGGAAGAGGGATGAGGATACAGGCTGGATAGAGTATTACTGGAAGATAAGGTACGATAAGCAGAGAGAAGTTCTAAGGAGGGAGCTTGAGAAGGTTAAGAGAAAGCTTGAGGAGAAGGTTAAGTACGAGAGCGAGAATATCCACTACATGTGCGAAAACGGCTGTGTCAAGGTTAGGTATGAGGAGGCTATGGAGCTAAACTTCACATGCCCGAGGTGTGGAGGAACACTAGAATACCTGGACGTTACGAATGCAATTGAAAAGATAAAAGAAGAAATCAAGAAAATTGATGAATTGCTTGCCGAGCTTTAATTAAGAACGATATCGAATCCCAATCCTTTAAGAAAGGTTAAAAGCCTTCTATTGCCTTTAACTTCTATCTTTTCACCCTTTGCAAATCTGTCGATTACATCGTCAACAACCTTCAAAAACTTCTCCCTCTTCAACCTTCCAAATTTGAAGTGAACTTTCATATCCAAGTCACCGCTCAGAGAGAAAGGTGTATCCAAATGCCAAGGCCAGTAAACTACCACACCTTTACCAAAATCTTTAAAGTAATGGTAATACTGCCTTCTCCAGTAGAAGGAATGTGTTCTGAAGTCACCGAACATGAACTTACTTTCGATCCATCTAACTTTGAATCCTATGAACTCGATGCAGTCTTTAAGTAAAAAGTCGGGAGTTTTTCGAGTTTTTAGCTCTTTTTCAGTTTTGAAATCCACATCCAATCCCATCAGATAGTCCTCTATAATCTTTTCACCCAGTCTCCCCTTCAGATGCTGGAATCTTACTGCAAGAGGTGAGTATATGAAGTCCCTCGTAACTGCATCCCAGACTAGATCTTCCAAATCTCCCGCTTCCTTCGGATGCTTTAGAAGATTTGAAATCTCACCTTTGCTAAAGCCCAATCCTCTCATGAGAACCTTCAATCTTAAAACTGGAGGTAGTCTAACATTCAACTTCCCCTTTTCTCTCCAAATTCTTGCAACAGTCTCGGGATCGTACCTCCTAAACTTTCTGATAACGCTTTCAACAATCTTCTGGTTGAGTATAGAGGATAGAACGTAGTTCGGAAGGGGAAACTTTTCAAAGTCTTTCGGACTACTCAGATTCCTTCTAATTATCCTGTAAGTCTCTAAGTCCAACTTTCTTGACTTCGACAGCCTTTCCCTCATTTTCCATCATCTCTTTCCCGCACATCAAAGCCCTTCCAACACCCAAATATTGATCGTTGTAGAATGCTACGATGTCGTTCGGTCTTATCCTATCATCGGCATCTTTTACTCCCACTGCGAAGATTGTTCCTTTGGGCTTGAAATTGTCTATCTCGACGTAGTACGCTTTCTTTATGAGATGCTTTGCAAGGGGTAGATCTATGTCTAGGCAACCGTAATTCAAATCTACCCTTGCAAACCTTTCCCTGCCCACGTAAAACTCCAGATTGGGATACTTCCCTCTAACCTTTTCTATCTCAAAATTCAAACCGAACTGGTACCTTATCATGTGATCAAACATCGATTTGTACAGATCGTAGCCATCAAATTCGTAACTTTTAATAACTTCTCTCAACTTCCTCAGAGAGCCGGGATCCGTTACGTCTTTCTCAGCAGTCCAGATGACATCAATTCCAAGCCTCTCAGCAGTTCTCTCTACAACTTCTTTGTAACCTCCCACTACATGTCCTATCACAACCTCGAAATTTCCCTTTTCGATGAACCTCGATAGCCATTCAGAGACAAACTCGACCTCATCTCTACTCCAATCACCGCTAACAGCAACGTCGTAGTTTACTGCAGGATACGTTAATTCGTAAACTCTCGGAACTACGAGAGGTGATGAAACAATTATCTCCTCTACACCCTTCTTCCAAACCTCTCCTATAACTCTCCTTATAGCTGTATGACTCTTGGACTTTGAGTAGGGTTTTTTGGCTGAGCATGGAAGGATTAAAAGGGCTTTTCCCATCGGTTCGTAGCAATCCACAGCTCTCGAAAGGAAGTACTTGACTTCAGGCCTCGTAAAGGAATGCTCTGTTGTCATTACAACTTTTGATCTTGAAAACCTCGGATAGCATTCTTGATTTAACTTATCGAAGAATCTGAGCATAGCTGTCAAATTTGGATCAAATTTGACCCATGCCTCTACAAAATTTCTTAAATCCTCTCTAACAGCCATGTTCAAGACTTTTTTCATTACGAATGTGTTGTGTTTGGCCAAACCTTCTTCGCTGAAGTCGCTGTTTGTACATGAAGGACAGCAGCACATTGGTTCTTTAACCTTTTCAGCATCAATCTCTTCAAACTCTGTCATGTACACTCCCTGATAGCCCTTAACTATCGCAAGTATGTTGTCGAAAATGTCGACACCCATGTAATACAGCAGAGGAATGTTTGACGGTGTTGCAAGAGCTACGGTGTATAGAGGTTTATATGTTGAAGTTCTGAGCCTGTAAATGTATTCTACGAGCTTTCTCGGATTGAGGGTAGATAAACCCGTTGCCACTATGAAATTCTCATCTCTACTCTTTAAAACCTCAAATCTTTTCTTATCTATCTCTTCAAGAACCGTAGGGGATTTTCCAAAGTTTATGTATTCTAGAATCTTCGGCTTCTCAAGGTAGTCTATAAGTAGGGGCGTTCTATACTTGCCTTCAAGCTCTATACATCCTATCCTTGCAAATCCTAATCTTCTTTCCTGTCTAAACATTCGATCACCACGTTCTTCGGCAAATCTTTAAGATACTTCAGCCATATCGAGCCTACTCTTAACCTGAAGGTCTTGCTGGGATGAGCACTCAAAAACTTCAAAAGTCCTTCGACGGCAGTTCTCAAAGCCTCTTCTTCCATCAATTCTGGAGGAGGTACTTCCGAATGTCCTGCAGGATAGGATTCCATCATCTCAGCCGGGACTACTCCGAAAGGCGCTTTAAGGTAGAAATCCGCCAAATCTCCTTCATCGCTCGAGATCACTATGTCATCATTCTCTATCTCTACATTGAGAACCCTATTCTGATGTCTTCTAACAGCGGGTCTGTAGCAACTCTCTATCCCCGTATAGAAAAACGAGTGCTTTATGAAGGGATCGTAAGATTCCAAGAGATCTTCGTATTCTTTAACTATTCTCCAAGCTTTCAGTAAGTTGGGATGAACCCTTATTCTGCTCTCAACGAGCTCAAACAGCGTATTCTCTCTTATAGCCTGCTTAATTCTTCTAATCTCCTCAAAGCTAACGTAAAGATTGTGTTCAGCTAAAAGTCTTTCTCTCTTCTCCTTTTCCATCTCTCTAAGTTCATCTGGTGTATATTTTATGCAAACAGGGCAACTGCAAGGGAAATAATGTAGCTCTTCCAACTTCTTGGTTCCGTAAGGTGTTAGGTAACGATCGTCTTTAGCGTACAAGGCGTAGGCTGCCGAATCGAACAAATCACATCCCAAAGCAACTGCTAAAGAGAACATCATCGGGTGTCCAGCGCCGAAGAGATGAACAACAGCATTTGAAGGCAGGACAGATTTGACTTCCAAGATTATCCTAACAACATCCTGAAACCTGTATGTATCCATTAACGGAACTATTCCTCCTATTGCGTAAACATCTCCACCAATTTTTAGAGCTTCTTCGGCTGATTTCCTCCTCAAGTCCATGTGTGTCGATCCTTGGATTGGTAAAGCTAGAAGAGACTCTCCCTTATACTTGACAGCTTCCCTCTCCCTCTCCAACGTCACGGTCAAATCGTTCAAAGCGGTGTTATAATCGGCATCGGGTGGAGTCGGAATGTCCAGCGGGACTATTACATCTGAGCCTATTTCGGATTGAAACTTGAGTATCTCCCCGTTGCTAACCTCAACATCCCCGTACATCATAAGCTGATAGCTACCGCTGTCCGTCATCACCGGTAAATCAACACCCAACAGCTTGTGAACACCTTTTCCAATTGCTTCCTCTCTTCTTGTTCTGTAAAGAATGTATGCATTCGTTATAACCATCTGAGCGCCGAACTTCTTCAAATCTTTAGGAGGAATTAACTCTATATTCGGGTTAACTACTGGAAGTATAGTTGGGGTTTCAACAGTTCCGTGAGGTGTTTTGAACTTTCCAATTCTACCCATTACATCCTTGGCAACGATTTCGAAATTCATATCATCATGGGAGTTAAATGCATTTTAAATCTCTGTCGATTAATCTATTCTTATCATCAGCCAACCGTTCTTGACTTTCGGGAACCTTATAAGGACGAATGTTCCCTTAACCTTCTTCCCATTAAGTCTGAATTTTATCTTGTCTTCACTCCTTTCGAGAAGCTCGTACTCACCCTTATCGTATATTCTGACTATTCCTTTCCCGTAGCCGAATGGTATCTCACCTTCAAAATCCATGTAATCTACGGTGTGATCGAACGTCTGTATCGCCAGCCTTCTTTCACCTCTCTCGGGTATTCCTTTCTTAAGAACCCAACTCTTAGCTACCCCATCAAGCTCCAATCGGAAGTCGTAGTGATGTCCAGCCCTTTCAGCAAAATGTTCTTGAATGACGAACCTTGGCATAAAAAAATTAAAAATTAAAGCTGATCAAACGTGATGACTCTAACGTTTGTAGGCAGTTTGACAACGTTTCCCAATCTTACACCGACCAAGCAGGGAATCTCCTTCTTCGAAGCTATGTCTATCAGTCTCTGCGTTATGACCCCATCGAAAACTATCGCTTCAGCCTTCAAATTTCCGTTTTTTAACGTCTTTACCAAGTCTCTTACCGGAATCTCCTTCACAACTTCACTGTTTTTATCGAGTATTCTTGCGATAAGCTTCCCCTCTATCTCCCTAACATGCCTCTTTATAGCCGTGATTAGATCAACTTTCTCCTGCTTTTCCTCTTCTCTTCTTTCTTCTCTCTCCCTGTTCTTGAGTGAGTGTAGCTGTTCAACTGGAACCTTATTCCTCAAAGCTTTAATTATCTCTTTAAGGGTTAGATTTTCAACCTCCTTTCCTTCTGGTGCCCTTGCAACATAGTCTATGTCTGCGACCTGCAATAGCTCTTTGAGTATCAAATCTCCACCCCTATCTCCATCCAGAAAAGCTGTTACAGTCTTCTTTTTCGAGAGCTCGACTATAGTTTTCGGTATGTTCGTTCCCTCTACAGCGATAACGTTCTTGATCCCGTGTCTTAAAAGATTTAAGACGTCAGCTCTACCCTCGACAACTATTATGGCATCGCTCTCATCAATCGCTGGTCCTGCAGGTAACTTTTCGGGTCCGTACTCTATTATCTCCTCAGTTCTGACAGCCTGCCTTACCAATTCTACAATCTTTTCCGATTCGATCTCTGGTTCTTCGAATAGCTCTCTCAGTATCTCCTTAGCCCTCTCAACTATCTTTTTTCTCTTGCTTGCTCTAACATCCTCTATCTTTGTGACCTTTATCCTTGCCGAGCAAGGACCAACTCTTTCAATCGTTTCGAGCGCTGCAGCTAATATTGCCGTTTCTATTTTGTCCAAGCTTGAAGGAACCTTTATTTCACCGTAGCTCTTTCCTCCTCTGCTCTCTATCTTTACCTCTATCCTTCCTATCCTTCCTGTCTTTTGAAGTTCTCTCAAATCGAGATCGTCACCCAACAACCCTTCCGTCTGACCGAATATTGCTCCGACTACATCTGGCTTTTCAACAACACCATCCGCAACGATCTCTGCATGTATAAGATACTTCGTCGTATCGCTCGGCGCCTTCATTTTACCACCGTCCTCCCTTTTATTCTTTTCCTTACTATCGCCCTCTTCTGGAGAGCCTACAATTCTTGGTAAAACAAGTATTTAAACCTACCTTTCAAGTAGAACAACTCTGCTAACAACAGATTCATTCTTAATTTGATAGCCGGTAAGCTTCGAAATTTCTTCAGCAAACGTCTTCACATCACTGTGTTCTGGCATAGCCTCTCTGGGTAGTCTCAACCTCGAATAGCCCAGATACATGTAAGCTTTGACCTCTATAAAGTCGGGCTGAGCCAAGTTAACAAGAGGAGCGAACTTTTCGGGGAAGTCGTTGTATCCCTTTATCACGGTAATTCTTAAAACCGTTCTGCAATCCTTATTCGCTAAAATCTTTAAGGATTTCAAAATGTTCTCCCAGAAGTTTTTGATAGGTCTGTTTAGCTTTATGTGACTCTCGGAGTCCCAAGCTGTTAAGCTTACGTAGAGCTGGGTGGGTTCAATTTTTTCAATCATTTCCGGATTTGTTCCGTTCGAAACTACAAATACGCTACCCCACTTCTTGTAAATGTCTACGAGTTCTGGTAAGTATGGATACAGGGTAGGTTCTCCTATAAGACTTACGGCAAACTGATTGGGATTTTGAGCCTCTTCAAGCTTTCTTCTATTTACATCTGGATTTCCCCAGAAACCGCTAAGCTGTTTCCTGTGGGCTTTTATACTCTCTTCAGCAATGAACTCTGGTGAATCCCAACCTTCCACATCTCTGAGTAATTCGAGGGGTCTCCAGCAGTGAACACAGTGCTGATTGCAGATTAAGGCTGGAGTCATCTGAAGACAGCGATGAGATTGAATACCGTAAAACTTCTGCTTGTAGCAAACACCCTCATCTTTTAACGACTTCTTGAGCCAGAAGCATGGCTTTACTGCGGAATGCCTTCCAACTATCGCGTATCCCTTCAAATCTTTTAGCAACTTCTTCGGGATCATATCACTGTAAGTAATGACTTTGTGAATATTACAGTTGTGAATCAGAAGCCCTGCGAAGCGGTAACAATTTTCGTAGGGATTGATAGTTAGTGAATTTTGGTGCCATGCTTTTCCAACCATAAGATCATAGCTTCCTCGACTGCTTCGCTTAATGCACCTTTTTTATTACCCTTAACCTCCACAACTTTCATTCTGAAGAGTTTACCGATTTCCTCTCTTACGGTGACATTGAATCTCATCTCACTCATAAACACTACTGCACGATAAAGTTTATAAGCTTTTACATCCAACTGCTATTGTGGAAGTGATAAAAAGTTACAGTGTTCCAATGACTGCACCGAAAGATTTGGTGGAGGGATACTTCAAGCTGAGAAAAGTTGCATTAGAAGAAATATTCAAGCACGTTATGTATTCTAAGGCTGGAAAAGCACACTTAAAGTTTGATAAAGGCAAGAGAAAAGCATTGAGAGATAAACTGCTAAGGAACTGGAGATTTGCCAAGCACTACGTAGATTCAGCGATTAATTCTGTTGTGGGATTGGTGAAGGGATGGATTCAGTTGTATAATAGAGGTAAAGCAAAATCTAAACCTGAAATAACCAAAAAGTCAGTCTACGTTAAAACCACACTGTTCTCAGTTAAGAATGGCAAAATTAGGATTACGATAGAGCCCAGAAAGAGATATCTCGAAGTAGATCTAACTAAATTCAATTACTTGCCGAAGGATTACGATTCAATCGGTGGATTAATACTACAGGAGAATAGATTAATTATTACACAAGAAGAAAGTTGAGCCGATAAAGCCAAGGGATTATGCATCTTTTGACGTTAACTTAACGAATATCACGGGATTAATCAAAGGGAGAATTGTCAGATTCGATTTGAAGGAGCTTTACCACATCCACAGAGTTTACGAGGAAAAGAGAAGAAGAATTCAAAAACTAAGCAAAACAAAACCAAAAACTGCTAAAAAGCTTGTGCAGAAGTATTCTAAAAGAGAAAGAAATCGTTCGAGAGATTTGATGCACAAAATAACAACTACAGTTGCAAGAGAACTCGCATCGATAAAGCATGGTGCAATCTTAGAAGATCTTAGAAACATCAAGGAGAGAATCCTTAATGGTAGCAAAGACTTAAACCGTAAGCTCTCTAAGTGGAATTGTAGAACTTTCCAGTTCATGCTCGAATACAAGTTAAAATGGTTCGGCTTGCCTGTCAAATACGTCAACCCTTCAAATTCATCTAAAACCTGTCCCGTCTGTTCAGGCAGATTATCTGCCTATCGGGGCAGGTTGATGAAATGTAAGTGTGGACTCGTCCTTGATAGAGACGTTATCGCTTGCCTCAACCTTCGGATGTGGGGCTCCGGGGTTACCCCGAAGGGGGACGAGCCCTTGAAGGTTTCATCCTTCAAGGGTGATGTGTCTCAAAGCCTACATAGGCTTACTAATGCCTATGTAGGCTGAACCCCCTTTACTGAATGGTGAAGAAACACTCCCGTTCTCTCCTTAAGGTGGTTTATGGAATAGAATATAATTCAACCACCCTGAAAAGTTCTTCTTTGCCATTAAGATTCATTAAGAGGCCTTCACTCTGAGCAGCGTGCCACCACATCTCGGGCAGAGGCTTGTAGCTTTTTTCTCGTTCAACAAATAGACTCTACGATTTGCACCTATATTCCCTAGGAGTCCTCCTCCATTATTATTGTATTGTTGCAAATCAGAAGCCCTGCCTCTCATCATCACCGCTCAGGAGGGGAGTGTTTCTTCACAATTCTGTAAAGGGCACGTTCATCATCACGGCTCAATCCCCGTAAGCTTCATCATCGAAACTGAATTTAGCACACCGCTAAAATACTTTTCATGTTGCTCGTTAAAACCTTAAGGGGAATGGAGTACATTGCAGCTGATCATATAAGGGAAAAATTGGGAGATGTTAAGCTGGAGATAAGACCTTCAGGTTTCTTGGGATTGATCATAGTTCACTCCGACGAAATCGAGAAGATCAAAGACATTCCAGAGATAGAGACGATAATTCCGATTAAGATAGTCTGCAAGGCTGATGTGGATGATATAGTTTCCAAGGCGGAGGAAATAGTTAAGGTTGCTGGAGAATTCAAGAGTTTTGCAATAAGAACTAAGAAGAGGGGTAAGAAACACAGCTTTACAAGTGCAGATATAAACATAAGGCTCGGAGCCAAAATTAAGGAGCTTACGAATGCGGAAGTCGATTTGGAGTTTCCAGAGAAAGCTATCTACGTTGAAATAATTGGCGACAACGCATACATAGGTGTTATTGAGGGTAAGGAAGAAAGGAGGAAGTACACGCCAGAGAAGGTAGATTCGAGAAAACTACTCAGCAAGATATCTCTCGTTCAGATGCCCTACTTGGAAGACATATCTGCCGCGAAGGAGATGGGTGAGAAGATAGGAAGGTCTGCACAGGCTTTTGAAGTTAAAGAGTTGGTAATAGCTCCCTTCGGCTATGTGAATGCTTACGAGCTCGAAGCTTTCATAAGGGGTGTTAGAAGGGGGCAGTTCTCCAGACTGGAAATTCAGAAAAAGGCTTACGCAAGAGAGGTCAGGGAAGTGCCAGTTTATGTGCAGGATCTCTATCAGACTGCAAGGGACAAGAGGAGGAAGAATAACATCTTAATAGTGACAGATCCCGTTGGAAAGCAGATTAAGGATGTCAAGGATGATTTGAAAAGAGATTTGAAGTATGCGGATGAGGTCGTGGTTTTCATGGGGAGCAGGCAGGGGATTCCGAAAGGTATCTTTAGGTTGGCAGATTACGTCATAGATTTGGCACCTTACATAACCTTTGCAACCGAACATGCGATTCCAGCAAGTATAATAGCTCTGATAAGCGTTTACGAGGAAGTGGAGGAGTCGACAGATTGATATATTTCCGAATCATATATTTTAACATGGCCGAGATGAGATTGAATACTGGATTGGTCATAGTCGGTGCTTATGCAGATAAGGTCAGAAGAACACTCTTTGCCCAATTGAAGGACAAGATTAAGGCTAAGGAGATAGATTCCAAGATGGTTGCAAAGGCTGCAGGAGATTTGAACAAGCTACTCTACGAGATATTTGTGAACAGGCTTAAGCTGGATAAGGGCGATGTAGTAAGGATAGTTGTGGATTATGACGTTAGAGATGGTGAGGTCGTTTGGGATCTAGACTCTCTAAAGATAGAAGTTTTCAAGAGAATACCAGAAGAAGAGTATGCCGAAATCGTTAGGGAGAGCGTTAAGAGAATTGAGGAGCTTGAGGAGGTTGAAGAGGTTAGAATGAGAATTGAAAGAGTAGGTAAGACCGATTTGGGCGATGTTGTTTATGAGGTAAGGGTTGGGGATGAGAAGGTAGGAGCTTTGGTTCTAACTCCATTAAATGGGGAAGGTATAGTTAGAGGTGCTTTGTTAAGGCCGAATCCAGTTATTATAGAGAGGGTTAAGGTTAGCATGGAGAACTTGGAGGAAGAGCTTTTGAAGGTCGTTGAGGAGAAGGGAAGAGTTACAGAGGAGGAAGAAGCTAGAAGGATTATTGAGGATATAGAAAGGATGAAGGCTTAACTGAATTGATTTATCATTCATTCCTCTTCCGCAGATGCATCCCATAAACATCATGAACGAGATTATGTGAAAGGGTAAGCAATATCTTGCAAAACTTCTCGTAAACTGTTTTTCTCCCTATCATCGTACACTACATGAGCATTTACGACGCTATAAGCTTTTAGGAGTTCTTTTTAAGTCCTTAGAATATTCCTTAGTAGTTTAGATGACTAATTCAGCAAGGCACATTTCAAAAATGTACTGGAGATTTATCTGAAATATACATATATCCGAAGAATTAAGTAATTCTGATGATTGGTAAAGTCGGAAAGAAAGGCGAGATATATGTGCCGAAAAAAGTCAGAAAAGAAGCCAATCTGAATCCTGGAGACGAAGTGCTGGTAGAAGTTAAAGGTAAGGAACTAATAATCAAGAAGAAAGAAAGCATTGTGGACGTGCTAATGGACGAAGCAGTTGCAAAAGTCTCACTCGATGAGATGCGGTCTATAAGAGAGAAAGTCCGCAAATTGCTGGAAATATGAAGGAGATTTTTCTCGATACCACGTACGTAATGCCTTTCTTCTATATGGACATAGACGTTAAAGGCTTTTCAAGGAAAAAGTACGCTGAACTGATTCGAAAATTCGATAGAATACATTTGACTGACCTCCTCCCCGCACTGAAGTGCGAGGGTTCCCCATAGGGGAACTCCCCATTACGGGGTTGGTTGGTGTCATCGGGTTGGGTCAGAGCAACCCTCTATATGGGAGTTGCACGACAAGATTTATAAATCTTTTGGTAGTTAGCCGTAATATGGAACTTACGCTTAAGATGAAAGTTAGAGAAAAGACGAAGTGGAAAATTCAAGCTCTAAGGGATGCAATGGATTCGTTTAGGCAAGCAGTCAATGACTGGATAGATGTAGCTTGGAAACACAAGATTACGGACAGAACATTACACTCTTTAGCTTATAAAAAGTTAAGAGAAAAGTATCCTAATTTGTATTCGAATTCATTGCAAGATGCAATGAATTGGGCTATACAGATTGTCAAGACAGAACTGAAAGTCAATCCAGACGTGAAGCCGAAATTCGATTCGTTCATGATTTCGTTCAAGAATGTTGATTTTAAATTTGAAAACGACGGTTTCGTTATACCGTTAAACGGTAAAAGGGTTTACGTTCCAGTCTACGTTCCCAAAAAGTATTATAAGTGGTTAGTCAATGGAAAATTTGGTCGCTTATACTTCAAGGAAGAAGACGGAGAAATTTACGCCTACTTGACGGTTAAAGTAGAAGACAAACCTGCCTACGAACCGAAATTGTGGTTTGGTGTAGATTTGGGTGTTCAAAACCTTGTAGTAGTTGCGGATAATAAGGGTAGAGAGGTTCTAAGGTTTGATGGAGAAACTGTTAACCACTATAAAGAATTGTTAGAGAAGGAAAGAGCGAGAAGGCAGAGAAGACAGATGAAATATCTGAATAACAGAAAATTTAGATTGGGTAGTAAACACAGAAATTTCTCCAAATACATTAACCATATCATAGCTAAGGAAATCGTTAGAAAGGCTAAAGAATATCAAGCTTGTATAGTTTTAGAAAAGCTTAGAGGAGTAAAGAGGAGAAGTGCAAAGATGCCTAAATGGGTTAGAAAATTGCTTCACAGATGGAGCTACCACGATTTAATCCAGAAGATAAAGTATAAGGCTAAGCTCGAAGGTGTTCCAGTAATAGAGGTCTCCCCAAGAAATACGTCAAAAACTTGCTCAGAATGTGGTTACGTCTATAAGCGTTTCAAAAATCAGAGATTGTTTCATTGTCCCAACTGTGGCTTAATTATCGATAGAGATTTAAACGCTTCAACCAATATTGCAAGAAAAGGAATGAAAGAATTTAATAAGCGGGCTTTCCTCCCCGCCTTAAAAGGCGAGGCTTCCAGCCCGCAAAGACGGTGAGATCTCAATCTTCGAGGCTAAGGTTAAATCCCTTCAAATTAAGAGCAAAGATGTGTTGGAGAAGTTTAACAAGGGACTTTCAATTCTTAGATCGGATAGAAGGGTTAGAATACACGGGTTTAACGATAGACACGATCGAGCTTTGAACAGCATGCTAAACTTAATAGACGATTTAAATATTATAGATCTAATCATAGTATCGCAGGCAAAAGACGTCGGTATTCTTTTGACCGAAGACCGTGCAATCCACAAGCATAAAGATGAAATTGACTTGAACGTACTTAACTGGAAATCTTTCGTTAAATCCTTCGAATGAATGAGTAATTCAACAGTGCCCTGTCGAACAAATATCTGAGCCGTATCAAAGCAATTCAGCAATAAACTTCGTCAATTGACTGATTAAGATTAAAGGATTTCATAAGTATTGATAGCAAAAAGCTTAAATATGGTCTGGGTTTTATAAAGTGAAGGTGACGGCGGGGCTTAGCCTAAACCATATCCCGCCGTCAAAAACCGTAGGGTTTAAATATGGACGGAGGAAAGAAAGTTTTGGTTTCGGGAGGTAGAGAGGTATGAGTAGGGTAGGATTGAAAATCGGTTTAGTGACTGCAGTACTACTACTGATTGTGGTAGCTTCAGCGTCCGCACAACAATGTACTATAGAGGGAACATCGGTAGACAAGGTCATAACAAGTAATGTCACTGCAGCAGTGACAATGAAGCTTTATGATATCGATAAGTTGTTTAACTGCACAAATTACTATGTAGCTCAGTATGATTACGGTGACACTATAAAGATCCTATTGTCGGGCCTCGATGCGGATAATACAACAACATTTAAGATAGTAGACAATGCTACAGGTGATGCCAAATACATAACAAGCTTCCAAGCAGCAAGTAAAGAGCTGATAATTGACACAAGTCAACTTTATCCAGGAGATTTCTACATAGTAGTTATGTACACGTATGAACTGATAAATACAAGTAATAGTTCAACTATGAAAGAATTCAATGTTCCATTGTATTTAAGACTGTACACCGCGAAACCTGAAATTCACATTGCAATCGAAAACGAAAGAGTGCCTATAGTGAAAGGTGATAACATTGTAGCAAAGGTAAAGGTGTATGGCACAGGTTTACCGGAAGATGTATACGTAAAGATATCGGGTCCAATATCCTACGAAGTATTATATTGGAACGGCAGCGGATTTAACACATCTAGAGAGAATATCAAAGGTAAATTTGTCAGCAGTAGAGAAGAGACCTTAGTCATACCTACTGAGCCTCTGTTTACCAAGTACAACGGTACGGAAGGAACATACACACTAACAGTAGAGGTGTTAGGTGAAACTGAATCTGTAGACTTTGAGATAAGGGGTATTACGATAACGTTCGATATGCCCACCACTACAACACTCGGAACAGAGATAAAGCTTAAGGGTTATGTAAACATAGCCGAGACGAACAGTACTGAAGATAATGGTACACCAAACATGGTTTATGTAGGAATATGGTTACCAAACGGTAGCTTCGTAAGACCAGATGGATCATTGATGTCAGGAGTTGAAGAAGTTAATGAGAAGAATTACACAAGAGTCTGTAAAGTTGATACAGATGGGTCATGGGAGAACGACAGCAAGGTATATCTCGACCCAACGTGGGGTACAGGAAGTTATAAGGTGATGGCCTTCGCAGTTGTTACGGATAAAATAAACGACTCCGAAACGATATATATAAGCGTAGAAGAACCTACAATAGAGTTCAAGATGGACAAGACGACATATGCAAGGGGAGAAGACATTAAGTTCAAAGGTGTTGCAACTGCAAGGAAGGGAACCGTGATAGAGCTCTGGTGCGATCAGGGATGGGACAAGCTACTTAGAGAGCCTTTAACTGAGAAAATCGAAGTATCTGTTGGTTCTGATGGAAAATGGGAGACCAACAAGTATCACATAAAATACGATGCTGCTAAAACAACGTACACGATCCATGCAAGAATCAAAGGTACAGACTACGAAGATGTAATTACAATCAGTGTTGAGAAAGCTCCGCTCGTTGCTGAGATTAGTAGAACTTCTGCACCGAGAGGTGCGGACATTGTAATAAGCGGTACTACTACGATGGATTATGTATTCATCTATACAGACGACTACCCAGTCCTTGACAATGTCGGTGAACTCTGGTCTGACAGCAAGGCATTTAATCCAGACGAAGTGGCAAAGGATCCGAGATACAAGTACTATAAGCTCAAGGTGACAGATGAAAAGTTTAGCGTCCAGCTAACCGTAAATGAGTCTGCTGACACTGGTACATATACAATATATGTGATTGCTCCAGCTAACGAGTCATGGATTAATCCAGCAGAAGATGCTATGGTGCAACTGAGCTTGACGGTCACAGAATTTGGATTCCTCACAATTCCAACAGAGATCAAAATGGTACGTGGAGATACTATTGATGTATACGTACAAGTCAATGCAGACCCAGACGATGTAATCGTCAAAGCTGAATTCACTGGGCAGGGTGTAAAAGTTAAAGAGGACAAGCTCGTATTTACAAAGTACAACGAATCCAACGGCACTGGATGGCTATATGCTACACTGTATCCGTTCTACAATGACACGCTGGACAAACTTGTAGATGAAGGTAAGCCAACCGAACTGCTTAGACCAGGAGTATACACGTTAACGCTCCACATGTACAATAAAGAAACTAACGAAGAGATAAGTGAGGCAGAAACTGCAGTACCAGTAGTAGTTGAACCACTCGAGCTAAACGTCAATGTCCCAGAAGAGGTGGTCAAGGGCGATCCCATAGTGGTTAAAATCGAAACCAACAGAAAGAGCACAAAGATCTACGATTACATATACGTAGTGCTTGACTTAGGTGTTAAGAAGATGAAGTATTCAAGAGTGGCCTTGGACAACGAAGGTAAGGCAGAAGTCGAAATTCCAACAGCTGGCATTGACCCAGGTACCTACAAGCTCTATGTGAGAGATGCAATGCATACACTCGATCCAAAGGGAAGAGATATAGAAGATTGGTACGACATATCACCGACAGATGCTTACGCTAAGGACTACTATGCAGATGACGACGTCCTATGGGTCGGAGAGGTCAAGATACTTGAAACTGCACCTGTCACTACAACTGTAACACCAACACCAACAACACCGACTCCAACTCCGACAACACCAACGCCAACACCAACAACACCGACTCCAACTCCGACAACCACAACACCAACACCAACAACACCGCCACCGACAACCACAACACCAACACCGGGCTTCGAGGCAGTGTTCGCAATAGCAGGACTCTTAGCGATTGCCTACCTGCTGAGAAGAAGACAGTAAACTTAAATTTTTTCTCTTTTTTATTAATTAATTTTTCAGAGTCAACTTAAAATTAAAAGCTCAACGTTTTGATGAAGATTAAATAATCTCAATTTTGATAGTTGACGAAATCTATCGAAGACTTTATTACTCTCAAAGCTAAGCTGAAATATGCTTCCGATGAACATCCAGCAAATGAAGAAGATGATGAAGCAGATGGGAATAAATATAGAGGAAATCAACGCCATTGAGGTTATCATTAGAACTCCCAATGAGGAACTTATTTTCAAGAATCCGAGCGTTACCAAGGTTTCTGGGAGAGGTATGGAGGTTTTTCAAGTTATAGGTAGCTACGAAGTTGTTAAAAAGGTGGAGATTAGTGAAGAGGATGTCAAGCTGATAATGGAACAGGCGAATGTCGACGAAGAAACCGCTCGAAAAGCTCTAATAGAGGCAAACGGCGATTTAGCTGAAGCTTTGATGAAGTTGCAGAAATGAAACCTCCAGTTATTTTGGCAAGGGGAAAGCATACGTTCCTTGTTGAAAAGCTTGAAGGAACTCTGCACACTCACGACGGTATAATAAACTTAGAGGAACTAAAGGATAAGAACTTTGGGGATGAGGTTGAAACGCATTTGGGTGTTAAGTACAAGATTCTTCCCTACAGAGCTGTAGATTTCTTCAAGCACTTCAAAAGATCAGCGACACCTATAATGCCAAAGGATATTGGCGCTATAATAGCGTACACTGGTTTAAGTCCAGATTCTCTCATACTCGATGCGGGAACTGGAACTGGAATGATTGCAGCTTATATGGCATACTTCAACAAGTACGGTGAGGTTGTTACGGTGGAGAAACGAAAGGAGTTTGCAAAGGTGGCAAGGGAAAACTTCAAGCTTGCAGGATTAAAAAATATCCACCAAATTGTAGGTGATGTTCTTTTCGTAGCTGAAGGCTTTAAGAGGGAGTTCGATCTCATAATTTTGGATATGAAGGATGATGTAAAGTTCATTCCCAAGGCTTACGAGATTCTAAACTATGGAGGGTTTTTAGTCGTTTACAACCCCTACATCGAAGATACAAGAAATGTTTATTATAAAATGATAAAAATTGGATTTAGAAACGTTGAGAGCTTTGAAATCCTAAAAATAGATTACGAGCACAAGAGGGTTGGAACTAGACCCCTTACAAGGGTTTGGCATACCGGTTTTCTCGTTATAGGTAGAAAGATTTAATGTCCCAAATTGACTGCTCTCGAAATGTATCCCCTACTCCTGCTCGTATCCCTAACTTGGGCGGGATCGTTTATAGCAATCAAGATAGCTTTGAATTACTTAGACCCCTGCAACCTTGCATTTTACAGATTCCTCATAGCAACTCCGATAATGTTAATTTTGTTCAGACCGAATCTAAAAATCAGGTTAAAAGATCTTCCAAGCTTGATAATACTTGGATTGTCCGGCGTTACTCTCCTCTACGTCGTCCAATTCACAGCTTTGGAGTTGACTACAGCAACGAAGGCTTCAATACTCATAAACACAAGTGTAATATTTACGGCAATCCTCTCGCATATCTTTCTGAGAGAGGGTATGAACGTTAGAAAGATCCTCGGAATATTGATAGCCTTTCTCGGAGTCTTCCTCGTCGTTTCCAATGGACAGATAAACTTTACACCAAATTTGGGAGATCTCTTAATGATATTTGATGGCCTTCTATGGGCAATCTACACAGTTTTGGGAAAGGCAATGCTAAAAAGCTATAGGGTGGAACATCTAACAACTTACGCCTTTGCACTGGGAACAGCAATGCTCTTCCCCTTCGCACTCTCCAAAGGTTTGGCTAATCCGTTTGAGATGTCACTTGGTGCAATCCTCTCTCTTTTATACCTCTCCATACTATGTTCAGTATTCGCATATTTGGCTTGGTACTACGCTTTGAAAGCCTTACCTGCAACGAACGTTGCGGTCTTTACGTACTTGATTCCCCTTTTCACAGCATTGCTTGCCTACGTATTGCTAAAGGAGGAGATCACAATGTTTACGGCTTTGGGTGGAATACTGATAGTACTTGGAGTCTACTTTGTCGAAAGGGATTAATTTTCCCAATTAGATTTTGCTAAATGGAAGCTTTGACAAAGAGAAAAGATACAGTCAAGTTACTCATACTATCTTTACTTTTGAATGGGTTGAATCAGAGAGAAATTGCTAGGAGACTCGGCTTGACTCCGCAGGCAATTTCAGAGTACTTCAAAGAACTGAGTTCTGAAGGGTTCGTAAAGAACTATGAGATAACTGAGAAGGGCCTGAGATGGCTTATAGAGAGGATCTATGAAATTCATGTATGGTCCGAAAACATACTCAAAAATCTCTATTCGGAAAAGGTTGTTGCCATAGCAGTCGGGAGGGTTAGAAAGGGCGATAAGGTGAGATACTGGTTCGATACGGGTTTGATCTACTGCAAAGTCAGCGAAGACTACAACGCTGTAGCTCTAACTGATGGTGAAAATGAGGAAATCTTGATAAAGCCTATTGCGTTTAAGCCGCCCGAAAGAGGTAAGGTGACTGTTTTCGTTGTTCCTGATGTAACTCTCGGAGGAAGTAAAGCTGTGGACGTTCAAAAAATTTCCGAGCTTGCGGAAAATAAAGTAGTCGTTGCTCTGGGCGTTGAAGCCCTTGTAGCTTGTAGAAAGGCAAGTTTAAATCCCGTATTCTTCGGAGCTAAATGTTGCTGCGTTGAAGCAGTCCATCACGGCTGTGATGTTCTTGTCGTCTGTGCACAGTCTCTGTTGAACGACCTGATACAAACGCTTATTGACGAAGGTATCGAATACAAAATATTAAAATAGGCTGTAAAGTCCGTAAGCAACTGCAACAACCATAACTACATAAAATATTCTACTCCATTTAAATCCGTATTCTTCGGATATAACTTTCAGTCCGTTGAATGCGTGGAAAACCACGATTAGCAGGAAGATAACGTAGAAGACCTTTAAGCTCATTAGTCTCTGCAAGACTTCCTCGTAAGCCAAGCTCCCAGTTATGTGCGTTACGACGAAGTGGTATGTTACAAAGAGTACAAGTGCTATCCCCGTGAGAAGCTGAAGCAACCAGCTCAAACCCTTCATCCGATCACCTCCAAGCAGACGAATACCCAGATTATCAGCGTTATTATGGGTGTTGCATAAAGCAGAGCTTTTCTGTACCTGTAAAGTAGTCCAAACTCATGAAGTATTAGTCTAATTCCGTTCACTCCGTGATAAATTCCGACTAGGAACAGTAGTAAATCAAGCGGTAGAAACTCTTTGGATAGAGTAATCTTAATCAGATTTGCATATTCTCCGGTCTTTACTGTCCCTATGAAAACGAGATGTATGCAGAGGTAAATCGCTAAGATTACACCCGTTATCCTGTGCAGGTAAAATGCCACAGTATTCAGACTCATGTTACCACCTCATAGAGTGTTTCAAAACTTCAAGTCTTAACTTCTGAATGATCTCTGCTGGATTTAGATTCTTGGGACAGACTTCACTGCATTCAGAAACAAAGTGGCAGTGCCAGATGTAGTCGCTCAAAATCTTCAGCCTCTCTTCTTTACCCTCATCTCTGCTATCCTCATTGAACCTGTAAGCTATGACAATCGGAGCCGGCCCTAAGGTGCTCTTGGCTACGGGACATGCAGATATACATGAACCGCACTTAGTGCAAAGCGTGTATATGTAGTACTTTTTCAGCTGTTCTGGCGTTTGCCTTATCTCTCCATCAGATTCTCTTATCAAGTAAGGCTTGACAGTTTTAATCCTGTTGAAGAATCCTGCAAAGTCTGTTACCAAGTCCTTTATCACGTTGAAGTTTCTCAGAGGCTCAATTTTCACACTCTTACCCAGAGATGAAACCTGCGTTTCGCAAGCCAATCTAGGTTTTCCGTTTATAACCATCGCACAACTCCCACAGATCCCCATTCTGCAGGAGGCTCTGAAGGCTAGGGAGCCGTCTATATTCTCTTTAATGTAGTAGAGAGCCTCGAGAACTGTCATACCTTTCCTCACTGGAACCTCGAACTCGTCCCAATAAAATCTCTTTCCATCAAACCTTTTTATTCTGAATTTCATGCAATCACCTCAGTACTTTCTTTCAACAGGCTTCCATTTGGTGATCGTAACAGGTATGTAATCAACTTTAACTCCATCGGATGTCTTGTAGGCTAGGGAATGCTTCAGCCAGTTTTTATCATCTCTTTCTGGATAATCCAACCTGTAATGGGCACCTCTACTTTCCTGTCGCAGGAGAGCACAATATGCAACCACTTCAGCCAAATCAAGCATGTATCCTAGCTCTATGGTTGAGATTAGGTCGGTGTTAAAGCCTTTTGATTTATCAACAATTTCCACATTCCTATACCTTTCTTTGAGCTCTTTTATCTTTCTCACAGCCTCTTTCATTCCCCTTTCCTCTCTGAATATCCACAGGTTTTTATCCATAGTCTCGTTTAACTCCTTCTTAATCCTGTATGGACTTTCGTCTCCACTTCTTCCGAGCATCTCATCGAACAGCCTTTTCTCCTCTTTCAGATACTCTTCTCTGCTAACGCTTTTGAAATCTACCTTAGAAGCGTACTCTAAAGCTTTTTCACCTGCAATCCTTCCGAAAACAAGGCATTCGGCAGTTGAATTTGCCCCTAACCTATTTGCACCATGAATACTCACGCAGGCACATTCTCCGCAGGCAAACAAACCCTTTATCGGTGTTTCGCAGTTCACGTTAACGTGAATACCACCCATGGTGTAGTGCGCAACTGGTCTTACAGGAATCGGCTCTTCAACTGGATCTATGCCGACGAACTTCTTACACATGTCCCTTATTAAAGGTAATCTTTCCTCTATCTTCTCTTCACCCAAATGCCTTAGGTCTAGGGCTATGTAAGGGCCGTTTTCGCTTTCAAAACCTCTTCCCTCTATTATTTCCTTCCACATAGCTCTCGCAACAACATCTCTTGGAGCGAGCTCCATCCTCTCTGGAGCATACTTTTTCATGAATCTCTCTCCCTCTTTATTGATGAGATATCCCCCTTCTCCTCTACAAGCTTCAGTTATTAGTATTCCTGAAGGCACTAGACCAGTTGGGTGGAACTGGAAGAACTCCATATCCTTCAAGGGTACCCCACATCTGTAAGCGATGGCCATTCCGTCTCCAGTGACTGTATGACTGTACGTAGTGAATCCGTATAGCCTTCCAGCTCCGCCAGTCGCTATAACAACAGCCTTTGCCTCAAACACTATCAAATCTCCATTCTTCATGTCCACTGCTGTCAAACCTTTCACTCTTCCATCTTCAACAATCAGGTTGGTTGTGAAGAATTCGTTGTAGAAGTGGACGTTTTCGTAAACGTGCAATCTCTCGTAGAGTGTGTGAACCTCATGAAAACCCGTTCTGTCCATCGCAAACGTTGCTCTTGGGAAGGAGTGTCCCCCGAAAGGTCTCTGTGCTATTCTGCCGTCTTCAGTTCTGCTCCAAGGACATCCCCATCTATCTAAAGCGTAGATTTCCTTAGGACATTCTCTTACAAAGATTTCTACAGCATCTTGGTCAGCCAGAAAGTCCGAACCCTTTACAGTATCCCAAGCATGGAGATCAAAATTATCCTCTGGCTGTAGAACCGCTGCAGTCCCTCCTTCAGCGCAAACGCTGTGACACCTTATAGGATAAGTCTTTGATATTAGTGCGACCGATGCTTCTTTACTCTTTTCTGCAATAGCAATCGCGCACCTCATTCCGGCCAATCCCGTTCCCACAATAACGATATCGTGTTGAACTTTCATAGCTCCATTGGGTTCGGTCGCTCCATATTTAAATTTAGTCAGTTTGGTTCGAGCTAATTTGACACTGACTATCAATGTCAATCTTTTTAGTAACATTTATAACTACAGCTTCGATTACGAAAGATCATTGAAAACTGATTGAGGTGGTGGTAATGAAAAGAGCCTTTTGCGTGGCTATGGTAGCGTTACTGCTGCTGACACCGACAGTTTTGGCGAAAGACGCGATAATAATCGGATTTACGATGTCTCAGACTGGTAAGTATAACTCTGAATCGAAAGAACAGTATCAAGGCTTAAAGCTTTGGGCTGACGATGTAAACGCTCAGGGTGGAATATATGTTAAGTCTTTGGATAAAAAGCTCCCAGTCAAACTCGTCTTCTACGACGATGAGAGTAGCAAGGATAGGGTTCAGCAGTTGTATGCTAAGCTTATAACTGAGGATAATGCTGACTTCCTAATCAGTCCGTACAGCAGTGGTTTGACTGCTTCCGCCGCAATCATAGCTGAGCAGTACGGTAAGATCATGATAGCAACTGGAGCTGCTTCAGACAGCATATTCAACAAGGGTTACAAGCATATATTCCAAGTTTACACACCAGCGAGCAGATACCTCACTGGAGCTATAGACATGCTCAAAGCGGCCGATCCAAATGCTAAGAGAGTAGCGATTGTGTACGAGAACAGTAAGTTTGCAAAGGATGTGTGTACAGCAGTTAAGGAGTACGCCGAGGAGAATGGCTTTGACGTCGTATTATTTGAGCCCTATTCCTCTGGAACGACAGACTTCACATCGTTCATAAACAAGATTCTTGCATCGAATCCTGATGCTATAATTGGAGGTGGACACTTCGCCGATGGAGAGAACTTTGCAAAGCAGTTGTACGAGAAGAGAGTAAAGGTCAAGTTAATATCTCTGCTTGTCGCTCCAGCTGTTCCAGAGTTTGCAGAAATAGGTGATGCGGCACTTTACGTAACAGGTCCTTCTCAGTGGGAGCCACAGGCTAAATACAGTAAGGAAATAGCTGAGAAGCTTGGAGTGGAGTGGTACGGGCCTACCGTTGAACAGTTTGTTGAACAGTACAAGAGTGCTTACGGATACGAACCGGGATACCATGCCGCTGGTGGATATGTCGCTGGATTGATCTTGCAGAAGGCAATAGAAGATGCAGGAACGCTTGATACTGAAAAGGTCAAAGAGGCACTTGAAAAAATGGATATAATGACGTTCTACGGTAGAATAAGCTTTGATACTGGAGAATACTATGGCAGGCAAAAGGGACACGAAATGGTCTATCTGCAGTGGCAGAAGAAGAATGGCGAGCTTATAAAGGAGGTAGTCTGGCCAGAGGAGGCAAAGTCAGCAGATCTCGTGTATCCTCTCTACATTAAGTTCGAGGAAGGTCCAACAGAGGCAGGAACCGAAGTAGTGGAAACAACAGTTACAGAGAAGACCCCCGGTTTTGAGCTTGTATTCGCAGTAGCTGGATTATGTGCAACTTACATTCTGAGAAGAAAAGTCATTTAAATTTTTAATTTTTATTTTAGGAGGTGATATTCTTGATAGACATTTGGATAGATTGCTTGATAAGTGGGATTCTCTTGGGGCTTGTTTACGGTCTTGCTGCGATAGGTTTGAACCTCATATTCGGTGTTATGCGTGTCATAAACCTTTCTCACGGTGCCTTTATAGCCTTGGGTATGTTTGTCGCGTATTACCTTTTCACGTATGGCTTGAACCCCTATTTGGGAGTTCCAGCTATCTTTGGATTGGGGCTGTTTTTGGGTATGGTTACATACTTTGTAGCTCTGCATAGAGTTATAGATGCTCCTGAGCTTTCTACACTCCTTTCAACCTTTAGCGTTAGCTTATTCATAATTGGTGTTGGTACATTCGTCTGGACGACAATACCATATGCCATAGACATAGATCTGGGTTATGTAGCGATAGGCAACGTAACAATACTCGGAACAAAGGTAGCTACTGGCGTAATATCTGTAATACTTACAGCATTACTTTACATATTCCTTTACAGAACAAAACTTGGCAAGGCTGTTAGAGCCGTGTCGATGAACAGAACTGCGGCAGAGCTCATGGGTATTAACACAACAAAAATCCTAGCACTAAGCTTCGGAATAGGTGTTGCTTTGGCAATGACTGCTGGAGCGCTTATAGCGACCATATTTCCATTCACAATCTTGTCCGGTGGAGTTTACGAGTTGAAGAGCTTCGTCATATGTGTCTTGGGTGGTTTGGGTAACCCCCTAGGTGCCCTTGTTGGAGGTCTTGTGCTGGGCATTATTGAAAACGTCGCAACTATGCAGATTACTACGGGTTTAGTTCCATTCATAGAGTTTGCAATACTCGTAGCGGTGCTCGTGCTGAAACCTAGAGGATTGTTGGGGGGTGAAGTATGAGGAAACCAACAATTTCGCTGATCTGGGTTGTAGCAGTCATAATCGCGATGGGTCTACTACCGGTAGTAACGAAAAGCGTAACTCTCAGAGAGACCGTATTCATCATGCTAATGTACATAGCACTTGCATCAAGCTTGAACATACTGCTGGGTTATACTGGCTATGTAAGCTTTGGACACATTGTCTTCTACGGTATAGGAGGCTACGTCGCAATATCTCTGATAGAGTACTACGGCTTCAGTATAATTCCAGCGATGATTATCGGTGGACTGTTTTCGGCTATCATAGCTTACGCATTGGGTCAGGCTATATTGAAGCTTAGAGGTGCTTACTTTGCAATAGCGACGATAGGAGTCAACGAAGCTATTAAGGCACTTGTTGAAAATTTAGAGCCTATAGGCGGTGCTGAAGGTATATATCTCCATATAGATGTATACAATCCCTACGGAGGTCCAGAAAATGCCATATGGCTGTCCTACTACCTCATGCTTGTAGTTACGTTGGCAGTTGTGGTTGTGAGCTGGTACGTTAAGAAGTCAAAGTTTGGACTTGGACTTTTAGCTATAAGAGAGGACGAGGACGCAGCAATATCTCTGGGTGTCGATACAAGATCGTACAAATCCTTAGCCTACGCACTTTCAGCATTCTTCCCGGGTATGGTAGGAGCAATATTCTTCTTTAAGAATGGAAACATAGAACCTGGAGTGGCCTTCCACCTTACAAAATCGGTAGAGATGATATTCATGGTAATGCTCGGTGGATTCGGTACCATTGCAGGGCCATTCATAGGCGCTGTAGCTTACGAAAGAATTAGGGGTTACCTCCTCGTCAGTGAGGCCTTCAAGAACCTTCACATGGCAATCTCGGGTGTCATACTTCTCTTGATTGTCCTCTTCATGCCTAGGGGTATTGTCGGATTTATATGCGACAAATTACCCAAGTTAAGGAGGTATCTGGAATGATACTCAAAGTTGAAGGAGTCACCAAGAGATTTGGAGGTTTGGTCGCCCTTGACAACGTGAGCTTTGAGGTTAAGAGAAAGGAAATAGTTGGTATCATAGGCCCGAACGGCGCTGGAAAAACCACACTGTTCAACGTAATATCTGGTGTGTATAAGCCGGAGGAGGGAAGAGTGATATTCAATGGTAAAGATATAACAGGGTTGCCTCCGTTCAAGATTGCGAGATTGGGTATAGCGAGGACTTTTCAGATAGTCAAGCCGTTGAGTGAGTTGAGTGTTAAGGAGAACGTAATGGTTGGTGCGTGCTTTGGAAAAGAATATATGGACTTAGAATCGGCAGAGAAAATAGCTGATGATGTTTTAAAGCTTGTGAAACTCAATGAAAAGGCTGATTTGCCAGCAGGAAAGCTCAACGTACCTGAGAAAAAGAGACTTGAGCTTGCAAGGGCCTTAGCCTCTAAGCCTGACCTTCTGCTTCTGGATGAGGTTTTGGCGGGATTGAATCCCGCTGAGGTGTCCGAGATGATCGAAATTATTAGAGACATCAGAGACAGCGGAATTACCATACTGATGATAGAGCACCTCATGCATGCGATAATGAACGTATCTGATAGAGTGATAGTCCTTGACTACGGAAAGAAAATAGCTGAGGGTAAACCAGAGGATGTTGCCAATGATCCGAAAGTTATAGAGGCCTATCTTGGAGATCCTGAACTAGTCCTTCAACTTCTTAGGAGGTGATAAGCTTGCCCATCCTCGAAGCGAGAGAGATCGAAGCTGGATACGGTGAGGTGCAGGTACTCTGGGGTGTAACAGTTAAGGTTGAGAAGGGAAGTCTAACAGCTCTGATTGGCTCTAACGGAAGTGGAAAAACTACACTCTTGAGAGCCATTATGGGTTTAGTTCCAGTTTGGAAGGGTAACGTTATTTTCAACGGCCAAGATGTCACCAAGCTATCTACTCATTCAAGAGTTGAACTTGGAATGGTTATGGTTCCCGAAGGTAGGATGATCTTTCCCAACATGACCGTACTTGAGAATTTGGAGATGGGTGCGTACACTAAGAGAGCTGAGGATCATTTTGAGGACCAACTGGAATTTGTTTTTAATCTCTTCCCGAGATTGAAAGAGAGATTAAATCAAAAAGCTGGAACAATGAGCGGTGGAGAACAACAGATGCTTGCAATCGCAAGAGCGCTAATGAGCGTCCCTGAAGTGCTCATATTGGATGAACCGAGTTTAGGACTTTCACCGAAGTTAACTCTTGAAATCTTTCAGACAATAAGAAAGCTAAAGGATGAAGGAGTGACAATGCTTCTAGTTGAACAAAATGTACATCTCAGCTTGGCTATAGCCGATTACGCTTATGTGATGGCTGAGGGAAAAATTAAGATAGAGGGGAAGGCCGAAGAACTTGAAAAGTCAGAAGATATCAAGAAGGCTTACTTGGGGATATAATGGAAAACCTCTTATTCTTTTAAACTGAATTAACTTTTCACTGGAGGTGATCGTTTGAAAGTTTCGAAGCCGTTGGCTTGGCATAGGTTCTACAGGGGAAAGATAGAGGTACTGCCGAAATGCGCGATAAGAGACTTGGACGACTTTGCTGTTTATTATACACCGGGTGTTGCTGAGCCTTGCTTGAAGATAAAGGATGACCCAGATACTGCATACGAGTATACATCGAAATGGAATATGGTAGCCGTAGTTACAGACGGTTCTAGGGTTTTGGGGTTGGGAAACATTGGAGCTTTGGCATCTCTACCAGTCATGGAAGGTAAAGCTCTACTTTTCAAGTATCTGGGTGGTGTCGATGCATTTCCACTGCCCGTTGATGAACAGGATCCCGATAGATTCATAGAAATTGTAAAGAAGATTTCTCCCGCCTTTGGAGGCATAAACCTCGAAGACATATCGACGCCGAAGTGTTTCTACATTCTCGAAAAACTGAGAAGTGAGTTAGACATCCCCGTATGGCACGATGACCAGCAAGGAACGGCTACAGCAATTTTGGCGGGATTAATAAATGCTCTTAAGCTTGTAGGTAAAAGGATAGAGGATGTTAAGATTGCAGTTGTCGGTGTCGGAGCTTCTAACACTGCAACCGTGAGGTTGCTTGAAAAGTTCGGCGCAAGGCCTGAGAGCATGTTCCTTGTAGACAGCAAGGGAATACTTGGAAAGCATAGAGAAGATTTAAAGGGCACTTACAAGTGGGAGTTCTGCTTGAAGACGAACGCTGAAGGAAGAGTTGGGGGAATTAAGGAGGCTTTGAAAGGCGTTGACGTTGTAATCGCTGCGAGCAGACCCGGACCGGGCGTAATAAAGCCAGAGTGGATTAAGGAGATGGCTGAAAACCCAATAGTCTTCGCATTGGCAAATCCAGTTCCCGAAATACTTCCGGATGAGGCCAAAAAGGCTGGAGCTAAAATAGTAGCCACTGGGAGGAGTGACTTTCCTAATCAGGTCAACAACTCTCTTGTATTCCCAGCAGTCTTTAGAGGCGTTTTGACAGTCAGAGCTAGGACTATAACGGATGAAATGACTATTGAAGCTGCAAAAGCTTTAGCAAAGTTTGCAGAGCCAAAACTGAGTGAGGATTACATAGTTCCCCGTATGACTGAAAGCGATGTATTTCCAGAAGTAGCTACCGCTGTAGCTTTAAAGGCTATAGAACAGGGTGTTGCGAGGCTGAAAATGAGCAGAGATGAGATTTACAGAGAGTGCAAGGAGTTAATTGAGAGTGCTCAGGAAAAGATAAGGAAGTTGATGGAACTCGGATTCATAAAACAGCCACCTTAAACATTTTCAAACTGATAGCTACCGCTGTAAGGCTTTGTTCTTTCAGCCAACTTTATGAAAACTAACTGAACTATCCTTGCATTCCTCTTCAACCATATTCCATCGTTGTAAACTACCAACCCCACCTCACTTCTCCCGCTATACCCAGCATCCCAAACGGCTGTAAGAATGTTTGCACCGCACCTTATCAATGTCGATCGAGGTCTCGCTAAAGCCATCAGATCGTTTGGCATGTTTATTCTTTCGTTAAGAATGACCTTGTAGAATCCCTTCTGCAAGAACAACCAATCATCTTCGAAAGGAATTTCCTCAACTTCCGGAATCTCCTTCTCTCTAAATCCGACCTTCCCAGTCCCTTTGATCCTAAGAACGCTTCTCAAGGTGCAATCAAATCCGTTTGGTTGAATCTGAACGTCAAGATCGATGTAATCCTCAATGAGTTTATCGTAGAGAATTCTCTTCCTTATCTGTTCTCCACTTAAAACGGAGCCAATGCAATCGTATATTTCAGCGTAGGGCTTTATGTCTATAATAGGTGTTCCTACAAAAGCATCTAAGTAATCGAGATAAATTCTCCTACCATCAATCTTCTTTATCGTAGCAGAACTCATACCTATCCTGTTTGGTCTGTTCGGAGAGCGAGTGGAGAAAACACCTCTTATAACACTCTTATCTCCGTGCGGATGTGCTTTCAAAGCCTCTTTAGCCTTGTGGAGGTAGTAGAGGATCCAGATGTGAGTACCCTCTTCAAGACCTTCCAAACCTTCCTCGTAATCTGGTAAAATCTCAATTACGTTCTCTTCAACTACGTATCCGATTGGTTTTATCTCCATAAGATTAGTAAACTGAACGAAATTTAAATCATGGAGGTTGAAGTCAAGTTTAGGCTTGAAGAGAATGTTAAAAGAAAGATTGAAGAAGTTGCAGAGTTCGTCTGCGAGGTTTGTGAAAGGGACATCTACTTCAACCATCCTTGCAGAGATTTCTTAGAGACTGATGAAGCTTTGAGGGTTAGAAAATCTGAGAAGGTTTTCTTGACGTACAAGGGTCCGAAAATCGATAGGGAAACCAAGACGAGAGAGGAGATAGAAGTTGAGATAAGCGATTTTGATAAAGCCGTAGAAATTATGAAAAAGCTGGGTTTTAAACCAGTAGCTGAAGTCTTCAAAGTTAGAAGAATATACAGAATGGGGGATGCAACAATCTGCATAGATA
Organism: Archaeoglobus profundus DSM 5631; assembly: GCF_000025285.1. Classification (GTDB taxonomy): domain Archaea; phylum Halobacteriota; class Archaeoglobi; order Archaeoglobales; family Archaeoglobaceae; genus Archaeoglobus_B; species Archaeoglobus_B profundus. Next base: position 1,557,325 of record NC_013741.1, read on the forward strand.
ACGTCAAAGATTTGGGTGGGTTTGTCGAGATAGAAATAAAGAGTGAGAACGTTGAAGAAGCTAAGAGGTTAGTCTTCAAGATTGCGGATAAATTCGGTTTAAGGAATCCAATAACGAAATCTTACTTGGAGATGCTTCTTGAGAATAAACGTTAACTTTTGTTGAGGAAATTAATCATCATGTGGAATCTGAGACCTGACGCAATAGCGGTTTGGAAGAATCCAGTTGTTAGGGAGAGGCTTAGCTGGTACTACAAGGTTATGAACGATGATATGCCCGCCAAGTTCATTATATGTAAGAAGATTCACGTTGATTACGATAAGGACGCTGATCTGAAAGAGCTTTGGAAGATTCACGATGAGAAATCTAAGGTATTTAACGAATTCTTAGAAGCTGTCAAGGATGGAAAGATTGACATCGAAAAGATTCCAGATGCAAGCCCAAATTTCTTGGATTTGAAGGTGGATATAGCTTATAGAATTCTCGAAAGTTGCGAATTCTGTGAGAGAAAGTGCGGAGTTAACAGGGCTAAAGGAGAGGTAGGTGTTTGTGGTGTTAAGTGGCCAAACGTCCACAGCTACTTCCACCACTACGGTGAAGAAGCTCCTCTAGTTCCAAGCGGGACGATATTCTACGGCGGATGTAACTTCAAATGTGTATTTTGCCAGAATCACGACATAAGTCAGGAGTATCCAAATGATGGAGAGGTTGTCGATGCAAAAAAACTCGCTTCGATACAGGAGGAGTTGAGGTTAACTGGTGCAAGGAACATAAACCACGTCGGAGGTGATCCAACTCCAAATCTCCACGTAATACTCGAGAGCTTCAAGTATTTGAACGTGAACGTTCCACAGCTTTGGAACAGCAACATGTACTGTAGCGTTGAGACTATGAAGCTTTTGAGAGAGGTTATAGACATATGGTTACCCGACTTGAAGTACGGAAATGACAGATGTGCTGAGAGACTCAGCTTGGTTAAGAACTACTGGAGTGTCGTTACAAGAAACATAAAGTGGGCTCACGATTGGAGTGATATAATCATAAGACATCTAGTCCTACCAAACCACTTGGAATGTTGCACAAAACCCGTGCTTAAGTGGATTGCGGAAAACTGCCCAAGAGCTTTGGTCAACATAATGGAGCAGTACAGACCACTCTTCAAGGTTTTGAAGTATCCTGAAAAGTATAAGGATATAGCCAGAAGGCCTACGATAGAGGAAATGGAAGAAGCTTATAAGTATGCAAGGGATTTGGGCATAGTTTACGAGCCTGTCAGCTGATCTGTTCAAACCTCTCTACGGGCTTCCATTCAACTCTTTTTCCGATCAAGAACTTGACTATTGAATAAATCGATGCGGTTTGTAAAACCGTTACATGAATGAGCAACCCGACGAAACCCTTCGAAGCTTCCTTAAACCCTATCTTGTGGATCATGTACGGCAATCCTAACGGTAGAAGTGGTAAAAATAAGGATACGACATAAGTTAAAGTTAACGAGGAAATCCAAGAGGTTATAAAACCCCAATTCTTCGTTTTTAAAACATCCTTAAAGTATCTCCAAAGTTGCAATCCCCCGTAGTACCATCTGCACCTCTGATTGAATATATCCTTCCAACTCATAGGAGCTTGCTCAAAAAGCTTACCTTCAACGAGCAAAGCCCTGTAACCTAAGCAGTGCATTCTTGTAGCAAAATCGGCATCCTCAGCTACCGCTTCTTCATTCAAACGATACTTCGAAATTAGATCAAACCTCACTACACCTATCAACCCGTTGAACTGCTTGAACTTGGTTCTCTTGAGTAGAAAGTTTATCAGATGGTATTCGAGCCACACCGTCTTTGAAGGCAGATTTATGGGATTGTAAACGTATCTCCTGGTTGAAGCTAAATAAGCCTTCTCATCATTCTCTAAGGCGTAAACACAGTTTTTAACGAAGTCTACACTCGGATTAGAATCTACGTCGAATATGACGAGGTATTTAGGATTAAAATCCTTTAAAAATTCGATACCGTCGTTTATTGCACCAGCCCTTTTACCTCTATTGCTGTTTCTAACCAAAACGTCTACTCCAGCCTTCTTAAGGAAATCAACTCTTTCGTCGTTAGGATTCTTTTTATCTACGACGTAAACAATCTTAACTTCGAAACCTTTCAAGTCCAACTTTTTTAACCTCTCGACAGATTTCGAAACAGTTTCAAGGGGTTCGAAAGGTGAGACGGGAATCAATATTGCGATCCTCATCTCTTCCAAGCTCTCGGATAAACTCCCCTCTCCATTATAACTCTCGTAACGTCTACAACTACACCCCTGTTTGTCCTCAAAATCTCCTCCGCATCCATAGTTGCCACTCCCAGAGCTACAAGCTCTCCTTTAAGTGTGAATATTGCAACTCTCCTACCCTTTTTAACTGTTCTTTCGATGTAACAAACCCCTCTTGCAGTTAAATCCGCACCGTGGCATATTGCATCCACGGCGGTATCCTTTATAATTACCTTCGGAATGTCCGTAACAGCTAACTCCATCGGCTTTATTATTTGCCTTAGATACTTCTCTTCTCCCTCCTCTTTCCAAAAGACATATGCGTCAAGTAAGTCTTGAAGGGTGTAGCACAGGTCTTCGGTGAATATTCCCGTTCTCGTCCTTCTAAGCTCCTGCATATGCGCTCCACACCCCAAAACCTCTCCTATGTCCGTGCAAAGCTTTCTTATGTAAGTTCCTGCTTCCGTTGTTACCTTAAATAGGACATCTCTACCGTCTATTTCAAGAATCTCGATCTTTTTAACCTCTCTAATTCTCAAACGCTTCTTTACAGCAGATTTCAGTGGGGGTCTCTGGTATATCTTCCCTTCGAACATCTTCATTACCCTTACAATATCCTCCCTTCTTACGTCTCCGTGCAACCTCATTAAACAAACGTACTCCTTCTCAGAACCTTGAAGGATGTGCACTAACTTTGTAGCCTGCTCTATCATTATCGGTAAAACTCCAGTAACTCTCGGATCGAGAGTTCCCGTATGCCCTGTTTTCTCAACTTCAAGAATTCTTCTAACCCAAACAACGACTTCGTGACTACTTGGACCCATCGGTTTGTCTATGCAGACGAAACCCTTCTTTATGTAATCTTCCATGGGTCGCTTGAACGGATTACATCCGTACTTTTCATCAGTTTCTCCCTCCTCTTTAACGTAAAACCTCTCCTCAAAATCCTTCTGCTCTTTCAGGCTTTTAACGACTTGCATCGCTCGAAATTGAGTGGTTGTGTTTAAATCATTTCGGAAGCCTTATATGTTTGAGTTCA